>NZ_JBFCVL010000009.1 GCF_040712075.1 Fodinicurvata sp. EGI_FJ10296
CCAGATAGAGGTTCTGCAGCGGCAGACCATCTTGTACGCTGCGTTCCGCAAGATCGGCGGCGCTGTTCCGGTCTCCGTCAAGAAGGCGATCGAGATAACATCGCGCGAGATCGCCGTTTGCCGCTGCCGGATCCACGAAGGAGGGCGGCATGACCGCCGGCGCGTCGATGTCGGCGAGGGCGGCATCGAGATGGGACATGGCGACCGCCGCGGCCGGTCGGGGCAGATGCCGAACGAGCACCGGCCGGAGGTCGGAAAGGCTTGCATTTGCATCGTCGGCCCTGACACCTCGCGCCGACAGCATCGAGCGCAGCCAGAGCCCGTAATCCGCAAACAGCGCCGGGTCGCCGCCGGCCACCGCCCCTGTCAGGACAGCGAGATGCTTCTCGTTGTCTGGCAGGTTGTTGCCATCGACGTGGTCGATCCGTTTGCCGGTTCCATCGCTTTGTTCGGTCACATCGTTGCCTGGTGTTGCTGTCTGGAGCCCGAAACGTCTATGAAGATGTGCGTTGGGAGTAAGAAAAACAACCCCCTGATGAGAGGTCAGGATCCTCGTGGATAGCCAAAAAGATGATTATATCGGAAAATATGATAAAAATCTAAATAAAATGGATCGAGTAATTCATAATAGCATGCATAATTATGAGTTTTCACTTGTAGAATATCGATATAATCCGTTAAATACAGCATGGAATCTTTTATATCGGACCATGCTCATGACGGCAGCGGTAAAATCCGTCACCGTACTGGTCGGCGACGATCAGCGTTTTCTGCGCACTGCCGTGCAGCGTGCGCTCGGGTTGGTCGACAGTAAGGCCATGAATATCCGTTGCCTCTTTGCACGGGATCACGCCGAGATCATGGCGCATCTGGACGGATCAACGGCGACCGACGTTCTGATCACGAACAGGTTGGTGGGCGATGCATCCGGCCTGGATGTCCTGAAAAGCATTCGATCAGGATTGACCGGGGCACCAGGAACGATGCCGGTACTGCTGGTCATCGGATATGGCGATCCGGAACTTGTCCGGCTGGCCCGTGCTCTCGATGTCAATGCTATTCTGGTACGGCCGATATCGCTGCGCCTGCTCATCGACCGGATCCGGCACGCGATGTTGCACCCGATCGAACCGGGTGACGTAGCACGCTATCATGATGTCCGTTTGCCGCAAGCCCTGGCGGAGGCGCCGGATGCTCGCCGGTCGCCGGGTGTTGTCCTCGACAAAACGCTGCGTCCGACGCAGGTGCACGGGGGAACGGATGCCAACAGCCGGAAGCGAACGCTATGGGTGAGGGTGGAGAATCTTCGTGCGGGCATGACCGTTGCTCAGGATGTCCGGGGACCGACCGGCAGTCTGGTCGTCGGCCACGGCGTACCATTGACTCCGCGATTGGTATCCCGTTTGAACGAGTTGGTCACACGCTTGCCGCAAACGAGTGCTATAAAAATATATGGTGATGCTTCAGCTTCTCGTGACAAATCGCCGGAATCATGAGCGAAGCCACAATCAATATTATTCCCTGGAATACGTAGTATGGCCGACATTTTACTTGTCGATGACGAATCGCTCGTCCGGGAAACGATCGCGGCGATGCTTCGCCGTCAGGAGCATGCTGTTGTCAGCGCCGGGGACGGCTCGGAAGCCCTGCAGAAGATCGGCGAGGGACGCTTCGATATCGTGCTGATGGACATTCTGATGCCAACGATGGAAGGCATCGAGACAATCTCGAAGATTAAAAAGGATTACCCGAACATCAAGATACTGGCGATGTCCGGGGGTGGCAGCTTCGGCGGCCATAATTATCTCGATGTCGCGCTTAAACTGGGCGCCGCCGACATCATCCGCAAGCCATTCACCTCCGCCGACCTGCGGACGAAAATCGAAGGGCTGACCGGCAACGGCCTGGGCCCGATCGCCAATCAGGGCGACGCCTCGCCCGGGTCCTGAGACAGTCCGGCCGAAGCATCAGGACGTTGGCCAGCGCGCGGTATCGATGCCCAGCATCCGGGCATGGCCGGCCAATGCCCGCAGGCCGAACGGCGTCGGCACGGGACCGCCCCCGGAAACACTGGCGCGGGGATGAAAATCGAGCCCGTTGCGCAGACAGAAAAGCAGCTTGCCGTAGACGGTCAGGGAGTCGAGCGACTGCACCACGAATGTCGCCATCGGCAGGACGCGGGCATAAGCCGCGCGCGCCTCGTCTTCTCGTCCGGCGGCCATATGCGCCCAGATGCCGATCAGGAAATCGGCATATTCCGGCGCGGGAACATGGCCGTCGATGCCACCCTGGATGCAGTCGATCAGTTCCAGGCCGCCGCGTCCGGAGAACACCTGCAGCCGGTCGCCGACGGCGTCGACCAGGGCAGCTGTCTCGACGGCGGAAACCTCCTGTTTGACCGCGATCAGGTTCGGGTGCCGGTCGCTCAGCGCCTTGATCGCCGCGACACTCAGGCCCACGCCGATGAACTGCGGCGCGTTCTGAATGGCGGCACGGATGGGGCATTGCCTCAGAACCTGATCGAAGGCGGCGGTCAGCGTCGCCTCGTCGTGCGCCGTCGCCGGCGGCTGGACGATGACCCAGGCCGCGCCGTGATCGGCCGCGTGGGCGATCGCCGCGATCTGTTCGTCGGGTGTCGGTTCGAAGATGGTGACCGCCAGCGGGACTCGCCCGGCGATGTCCCGGGTGTTCCATTCGACCATCTGGCGCCGTTGGACCGCCGTCAGGTGGCGAACCTCCGTTGCAAGGCCAAGCGTGACAATGCCGACGGCCCCCTGATCGATTGCAATATCCACCTGTCGGCGCATGGCGTCGCGGTCGAGCTCGCCGTGTTGGTTGAACAGGGCGTAGAGGACGGTGTGAACACCGCGTGGCAGTTTATCCATATCAATGAGACTCCCTGGGGACGGCAGCACCACGACAGCCGACCAGAAAGTCCAGATCGGCGCCCTGATCGGCCTGAAGCACGCGTTCGACATACAATCCCTGATAGCCGCCGACCGTCACCGGCGCGGGGGCGGTCCAGTCGGCCATCCGCGCCCGAAGCGCGTCATCGTCGATCAGCAGGTCGAGCCGCCGTGCGGGCACGTCCATTCTGATCCGGTCGCCCGTTCGCACGACGGCAAGCGGTCCGCCGGCGGCGGATTCCGGTGCGGCATGCAGAACGACCGTGCCATAGGCCGTGCCGCTCATCCGCGCGTCGGATATGCGCACCATGTCGCGCACGCCCTGCTCGACCAGCTTGCGCGGAATGGGCATGTTGCCGACCTCCGCCATGCCGGGATAGCCTTTTGGGCCGCAATTGCGCAGGACGAGCACGGTATCGGGCGTGACCGGCAGGTCGGGATCATCGATCCGCGCCTTCAGGTCCTCGATGGACTCGAATACCAGCGCCGGTCCTTCGTGAACGAGCAGATCGGGCGACGCGGCCGATGGCTTCAGCACCGCCCCGCGTGGCGCCAGGTTGCCGCGCAGCACCGCTATGCCGCCATTCTCGGTCAGCGGACGATCCCACGGCCGGATCACGTCGTCGTTGTGGACCGGCGCGTCGGCGACGTTCTCGCCCATCGTGCGGCCGTTGACAGTCAGCGCGTCGCCGTCGAGCATGCCGTTCTCGGCCAGACGGCGCGCTACGGCCGGAACGCCGCCAGCATAGCAGAAATCCTCCATCAGATACCGCCCCGACGGCATCAGATCGACCAGCGTCGGCACGTCGCGGCCCCATTCGTCCCATTGGTCCAGGCCGAACGGCAGCCCCAGCCGACCGGCGATGGCGATCAGATGAACAACGGCATTGGTCGAGCCGCCGATCGCCGCATTGACCCGGACCGCGTTCCGGAACGCATCCATTGTCAGAACGCGCGACAGCTGCAGGTCACTTTCGACGATCTCGACCGCACGGCGGCCGACCATGTGGGCCAGAACCTTGCGGCGTGCGTCCACAGCGGGGTAGGCGGCGTTGTACGGCAATCCCAGACCCAGGGCTTCGACGATGCTGGCCATGGTCGAAGCGGTGCCCATGGTCATGCAGTGACCGGCCGACCGGCTCATCGCGGCTTCGGCGGCCATGAAGTCGTCGACCGAGATCACCCCGGCGCGTACCTCTTCGGAAAGCCGCCAGACATCGGTGCCCGAGCCGATGACGCGCCCCTCGTGGTGGCCATTCAGCATCGGCCCGCCCGACAGCCCGATGGTCGGCAGATCGCAACTGGCCGCGCCCATGATCAGCGAGGGCGTGGTCTTGTCGCATCCCATCATCAGGACGACGCCGTCGATCGGGTTGCCGCGGATGCTTTCTTCCACATCCATGCTGGCGAGGTTGCGGAACAGCATCGCCGTCGGGCGCAGATTGGACTCGCCGCACGAGAATACCGGAAACTCCAGCGGCCATCCGCCGGCTTCGATCACCCCGCGCTTCACCGCCGCGACGAGGTCGCCGAAATGCGCGTTGCACGGCGTGAGTTCGGAATACGTGTTGCAGATGCCGATGATCGGCCGCCCATCGAAGGCGTGGCTGGGAATGCCCTGATTGCGCATCCAGCTTCGATGGATGAAGCCGTCCTTGTCCAGGCCGCCGAACCAGGCCTGCGAGCGCCGCTTGTCCTTCCTGTCGCTCCTGCTCATGCCTTTCTTTCCTCTGGTGTCGAGACGGCGTTGACCAGGGCATGCCCGGCCGCGGCGCGGCGGATATTGTCGGTCATCAGCGACAGGCGGCGCGCCACCGTTCCTGATGTCCAGCCTGACAGATGCGGGGTCATCATGATGTTGGGCAGGGTCGCAAACGGATGATGGGCCGGTGACAGGTCCGGGTCGTCGGCGCCCGGATAGCGATACCAGACATCGATGATGGCGCCGCCGATGCGGCCGCCGCTCAGGGCGTCCCAAAGGGCGGTTTCATCCACGACCGGACCGCGCGCCACGTTCACCAGGACGCCTTGGGGCCCGAGGGCGTCGAGGGTCGCGGCGCCGATCAGCCCCCGCGTTTCCGGCGTCAACGCGATGGCGACGACCGCGAAATCGCAGTCGCGCAGCATCACCGGAATGTCGGCCAGCGCGTACCGGCCGTCGACATCGGCGTCGGCCGGGATGGCCGAGCGATTGGCGGCCAGAATGCGCACCCCGAATCCCTGGAGTTGCCGCGCCAGCACCCGTCCGATCGCGCCGAAACCGATGATGCCGACGGTCGCGCCGGACAATTCCCGGTGGGGCGGCGCGCCGAACCGGCTCGATCGCTCCCAGGACCCGCGCCGGAAGCCCTCTTCGGCAGGGCGCAGGCGGTGGCACCATTCCAGCATCTGGGCCATGCAGTATTCCGCGACCCCGGTCTCGTGTCCGCCGACATTGCAGACGGTGGCGCCCGACGGCACATGGCCGAGGTCGATTTCGTCCCAGCCGATGCCCGGCACCTGGATCAGGCGCAGCGACGGCGGGATAGGCGTGTCGGCATCGATGCGCACGGCAATCGTGGCCAGGGCATCGGCGAACGCGGACTCTTTTTCCGTCCGGGACGCGCCGTGGCCGATCGTGACGACGGTGAAGGCGTCGCCCAGTGCGGCCTGGATTTCGGCCCGGCGGTCGGCGAAACTGTCGCCGTAGATGACGACCTTATGGATTGGTGCGGTATTAGCGGGTTGTTCTGGCATCGGGTGACCGTATCCGTTCGGCGATGGACGGGAAATCGATAGCAGCGGCGGTCATGACGCCAGACTCCGGGCCTGGCTGGCGCCGAGTTCGTGGGCGATCCGGGTCGAGGTGGCGAGCAGGTCGTCCAGCGCGGCCTCGGCTTCAGTCGTGTCGCCTTCGGCGACCGCTGTCATGATGCGCACATGCTCACGCCCGGTTTCGGCCAACCCGGCCCCTTTTGCGCCCGCATAGACGAAACCGGCGCGCCGGTTGACGCAGTGCAGCGGTTCGAAGGTGCGGGCCGCGACCTCGTGATCGGCGGCTTTGGCGAGCAGCCGATTGAAGGCGTCGTCGATGCGCATGAAGCGGCGCAGATCCGGTGTGCGCGCGGCATCGCCGATCATGGCGGCCAATTCGCGGAAATGCCGCCGTTGGAGGTCGTCGGCCAGTCTGGCGGCGCGCTGGATGATCAGGCGCTCGACCGATTGCCGGATATCGATCGTCATCAGAATGTAGTCGACCTCGATGGGGCGCACCAGGATCCCCCGGCGGGGCAGGATCCGCACCAGGTAACCATAAGAAAGACGCAGCAAGGCCTCGCGCACCGGCGTCCGCCCCAGCCCGGTCTGTGCGCAGAGCCGCTGTTCGGTGGTCATGGTTGCCGGCGGCAGTTCCAGTGTGACGATCATTTCCTCGATCGTGCGATAGGCCGATTCCGAAAGCGTCTCCGGTTCCAGGTCGAATGTCGTCCGGTCGATCACGCTCTGCGCTCTCTTCTGTTCCCGATCAGACGGATCAGCCATGCGGCCAGTGGCATCAGCCAGATCAGGATCGTCACGGCCGCCAGCCCGCCCGCAACGGGCCGCTCGACAAAGGCAAGCGGGTCGCCGCGCGCACGGGTCAGCGAGGTCAGGAAGGTTTCTTCCAGCATCGGCCCGATGACGAGGCCGAGTATGGCGGGCGCCAGCGGAAAACCGCCTTCCTCAAGAATATAGGCGATGATGCCCATGGACAGCATGGTCACGATCGCAAACATGGTGTTGTCGACGGCAAACGCGCCCACGATGCAGAAGGACAGGATCACCGGCATCAGAACCGATTTTGGTACCCGCAGGACGTATTGGTATCCGGCGATTGCCGCGAATCCGAACGGTATGATCAGCAGATTGGCGATCAGATACGATAGGAAGACTGCGTTGATCAGGTCGGCGTTGGTCAGGAATACCGTCGGACCGGGGTTCAGGCCCTTCATGAACAGAACGCCGATGATGATTGCGGTCAGGCTGTCGCCGGGAATGCCGAATACCGTAGCCGGGATCAGGGCGCCGCCGATCGATGAATTGTTCGAAGCCGAGGCCGAGGCGATGCCATCGGTAATGCCGGTGCCGAATTTCTCGGGATGGCCCGACAGCCGCTTCGACAGGGCATAGGAGACATAAGCGGCGATATCCGCGCCCGCGCCGGGGATGGCGCCGATGACGGCACCGATGACCGATCCCCTCGCGATACCCCATTTCAGTCGCTTCAGGTCCGTCCAGAGGCCCTGGAAAAGGCCGGTGGTCGCGTTGATGACGCGCTCGGCGGTGCGGCCGGCGCCAAAGGCATAGCGCAGGACCTCCGGGATGGCGAAAAACCCGATCAGCACCGGGATGAACGAGAAGCCGGCGGTCAGATCGCCAACGCCGAAGGTGAAACGCAACTGGCCAGATACCGGGTCGAGCCCGACCTGGGCGATCGCCAGCCCCAGCAGTAGCGACAACGCGCCCTTTGACCAGTGGCCCTGGCTGACCGCGGCGGCGGCCGTCAGGCCCAGGCAGGCCAGCCAGAATTTCTCGTAGCTGGAGAATTGAAGGGCGATGCGCGCCAGCCAAGGAGCTGCCGTGATCAGCAGGATGGCGCCGAAGATGCCGCCGATGGCCGAGCAGACCAGACCTATGCCCAGTGCCTGCGAGGCTTTGCCCTTTTGCGTCATGCGATAGGCTTCGTCGGCATAGGCCGCCGATGCCGGCGTCCCCGGAATGCGCAGCAGGGCGCCGGGCAAATCGCCCGCGAAGATGGCCATTGCCGCCAGGGTCATCACCGCCGCCAGGGCGGGCACCGGCTCCAGAAAAAAGGTGATCGGAATGATCAGGGCGACCGCCATGGACGCCGTCAGGCCCGGGATCGATCCGACGGCAAGACCATACACCGATGCCAGCAGCATGGCCGCGATCACCGTCGGATCCGCCAGCAGGGTCAAGGACCGGAGCATCAGATCCATGTCAGCACCCCGGAATACGTCTCAAGCAGACCCCAGGGCAGGGGAACGCGCATGAATTGCTGAAACAGGATTTGCAGCACGAACGCCGCCAGGGTGCCGATGACGATCGATGACAGCCAGCGTCCGCGCATCAGCCCGATCAGCCCGCTGAGCAACACCGGCATGACGATGAGGTAGCCGATGACGGGCACGGCAAGGATGAACACGATCGGCACGGCGACGAAGGCCACGACGGGCAGACCGAAGCGATAGCCGGCGTCACGCGGCGGTGGCGCGGGGTCGGCGCCGGTCCAGGCGCGAGCTACGGCCACGAGACCGAAAACGATCATGCCGATGCCGACGATGGTGGGAAACAGGTCGGGGCCATAGGGAATGTGGCGCGGTGTCGTCAGCGGCATGGCAAAGACGATCAGCGAAGCGCCCAACACCACGAATGCCGATCCGATGGCGATGTTCCTGGGATTCATGGCGGTGGCAAATCCGGCATTGACGGGGGGCGCCGCCGGTGACGACGGCGCCCCCGATCAGTATGGAATGATTGGGTCCGGTGCTAGAGTTCCAGGGTGCCGATCAGGGCGCGAACCTGTTCTTCCTCGTTTAGCAGGAAGTCCTCGAACTCGGCCGTATCGCGCCAGCGCAGGCCAAAGCCGCGCGACGTCATCGCCTCCTGGAATTCCTCGTCGTCATAAATGTCTTCCATGGCTGCCCCCAGCTGGTCGACGACATCGTCGGGCAGGCCGGCCGGACCGACAAGGCCGCGCCAGGCGCCCAGTTCCAGTTCAAGCCCGGTTTCCTCTTCCAGCGTCGGGATGTCGGGGAATGCTTCGAGCCGCTCGGATCCGAACACCGCGAGGCCCTTGACCAGCCCGGATTCGATCAGCGACCCGGCTTCGGGGACCGAGCAGGGGACGACGTCGAAGCCGCCGGCGACCATCTCCTGCAGCGCGGCGGCCGCGCCCTGACCGGAGATCATCCGGACTTCGCTGAGGTCGACGTCCCATTCCTGGAGCAGGGTGGCCAGTGCGATCGGCCATGACCCGCCGCAGCCGCCGCCGCACGCGATGTCATAGGCGGCCGGATCGGCTTTGATGTCGTCCAGCGCCTGGGTGATCGTGTCCCATTCGGAGTCCTGACGAACATGGAAACCGGCCGGATCGAAGTTGTACTGGGCGATCGGCGTCATGTTGGCGACGTCGAAATCGCCCTGGCCCATCGGCTTGTAGTGCGCGAAATTATACGCGATGCCGAGCGTATAGCCGTCGGGTTCGGCTTCGGTCATCGTGGTGAAGCCGATGACGCCGCCGCCCTGGCCCTGGTTGACGACATTGACCGGCTGGCCGAGGCGCTCTTCCAACTCCGCCGCCAGCAGGCGGCCGGTCGCATCGGTGCCGCCGCCGGCACCGGCGGGGACGATCAGGGTAATCGGGCGTTCGGGCCACTGGGCGAGTGCGGCGCCGGGCAGGGCGAGAATCAGGGCAACTGCGGACGCCGTAGCGGAGAATGGTATTCTCATTGTTTCCTCCCAAATTGATATTTTGTAATATATCAGATACCTGACAGACTTTCGTATGTCAACGCCGGGACCCTCGCAGGTCCGGCCGCCGCCACTCCCTGATCGTCCCCGCCTTGAGCGGGGACCTCGCGCAGCAACTTGCGATCGCGAGACACGAGCAGGCCTCATGCGGCTCGGGGCCCCTGATCGGTGTCAGGGGCGATCAGGTGATGGAAATAATCGCAATCCCACCGCCGAGAGGATCAGCGTCAGATCAGGAAGATCACACCGAGGCCAGCCGGTATGGCGGCAATGCGCAGCAGCTCGAACAGGCGCGTGCGCGGACCGCCAATGGCACCGAAACTGACCAGCCACAGGCCGAAAGCGATCTGGATGAACGCCAGCAGCGCGGCGACCGGTGCGTCGGCGATGCGCAGCAGGTCCTGATTGGCGATGAAGGCCGGCGGCACCAGAAACAGCCCGAGCCCCAGGCGCATGGCGTTGCCGGCGACCGGAAGCCAGGGCGTCTGCGCGATCCCGGCCGCAATGAAGACATTGCCGCAGACCGGTGGTGTGATTGTGCAGAGCAGCGCGTACCAGAACACGAACAGATGGGCGTAGAGCTCCGGCACGCCCATGGTGACCAGGGCCGGGGCGGCGACGGCGGCGCAGATGACATAGGCCGCGGTCGTCGGCAGTTCCATGCCCAGAACCAGACTGGCCAGTGCCGTCAGTGCCAGCGCGGCCCACAGATGGCCGCCCGATGCGCTGAGGATCACCGAGGTCAGCTTGACGCCCAGGCCCGTCATGTTGAAGACGCCGACGATGATGCCGGCGCAGATGATAACGGCCGCGATCATCGCCACCTGCTGCGCGGCCGTGATCAGGGCGTTCAGCGTCCGGTCCCACCAACCGCGCAGCGACACGCTGCCATCGGCTTCGAACATCAGTGTCACCCAGGTCGCCGCCGTGGCGAAGACGGCCGCGAACTGGAGCGTATAGCTGGTAAAGATCAGCGTGCCGATCAGGATGCCGAACGGGATCAGGAAGAAGGGCAGCGATACCATGACCACGCGCCAGCCCGGCAGCGCGTCGCGCGAGAGTGCCGGGAGGTCGTGGCGCAGCGCGTAATTCTGCACGCCCATCCAGGCGGTAACGAAGAACAGCAGCGCCGGCAGCGTGGCGGCGATCATGATTTCGGTATACGGAACGCGCACAAGCTCGGCCATGACGAACACGCCGGCGCCCATGACCGGCGGCAGGATCTGGCCGCCGGTGCTGGCCACCGCCTCGACCGACGCCGCAAAGGCGCGCGGATAGCCCAGCCGCTTCATGGCCGGGATGGTGATCATGCCCGTGGTTGCTGTATTCGCGGCCGCGACGCCGGAAATCGTGCCGTAAAAGGCCGAGGACAGGACGGCGACCTTGGCCGCACCGGCCCGGAAGCGGCCGGCAATCTGGGTCGCGAACGACATGAATCCCTGGCCGGCCTGACCGGCGGAAATGAACCCGCCGAGAATGACGAACATCGAGATCGTGTCGACGGATGTGCCGGTCAGAGTGCCCCAGAGACCGCCTTCGGTGATCGTGAGCGTGCCCAGGATATAAGTCGGGGTCAGTCCGGAATGGCCGAAATAGCCGGGAATCCACTCGCCGACAAAGGCATAGGCCAGCACCAGGGCGGCCACGATCGGCAGCACCGCCTTGATCGCACGGCGCGCCATTTCCAGCACCGTGACGATCAGCACAAGGGCGACGGCGATCTGAAACGCGCCGTCCAGCGCGCCATACTGGCGCGTCAGCGCGGGTCTGTCCCAGATGATATAGGCACATGCCGCCACGCCCAACGCCGCCAGCACATAACCGGAATACCGTTCAAACGCCGCCCGGTCGGCGCGATAGCCGACCAGGAAGATGAACGGCACCGCCAGTGCCAGATGCAGCGGCCGGGTGACCAGATTGGGGATCAGGCCCGCGAAGGCGTTGTAAAGGTGGAACCCGACCGTCAGGACCGCGAGCATGATCGCGGCCCCGCCGTAGACGCGCCCGTCCACGGAAACGGTCGGCACCAGAGAGCGTACCGACGACACTTAGATCAGGCTCACTTCATGCTGTCGGGGATGTCGACGCCCTGTTCCTCGTAGAAGGCGAGGACGCCGGGATGAATGGGTGCCTGAAGCTGTGTGACGAGTTCCGGCGCGACACCGGCCCACCACGGGTTTTCCTCGGCCAGGTCTTCACGCTGCTCCCAGAACTGCTCGACCAGGAACAACGCGGTTTCGTCGTCGATATTGGTGCCATAGCCGCCGACCGGAACGCCCATCGTGGCCACGTCCTCGTCGACTCCGGCATAGGTGCCCCCGGCAATGGTCAATTCGCCCGCCGCCGGATTTTCCTCGATGATGGCGGCGCGTTCCTCATCGCTGAAGCTGAGGATCCGGATGTCCAGCGTCGAGGCCAGTTCCTGGACCTGCGGTGTGGGGTGAGAACTGCAGGTGGCATAGCCGTCGGCCTGCTGGTTGCGCAAGGCGTTGGGGGCGCCGGAGAGTTCCATTTCCGGGGTGTCGATGCTGTCGGTAAGACCGAGTACGTCGAAGATCGCCGCCGTCTGGCCGGCGCAGAACGTTCCCGTGCCGCCGGCGATGAAGGTCGAGCCTTCCAGATCGGCCACGGAATGGATGTCGCTGTCGGCCCGCACCACGAAATGGATGGTGATGAAGGGCATCGGGAACAGCGTCCGGATGCCATCGTAATCGCCGCTGGTGAACGGCTCTTCGCCCGCCCAGGCGTCGAGCAGCAGGTTCGGCGGTGTCGTGAAGAAGAAGGCGCCCGGGCGGCGGCCGGCTTCGGTCACGTTCTGAACGGAACCCTGGCTTTCCTCGACCGTCGGCAGGATGTCGCCGTCGCTGGCCGAGCGCAGCATTTCGCCGAGCTGAACCGTCATCGCGTAATAGGACGAGGTCGAAGACGCCGATTTCAGCGTCAGCCGGGTCTGTGCTTCGGCCGACGGGGCTGTGAGCGCCGTGGCTCCGAAAGCCGCCGCGATGGCGACGGCCGATACGGCGAGTGATCTGGTCATGGGTGATGCCCTCCCGAGTGTGGCCCGATTACGGTCCGCCAATGGTCCGATTCCGGGCGTCCCTGATGTTCCGGCCGCGCGGCCGACGGCGCAAGGCCTAGCACACCCCCACACTCGGCCGGAAGGGCTTTCCCGCGCTTCTCGGCCAGGGTGGGTTTCAGAAAGCTTTTTCTGACGGCCCGGGACGGGCTATAAGCCCCTGATGACAATTTACTCCCGAATGGGTTCCCGAATGCGCCCCTGGCCGGATTCCGGAGTCGGCAACGCGCTCAGGCAGATCGTCGCCGTGGCCGGCGGATTGGCGGGCGGGACGGTCTGGTGGCTGCTGTCTTTGCCGCTACCCTGGATGGTTGGATCAATGGTTGGTGGAACCTTGATCGGTCTGTTGCCCATGCGCCCGATGGTCGGTCGTCACTGGCGGTCGGCCATGATGATCGCGGTCGGCATCATCGTCGGCAGTGCCGTCCCCGCCAATTTTCTCGATGCCATCAGCGGCTGGCACATTTCACTGGCCATGATCGCTGCCTATACGGTCACGGTCATGATCGTCGGCACGCTGCTTCTGCGGCGGTTCGCGGGCTATGACGCCGTGTCGTCCTATTGCATGGCGGCGCCGGGCGGGTTCATGGAAATGGTGCTGATCGGAACGGCCATGGGCGCCGATCCGAACAGGATCGCCCTGGTGCACAGTGTCCGGATGCTCTTTGTCGTCCTGATCGTGCCGCCATTGATGGTCACGAGCGGCCCCGAACCGGGCGCCGGTTCAATGACGGGGATAGCCGGGGGGATGGCGGGAGGTGCCGGCGGTGAGGGCGCGATCGGGATCCAGGACGTCCTCGTGCTCGCCGGCTGTGTGGCGGGGGCGTTGATCGGCCGCCGCCTGCGGGTTCCCGGTGCCTTGATGGTCGTCCCGATGATGCTCACCGGGACTGCCTATCTGACCGGTCTGACCGATGCCCATTTGCCCCCGTGGGCGCTGGTCGTCGCCCAGGTCGTCGTCGGCACTTCGATGGGATGCGGCATCGCCCTGCTTCGGCCGTCGACCATGCTCAAGGCCCTGATGTTCGGCACGGTCCTGGTCAGCGTCTTCCTTGTGTTTAGTGCCGGCTTCGCCGCGGCCCTGAGCATGATCACGGGGCTGCCGATCAATCTCGCGTTCCTGCTGTTCGCGCCCGGCGGCGCGCCCGAGATGAGCCTGATTGCGCTTTCGCTCGGCATGGAGCCGGCCATGGTCGCCAGCCACCATATCTTCCGGCTGTTGCTGGTGGTGTCGCTGGCGCCGGTGGTCGGCCGGATGCTGAGACGAAGGGCCGAAGGCGGCGACCCCGAACGCGCGGCCCCCTGAACGCCCGAACGTGAACGCCCGAACGTGAATACGCGTCACGAGGGTCCGGTCAGGCCGCTTCCAGAATGCAGAGCTGGCACCGATAGCCGGCCTTTTCGTGATACGGCGAGTCCTTGATTTCGCGCACGCGCATCAGCCCCTGACGCTCCAGCTTGCGCAGATGATTGAGATAGCCGTCCTTGTCCCAGACCTTTTCGTGCACGGTGACGACGACCGGTGCACCGGGCTTGGTGATGCGCAGCAATTCGTCGATCGCGTCCGGGCCGACATGGCCGCTGGTAAAGGTGCCGACACAGATCACGCCATCATATGTGTTGTCGGCGAAACCAAGGCGCTGGGTCATATCGGCGACCGAAAGGGTGCGATAGACCGATTTCTTTGCCGCGACGTCGAGCATTTCGGCCGACAGATCGATGCCGTCGATCGTCATCAGTCCGCGGCGGTGCAGTTCCTCCCCGGCCAGCCCCGTGCCGCAGCCGGCGTCGAGCACGACCCCGTCGAAGGAGACCAGCTCGGCCAGCTCGGACGCCGCCAGTCCGGGCGCGACATAGCCGAACTCGTTTGCCGTGTCGCGATCATAACTTTCGGCCCAGTCGGCATACACATCGCGGGTCTTGTCGGGATCGCCGTCCAGCGAATAGGCGCGGCGCAATAGCGGGTTTTCTTCGGCCATTCGGTGTGGCCTCCTGATAGTGTTCGATGGATTGCGAACCATGATCATACGGGAGTTGCCCCCCATCTGGCAAATCCGGGCCAATGGGGGATGCTGCCCGTGACCGGCGGGCCGGTGACGGACCGATGGCCGGGGTAATGGACGGAGGGGGGATGGCATGGCGAGAATCAATGAGAGCAAAAAAGCCGGGCGCGGTTATGGCACTGTGGCGCGGCTGTTTCACTGGGCTACGGTGCTGCTGGTCCTCGTGATGTTGGCGGCCGGCATCGCCATGACCAGCGAGGGGTTCGAGGCGATCGGTGACCCTCTGTTCATCCTGCACAAGAACCTCGGCGTTATCATTTTCTTCCTGGTCGTCGCCCGCCTGATCTGGCGTCTGACGCATCGGCCGGATCCGCTGCCGGACAGCCTGACGCCGCTGGAACGCCGGGTCGCCGGCGCCAGCCACGCCGCGCTCTATGCCCTGATGCTGACCATGACCGTGACCGGCTATTTCCGTGTCGTCGGGGGCGGGTTTCCGATCGAGTTGCTGGATGCGCTTGGCATCCCGCCGCTCGTCTCGCCGTCCACCACGCCCGGCATGGAGGATTTCGCAACGACGCTGTCCGTGATCCACAAGGTCACAGCTTTTGTGTTCGTGGCGGTGATCGCCGCCCATGTCACGGCCGCGCTGAACCACGCGCTGATCCTGCGCAACGGCGTTTTCCGGCGCATCTGGCCGCCGGTCGCGCCGCGCGGGAACGATCGTGGCGGCGTCTGAGTTATCAATCAGCGGGAAGGCGTCGGGCGCGGGGTTTCCGGGTAGCCATTTGTGGGATCCTTGATAATTCACCGGCGCTTCCCACTCTACTGCTGCACTGTCACATGGTTATTGGAGCCTGTGGATACCGGGGCATTGGTCGCCGGTACCGATACCGCTGCAGCGATCTGCACGCGGCGAACCAGTTCTTGGAGTCCCTCATGGATATTGTCCGCATTATCTTCGCTATCCTGCTGCCGCCGGTCGGCGTCTTTCTTCAGGTCGGCATTGGCCCGCAATTCTGGATCAATATCCTGCTGACGCTGCTGGGCTACATTCCCGGTATCGTGCACGCCGTCTACATCATCGCAAAACGCTGAAACTGGCGATAGCTGACGCGATGCCAGAGATCGTGACCGGCGATTTGACGCGGGACGTATCCGGGGGCGTGCCTCCGGGCCTGTCCGTGGACGAGGCGCGCCGTCTTCGCCGCCTGCAGTCGCTTGCGCGCGTAATGGATTCCGCCGTTTCTGTTCCGGGAACGCGCTGGCGTGTCGGGCTCGACCCGATCATCGGCCTGGTACCCGGAATCGGCGACGCCGCCGGACTGGCGGTGTCGGCCTATGGATTGATCGAAGCGCGCCGGCTTGGCATTCCGAAATCGCTGATGCTGCGCATGATGGCCAATATCGGTATCGATGCGGCCGTCGGTGCCATCCCACTGTTCGGCGACTTGTTCGACGCCGGGTTCAAGGCGAATATCCGCAACCTGCGCCTGATCGAGCGCCATCTCGACCGCCGTTCGGCGCGGTAGGGAACGGCTGTCACCCAATACCTGGCCGGAAAGTATACCATACCCGCTCTGAAATTGCCGCCGAACCATCGGCGTCCAACGGAACCATGCACTGCCCGAGATCGTTCGCGTCGCAACGCGGCCGGATCGGACCGGGGCTGGGGCCGGGCGCATTCGCCACGGCGACATGGGGGGCACCCGGATAATGACGAATGGCGTCGATTTGATCTCGTTGGCGACGGCGGTTCCACAGCACGCCTTGGTGCAGGCCGAGGTCGCGGATGCCGCACAGGCCGTCTTCGGGCGGCGCATGCATGGATATGACCGGTTGGCACGGGTATTCGAAAGCGCCGGGATCGAATGCCGGTACGGCATTCGGCCAAAAGATTGGTATCTCGAAGAACGAGGGTGGCACGAGCGGACGGCGGCCTATACCGCCGGCGCAACGGACCTTCTGGTCACCGTTGCGAACCGCGCATTGGCTAAGGCCGGTCTGGCGGGCGCGGATGTCGATACGGTCGTACTTGTATCGTCCACCGGCATTGCCACGCCCAGTCTCGAAGCGCGCATTGCCCCGTCGGTCGGCTTCCGTCCCGATGTACGGCGTGTCCCCGTCTTCGGGCTTGGCTGTGCGGGCGGCGTCACCGGTCTGGCCCTGGCATCGCGGCTTGCGGCCGTGCCGGCGGGCGGCACCGTTTTGCTGCTGGTTGTCGAAATCTGCACGCTGGCCTTCCGGCTGGACCAGTTGACGAAAGCCAACATTGTCGCAACGGCGTTGTTTGGCGACGGTGCGGCTGCCTGCGTTTTGCGGGCGGGCGATAAGGGGGCCAGTGGCGGGGGTTCCGGCGGACATCCGGTTCTGGCGCGGGTGACCGGCAGTGGCGAACATCTGTGGCCGAATACGCTCGATATCATGGGCTGGCGTGTGGACGATCAGGGGTTCGGCGTCATCTTCGACCGGTCGATACCGCCGTTCGTCGAGGAGCATGCCGCAGCCGCCGTCGATGCCATCTTCAGCCAGGCCGGCACCGATCGCGGAGCGGTCGGCCGCATACTGTGTCATCCCGGCGGCGCCAAGGTGGTCGAGTCAATCGAGCACGCCCTGGCGCTCGGCGCGGGATCGCTGGACCATGAGCGCACGGTGCTTCGCGACTTTGGCAACATGTCGGCCGCGACGGTGCTGTTCGTGCTGGAGCGCGCGCTACAGGCGGGCTTGCCCCACCGCTCAGCCCTTTTTGCGCTCGGTCCGGGTTTCACGGCGAGCGGCGTAACCCTGGCCGGACCGCAATGACACTGGCCACGATCGTCCTTGCTCTTGTGACTTTGGAGCGGTTGATCGAATTATGGATCGCCAGAGCCAACACGGCGCGGCTGCTGGCGGCCGGCGGGCAAGAGCATGCGCCGGGGCACTACCGCGCAATTGTCCTGCTTCATGCCGCATGGCTTGCGGGGTTGTGGGTCCTGGCCCGGGACGCGCCGGTTCAGACTGGATGGCTGGTGGCTTTTCTCGGTCTTCAGGCCGTGCGAATATGGGTTCTGGCCACACTCGGCCGCCGGTGGACGACGCGCATCATCGTCGTGCCCGGGGAGCGGCTGGAGCAGAGCGGACCGTATCGATACGTCGCTCACCCCAATTATCTGGTCGTTGTCGGCGAGATTGCGGTGCTGCCGCTGGCGCTGTCGATGCCACTCTATGCGCTCGTCTTCTCAATCCTGAATGCCGCGGTTCTCACTGTGCGTATCAGAGCCGAGAACGCGGCGCTGGACTCCGCCGTCCGGCGGTCCCCGTCGCGCGGTTCGCAGTGAGCCCGCGGGTCGCCGGCCCGTTGGGTTTCAGGTCTTGTCGACCGGCAGTGCGGCGGGTAGCGTCACCTCGACAATCGTGCCTTTGCCCGGCCGGCTCTTCAGGGTGAGGCCGCCGCCGTGCAATTCGGCCAGCGACCTGGCCAGCGGCAGGCCGAGGCCGGTGCCGCCCGCCGCCCGGGTATAGCTGTTGTCGGCCTGCTCGAAAGGATGCAATACCCGTTCGAGGTCGTCGGCTTCGATGCCGATGCCGGTGTCCTCGATCGACAGCATTACGGTGTCGCCGTCGACGCGCCGGGATCGCACCACCACCGATCCGCCGGCCGGCGTAAACTTGATCGCGTTGACGACCAGATTGAACAGGATCTGGCTTATGGCGCGGCGGTCGCCCATGACGCGCCGGGCATCGGGCGCCAGATCGACCGATAGGCCGACCGATGCTTCCTCGGCTTTTATGCGCAGCAGACGCAGAACGGAGTCGACGGCGCCGGTCAGGTCCAGCGGTACCTTGCTGATCTCCATATGGCCGGCTTCGACCTTCGACAGATCCAGAATATCGTTTACCAGATCGAGCAGGTGCCGGCCGCTTTCGTGGATGTCGCGCGCATAATCCGTGTATCGCGGCACGCCGACGGGGCCGAACTGCTCGTTGGCGATGATGTCGGAAAACCCGAGGATGGCATTCAACGGCGTGCGCAGTTCGTGGCTCATCATCGCCAGAAACTGGCTCTTGGCGCGGTTGACGGCCTGCGCGGCGTCGCGGGCCCCGATCAGGCGTTCTTCGGCGGCAAGCAGTTCCGCCAGCAGCGCTTCATTCTGGAACCGAAGCGTGAGTGCCTCGACGGCTTGACGGTGGTTGTTGTAGGCGAAGAATGACAGCGCGACGGCGTAGATCGCCATCAGGGTTGCAAGCGGCGCCATGGCGGCGCCGTGGCCGGCGATCAGGCCGCCGATCGTCGGCATGAACGACGCAGCGATAAAGGCCGCGACCGACGACATCAATGCCGATTGGCCGGCTACGAAGGCGCCGGCCAGGCCGGCCAGTACGATTGCCGGCAATGCAAGCCCCGTCAGGCTTTCGGCCTGGAACACGATGCCGCCCAGGCCGACCCCCCAGGCCGCGCCATTCAGGCCTGCGCCGACCATGAGGAGCCGGCTCCAGCGGGCTGGCGCCTGCACCCGATCGTGTCGACGGACGTAGATTCTGTGCAGGCCGATATTGATGACGGCCGCGGTGATTACGCCGGCCAGAAACGCCGCCAGCCATCCGGATGGTACCTCCCCCCATACGGTTGCGGACAGGATCGCCGCCACAACGGGGTTGAGGGCGAGGGCCGGCGGTGCCGCATTCATGAAAACGCGGTCGTTCAACGACACCAGAAGCCAGTCGTGAGGCGGATGGTGCCGACGCTGCCGCTCTTCGGTGACGGACCCTGGCCGGCGGAGGGGCGGGTTGGAATTCGGCATCGGCTCCGGACACTTTTCGGCCACGATCGGGAGTCCCGGCGTCTTGATCGTGCCGAAAATCCGGCGCGGCGACGGGAGCGAAACGTCCGTGGTCTTTTCGGTCGCGCTAAGACGCTTCTTTGTGTTGACCGTCGCATTAACGAACGGTGGCACCAAGAGAATTCAGCGTACGCCGGAATGACTTACCGATTATGTGCGGGTTGATTGCCGAACGACTGTCAGTTTTCCAATGCAGGGTAATAGCAGGCTTCGTAGCGGTGTTTCCAGCGGGCACCGCGCATGCCGTTGACGCATCGCTGGATGGCCAGACGGATATGGGCGGAAGGCTCCGACTGCAGCCGATGAATGATGCCGCGTCGAGGATTGTTGACATGGGGGGCGCGGCGGCACCCCGGGGCCGTTCCGGGGCTGCCGTGCGGCGCGCCGCATCCATAGGGCGGCCCGCCAGCGACGACGATGATCGAGGCATCCGTGCCGTGAGTGCCGGAAGAGGCCGCGGCTGCGGCGGCCTGAACGATCGAAAGACCCATGATGGCGACCCCGAGCGCGAACAGTGGTTTGGCGACAATTCGCATTCTCGTTCCCCTCATGCAGAATTATGTAGACGTTCCTGGGGTATTCCCTTCATGAGTGTAGTATGGCGACAAAAATGATCGAAAATCAATAGAGAAGAAATCGGCCGGTACTTGCAATGAAAATACAATTTTAGTTTTATCAACGTCATTCGACCGTAGACGGAAGATCGATCGTTTGATCTGCGCCGACCGCGCGAAGGAAGGCCGGATCGTGACTGGCAATCAGCAGCGCGCCGCCATACGATCGCAGTGCCGACTCGACAGCGGCGATGCTTTCAAGATCGAGGTGGTTGGTCGGTTCGTCGAGGATCAGCAGTTCCGGTGCGGGCCGCGTGCCCAGGACGCAGGCCAGCCCGGCTCGCACCCGTTCACCGCCGCTAAGGCTGTCCACCGGCTGATGCACCGTTCCGCCCCTGAAGAGAAAAGCCGCCAGCAGGCGTCGTCCCTCGTTATCGTTCAGTCCCGGATCGAGACGGCGCAGATTGCCGAGCAGGCTCATGTCCCGCCGCAGCAGAGTGACGTCCTGATCGAGCATCGCCAGCCGCACTGTTCGGCGGATCGCGCCGCTGTCCGGAACCAGCGTGCCCGCCGCAAGCCGCAACAAGGTCGATTTCCCGCTGCCATTGGGGCCCCGGACCGCCAGTCGCCGCGGCCCCGTGATCGTCATCGAGAATTCCCTGAGCGTGGTAATGCCGGGTGCCGGTCCTGCCGTCACGCGGTCGAACGACAGCACCGTCCGTGCCGCGGGCAGTGCAACGTCGGCCGTCGCCAGCTTGAGGATGCGGTTTCGCTCGACGCGGGCTTCCGCCTGCGCCAGCGCATCGGTAGCCGTACCGTGCAGGCGGTCTTGCAGCAGATTGCCCCTGGCGCCGCTGCGTTCGGCGGTATCGCGTCGGGCGTTCATCGCAATCTTCGGCATATCGTTGCGCAGGCGGCTGCGTCGGCCGCCGGCATCGCGGCGCGCCTTTCTTTCCTGGGCGTCGCGGTTTCGCCGCTTGATCGCGTCGAGATGTTTTTCCGCCTCGGCCAGATCATGGGCGGCCGCCGCGCGCTCGCGTTCCTTTGTAGCGGCATACAGATCCCAGTTGCCGCCATAGGCACAGGCACCCAGGTCTGACATCTCCACGATCCGGTCCATGTGACCAAGCAGCGTTCGGTCATGGCTGACAACGACACAGCCGCCGGGCAGCGCGTTCAGTACGTCGATCAGGGCGGAGCGGCCGTCGGCGTCGAGATTGTTGGTAGGTTCGTCGAAAAGGACGAGCGGCGGACTGTCCCAGATCGCGGCGGCCACGGCCAGTCTGGTGCGCTGGCCGCCGCTGAGAACGTCGACAGCGGCACGCGGGTCCAGTTCGTGCAGCCCGACGACCCGCAGGCATTCCGCGATTCGATCCTCCAGCGTCCAATCGGCCCTGTCGGCGTCATCGGGCGTGCCGGTTCCGGCCAGCAGCCTGTCAATCCGGGCCAGAGCGTCGCTGGCGCCAAACGCATCGGCAACGCTGCGCCAGGGCTGTGCACCGAGATCCTGGGCCAGCAGTGGCACGATGCCCGCGGTCTCCCCGGGAACGTCCCGGTGTCCCGATGATGGCGCCTGAATGCCCGCAATGATCCGTAGCAATGTCGACTTGCCAATGCCGTTGCGGCCGACCAAGCCGGTTTTCTCGGTGCCGAAGGCAACCGATAAGGGGCCGAATAGGGGGGTGCCGTCAGGCGTCGTGCAGGAAACGTCGTGCAGGGAGACGATCGACGGTGAAGCGAACGAAGGCATGGTGAACCGATGAAGCAATTGCGACACGGGCGAAAGACGGATGTGTCGTCGTCATTTTCATCGGTCGGTCCTCAACTTCGCATCATCCATTTGCGCGGTACGAAGTATGGCGCGCAGGTATCCGCAGCGCAAGTGCCCGTCAACGTCCGCGGGGTGTCGGTGCCCATGCTGTCGTGTCCGCCTTTGGCTCTAGGCAGACAGCCGGTCATTCGCAGCACCGGGATCGGCGCGGCCATTACTCGGCTCTGCGCCTGATGCCAAGCCGCCCGCTTTCTGAAGGTAGGCGGCGGCCAGTTGCGTGCGCTTGTTGACGCCCAGCAGCCGCATGATCTGCCTGACTCTGGCCTTTATGCGATCCTCCGACACGCCGAAATCACGCGCGATTTCCTTGTTCGACCGCCCCTTCGCAATGCAGTCCAGCAGGTCGGCGTTCTCGGCGACGACGCCGGTCGCTGAGGTGTCGATTGCGATTTTTGGGGGCGTCTGCGAAATGGCGAGGTCGACGATATCGCGCGAAATGTAGACGACCTCGTTGGGGGCATCTTTGAGAATCGCGCTAAGGATCGACAGATTGGAATCCGCCGAAAGAACGCCATTGAACCCCAGGTCGAGTCCTTCCCTGATTCTGCCCGGTTCCGCCATCAAGGTCTCCGCAGTATGAACGAGCACCATCCCCGGAGCGCGCCCCGAAGCGGGATCGCTGGCACTGCGGCAGATGTCCACGACACGACCGAGATCAATCGACCACCCCAGCACGACGACCCAGCCGGGAAGGTCGCGTTCCAGGCTTTCGACAAGCGGGTTATAGTCGTCGCAGAGATCAATCTTGACGACGTCAAATACATCGCCGATCAAACTTGCGCAGCCGGCACGCGCCAATTCGTCGCCGCCTACTATCAATACCGTCATACCGCGTCCCCTCAGTCGTCTTCCCGTCATGCAGTCGGCCGTCACACAGCCGTCCTCCGTTTGTGGGCATCTATTGACAGCATCATCGCCTTATTGACGTGTGGTGCGGATTTTCGGAATCATTCACACCCCATTTTCCCGCTCTGTGAAATGTAACGGGGCGAAAAGGCCTGCAGTAGATTTTCTTCATTGTAGCGGCACATCGGTTCAGTCTGCAACCTTCAGAAGCGAGTCGGCCACCGACTATACAAATTAGGCGCTGTCAACTAACTTAATGGGCATTCGATCAGCGAATTCGGACTCATGTTCCTCCACGTTTCGTTTTGTATTAGCAAATGATTCTGTCAATTGAGGTATATGCTTGCCGAAATGGGGTGCAACCCCGTTGATCCGATTGGTCTCCAGGGATGCCCAATGGCGTGATGCCCCGCTCGAATGCCCATCGCGACCGACGAAATATCCACGGCATTTTATTAATATGTATGCGATGATGTGTCGGGAATGGCCAATGGTCACGGGCAGAGCGGCGATGCAAATGAAAAAAGGAAAATTACGCGAGCAAATCGGCCTTGCGCCTGTCGAAACATGCCGCCGCGGCACCCTTCGTCTCGAAGCGCCTGGTATCGAGTTCGCGGACGATATCAGCGCGGATATTTCCGCCATTCTTGCTCGTACGCTGCGCCAGTGCGTCAACCGCATATTGGTGCTGAGAATCGAACGGCGCCAGATCCATTTCGTCGTTATGGTCGATGAAATGTTCTCTGCGGCCGAACTGATCGAGCTTGTCCGGCGGCGTTCCGCCATCTCCATGTTTCAGTTGCTGCCGACAGTCCGCGCGGCTGTGGCGAGTCCGGAAACGATTTGGCAGGGCTGTACGACGGTCGCGGATCGTCGGCGGCAATGATGTCATTGCGGCCTGACTCCTGTATGCAATTCATGCAATGAATCCGTGGAGGTGGCGTGATAGCCTCTCCGGCGATGGCAGTGCGATCGGCCCGAAGGCGCACCGAGGCACGATTCGACAGGAGAAAGCACGTGAAACCGAACGTCCTGGTACTGGGCCCGAAGATGCCCGGCATCATCGATCTGGTGTCGGAATTCGCCAATCCCGTGGCCCACTGGGATCACGGCGATCTCGATGCCTGCCAAGCGGCGGCGGGCGGCCCGTTCCGAGGCGTGCTCGCCACCGGCGAATCCAGAGTGACACGGGCGTTCCAGGCCGAGTTGCCGGAGCTGGAGATCATCGGCTGTTTCGGTGTCGGCTATGACGGCATCGATGTCGAGGCCGCGCTCGAACGCGGAATAGCGGTCACCAATACGCCGGGCGTACTGACCGAGGATGTTGCCGATCTGGCCGTCGGGTTGATGATCACTGTGCGCCGGAACATGGTGCAGGCTGATCGCTACATCCGCGACGGACGGTGGGAGCGCGAGGGCCCCATGCCGCTCGCCGGGCGCGTCCAGGGCAAGAAGGTGGGGCTCGTCGGTCTGGGCCGGATCGGTCTCGCCATCGCCCGGCGCCTTGAAGCGTTCAATTGCACCATTGCTTACCACAAGCGCACGCGTCTGACCGACAGCGCGTATCCCTATGTCGAAAACCTCGTCGAACTGGCATCGGCCAGCGACATTCTCGTCGTTTCCACGCCGGGCGGCCGGACGACCGAAGGGATGATCGATCGCTCTGTCCTGAGGGCGCTCGGCCCTGAGGGCACGTTGGTCAACATCGCGCGCGGTTCCGTCGTCGACGAACAGGCGCTGATCGAGACGCTAAAAAGCGGCGAACTCGGCTCGGCCGCCCTGGACGTCTTCCGCGATGAACCGCGGGTGCCGGATGCACTCAAGCGCCTGCCCAATGTCGTGCTGACACCGCATATCGGCAGCGCCACATCGGAGACGCGCCACGCCATGCGCGACCTCGTCCTGGAGAACCTGCGGAACCATTTCGACGGCAAGCCGCTGGTGACGCCGGTTCCAGAGATGGGTTGAATGGGAATGGGCTTCGGTATCATCCGCAAAGCTGCCCGCTCTGGCCTACAGGCCAGTTTTCAACAATGGCAGGAGCGCATTGTTTCCCGTTGGTTATGTCGAAAATGAAGCAACTGAACCGGCGCGAAGCCGTTGTTCAGTCTGCTGGCATTGACACGAAGGGATACGAGATGAAAACGAAGGCACTTTTCATTACAGGCGCGTCGAGCGGGATCGGGGCTGCAACGGCGCGGTTGGCTGTTGCCCAGGGTTGGCATGTCGGGCTGTTCGCGCGATCCGAGGACAAGCTGGACGCTCTCGTCAACGAGCTCGGCGAAAATGCAATCGCTTTGCCGGGGGACGTGACAGACCTGGAAAACCAGAAGGCCGCGATGGCGATATTCGTTGGCAAGACCGGCGGACTGGACGCGGCGTTCGCCAATGCCGGGATGGGGCTCTCGGCCGCTGGCACCGATGCAGGGGACCCGGAAGAATGGGAGCGAATGATCGGTGTCAACATCCTGGGTGTCCTTTGGACTGTCACGACAGCGATGCCGCACCTGAAAGCGCGGGCCGGGCATCTCCTGCTGACGGGATCGGCTGCCGGACGGCGGCATATCTCCGGATCGGTTTACGGAGCGACAAAATGGTTTGTGCACGGCTACGGCGGCAACCTTTCCGAGGAGATGAAGTCTTTCGGGGGGCGATGCACGGTCATCGCGCCCGGGATGGTCGACACGCCATTCTTTGACCAGCCCAAGCCAGACAAGTTGCAGCCTGAGGACGTGGCCCGAGCCGCGCTGTTTGCCCTTGAGGCCGACCCACGCTGCGCAGTGAACGAGATTTTCCTGATGCCAACGCAATAAATAATGAAGGATATTTAGAGTATTTTGTATCGGGCAGAAAAATATCTGCCGGAAATGCTCAAACTACGTTGGCCTGTCCGACCGGGGGCCGTTCAGGCAGGCCTGGGCGGCGGTGGAGATAACGGCGGGCCTGCGCCGTCATGTGCCATGGGTCAGAGCAGGGAGAAAGCCGCACGATGGCGGCCAAGTCGTTGATATCACTGCATAAATTTGGTGTCCCCGGCAGGATTCGAACCTGCGGCCCCCAGATTAGGAATCTGGTGCTCTATCCTACTGAGCTACGAGGACGAACCGCCTATTGAATACCAGATCGTTTCCCGTGGTTCCAGCCCCGCGAATGCGGGGCGCGGCGGTTATTCGCCGCCGGGCTTGGGGCCGGCCGCGCGGGCGAGGGTGGTCATGGCAGCCGCCGCGCCGCCCAGCGACCAGCCGCCATCCACCGGCAGGATGGCGCCGTTGATATAGCCCGCCAGCGGCGAGCTCAGCAGCAGCGCGCCGTTAGCGATATCGGCGACGGTGCCATAGCGGCCCATGGGCACCGACGCTTCGACGACCGCGCGGGCCTTCGCGCCGGGCGCAAGTCGGTTCATGCCCTCGGTCTCGTCGATCGGACCGGGCACGATCGCGTTGACGCGCAGTCCTTCCGGCGCCCATTCGATCGCGAGCGTCCTGACGAGCATGTCGACGCCCGCTTTGGCGGCGCAGACATGGGCCTGCATCGGCATCGGCAGCGTCGATTGCGGTGCGGATACCGCGATCATGCTGCCGCCGGGCCGCGTCATATGCCGGTGACAGGCGCGGAAGACGTTATAGGTGCCCAGAAGGTCGATATCCACGACGGCCTTGAATCCGTTGGCCGACATGCCGGCCGCCGTTGCCGGGAAGTTGCCGGCGGCGCCGGAGATGACCACATCGAATCGGCCGTGCCGTGCTGCAGCGGCGTCGATGCCGGCCGCCGTGGCGTCGTAGTCCCGCACGTCGGAGGCAAATCCGTCTGCGGCCCGGGCGCCGTCGGCCAGCAACGTCTCGACCGCCGCCGAGACCTTGTCCGACGACCGCGACGAGACAACCACGTTTGCGCCATGCGCCGCAAACCCGCGTGCGATGCCGAGATTGATGCCGCTGGTGCCGCCCGCCACATAGACGACCGTGCCCTCGAACGCGGTGGGGTTCAACATGCGCTGCCCTTCATTGAGTTGGCGATGCCGGCCTTTGTGGGCCATGCCGGTTGCATCATGGCGCAACAGTGTCCACCCTGACAACCTGAGCGTCGGCGAATTTCTCATCACAGGAGCCCGGCGCACAACCGAGACCGAAGGGGAGAACGCGAGTGGAAAGCGGTTCCACCGCACATGCCGCGCCAGCCATCCTGACGACGGCGGACGGTATCGCGACGATCACGCTGAACAGGCCGGAAGTCCTGAACGCCCTGAATGCCGCGATGGTCAGCCGACTGCACGCGCTGGCCGTCGAAGTGGAGACGGACGAGACAATCCGCGCGGTCATCATCAAGGGGGCGGGACGTGCCTTCATGGCTGGCGGCGATATCGGCCAGTTCGCACGCTTCCTGACAACGGACGCTTT
Source organism: Fodinicurvata sp. EGI_FJ10296 (assembly GCF_040712075.1). Lineage (NCBI taxonomy): Bacteria > Pseudomonadati > Pseudomonadota > Alphaproteobacteria > Rhodospirillales > Rhodovibrionaceae > Fodinicurvata > Fodinicurvata sp. EGI_FJ10296. The sequence continues at coordinate 26,941 of NZ_JBFCVL010000009.1, forward strand.
CGGTCACGCCGAGAGTGATTCAGCACTGGCGCCGGGCGGCGAGGCGGGTTCCGGAGAGGCGGGCGATAGTAATGAAGCAGCCTTTACCGATCTGCTGGAGCAGGTCAACGCGATCGTCCTGACGCTGCGGCGGATGCCCAAACCGGTGCTGGCCGTGGTCGAGGGTCCCGCTGCCGGATTCGGTGTTTCGCTGGCGCTCGCTTGCGACATGGTCGTCGCCTCGGACGATGCCCGCTTCGCCCCGGCCTATGCCCGCATTGGCGCGACGCCCGATGGCGGCATTACCCGCCACCTGCCCATGGCCATCGGCAGGCAGGCGGCGTTCGAATTGCTGACGCTGATCGATGGCGTCGACGCGTACACGGCGCGTGATCTGGGGCTGGTCAACCGGGTCGTCCCGGCCGACAGCGTCGAGGATGCCTCCGGCCAGCTGGCGCGCCAGTTGGCCGATCTGCCGACCGCTGCTGTCGGGCGGACCAAGGCGCTGCTGGACGGCGCGACGGACGAACCGCTGGCCACGCGGCTGATTCACGAGGCCCGGGCCTTTGTCGAAACGACGCGCACGGATGATTTCCGCGAGGGCGTGCAGGCATTCGCCGAAAAGCGCAAACCCCGCTTCACGGGCCGGTGAGGGGGGCGAACGCCAAGGCTAGCGGGTCCGCGCCAGAAAATTGCCAAGCAGGGCGTGCCCGTGTTCGGTCAGAATGGCCTCGGGGTGGAATTGCACCCCCTCGAAGGGGAGCGTCCGGTGCCGTAGTCCCATGATCGTCGGCGCCGTGGTCCCGGCCTCGTCAGTTTCCTCCGGGGTCCAGGCAGTAACCTCCAGACAATCGGGCATGCTTTCCGGTGCCACGGTCAGAGAATGATAGCGCGTCGCCGTGAACGGATTCGGAAGGGTGGCGAACACGCCGGTGCCCGCGTGGTGAATGGGGGAGGTCTTGCCGTGCATCACGGTGGGCGCGCGAACGATCCGGCCGCCGAAATGTTGTGCGATCACCTGATGGCCAAGACACACGCCCAGGATCGGTATCGGGGCCGGTAAAGGTGCTGCGGTGGCGATCAGGTCCAGCGACATGCCGCCATCGTCCGGGGTGCCGGGCCCCGGCGAGATGATGATGCCTTTGGGCCGGCGCGCAAGGACGGCCGAAACCGTCGCGGCATCATTGCGGATTACCGCCAGTTCTGCGCCCAGGCTGCGCAGGTACTGAGCCAGGTTGAAGGTGAAGCTGTCATAATTATCGATCAGGACGATCACGGCAATGGCTCACTCTTCGAGTCCCGCACCCCGGTTTCGGACAGAGCAAACAGATACCGGCCCTTGAGCAGGCACTCGTCAAACTCAGCCGCCGGATCGCTGTCGTGAACGATGCCGCTGCCGAGACCGAGATAGCCGATGCGGGGCGTATCGGCCATTTCCCGCCCCTGCGGCGCGGTGATCGTGATCGTGCGTATCGGCACGTTGAACGCCATGTCGCCATCCGGGCCAATATGGCCGATCGCGCCGGTATAAAACCCGCGCGGGCTGGTTTCCAGTTCCCGGATGATCTCCATGGTGCGGACCTTGGGCGCGCCGGTGACCGATCCGCAGGGAAACAGCGCTGCGAGAATATCGGTGAAGCCGATGGTGCGCGGCACCTTGGCGCTCACGCTCGACGTCATCTGGTTCACCGACCGATAGGCTTCGATGTCGAACAGTGAGTCCACGCGCACCGAACCGGGTTCGGCGATGCGGCCGAGATCGTTGCGCATCAGGTCGACGATCATGACGTTTTCCGCCCGGCTCTTGGGATCGGCCCTGAGGGTGTCGGCGATATCGCGGTCGGCCTCCGGTGTGTGCCCGCGCGGGGCCGTGCCCTTCATCGGTTTGACCGATATCCGGTCACCGGATTTCTTGAAGAACAGTTCCGGCGATCTCGAAAGCACGTCCAGTCCCGGCAGCCGGACATAGGCGCCGTAAGCAACCGGCTGCGTCGTTCGCAACCGACGGAACAGGGCGATCGGATCGCCCGGAACCGGGAACGACGCCCTGAAGGTATGGTTTACCTGATACGTATCTCCGGCAGCGATGTGGGCGCGCAGCTTTTCCACGGCCCGAATATAGTCATCGCGCGTGACGTCGAGGTCGATCCGGCCGATCGGGGCTGTTTCGGGATTGGTCGTGCCGCCCCGCTCCTCCAGGAAGGCGTCCACCTCACCCTCGTTCACGGGCCGGCGTTCGCGGAACAGCCCCATCGCGATCAGCGGCACGCCGGATGGTGGCGAGGCGCGCGCGATCAGCGCCGGGTCGATATGCGGCGCAAGTTCGTATGCCAGCGCCCCGGCGGCGAACAGCCCCTTTGCAACGCCGCCGTCGATCTCCTGCAGCGCCTTGTACACGGCATCCGGGGTCGCGTCGGCCGCATCGAGCCGAACCACGCGCTCCAGGCCGGTGAACAGTGCCGAGCACGGTACGTCGGAATGATTGTCATCGAGCAGGACGAAAGGCGAATCGAGCGGCATCGCGTTAGGCACCGATTGGAAGGCGGCTGCAGGAAAACGGACGTGTATCGTGCGATACGTGCCGACGCTTGCGCCTCGGTTTCAAGTGTGTCAAGGACACTCGTTACGCGCCAGAATGCGATACTAAAATCAGTATAAAACACGTTATAGGTGCATCACGCCTTCCGACGCGATATACACGGGATAGCGTCACGGCTGAGCGGCCAGGAAGGAAACCGACATGCACGATATCTTCAACCCGATCGTCAAGGAATGCCTGCGCTCGAACAAGGGCGACTACACCTTGTATGTCTTCGGCGACGCCACGCATCTCAGATGGGCGGTGCTCGGCAAGATCGCGCAGCATTTCAGGATCGAAGTCGAAGAGATTCGCGATGGTGACCATCTGGCATCGCTGCCGAAAAGCGGGCGGCGGGCCTTCATAAAATGGTCGCCGAGGTCACGGTACATCGTGCCCGATGAATGGAAAGCGCTCTTGCCGCCCGGCACCCATATCATCAACGATACCGGCTTTGACTGCGACAAGACGAACGTCGAGAAATGTTTCGAGACCGTCGCCGGCTATCCGCTCGCCGTCGATCCCCTGACCTATGACGGCATCGCGGCATCGAAATCGATCCGCAACGCCGCCCATGACGGCAAGACCGTGCAATGCCCGGTGACGTCGGTCGAGCCCGATCAGGTCTACGAGCGGCTGATCGACAACGTGTATTCCACCAGGGCGGGCGACGACTATGTCTGTGATATGCGCACCCCGGTAATCTTCGGTGATGTACCGTTCGTCTATCTGAAATACCGGCCGATCAAGAGCCGCTTCCAGAACAAGAACGCCTATGCCCGCGCCGTCTCGAAATACGAGGTGTTCTCCTATGAAGAAGTGGAGATCATCAAGGCATTTTCGTGCGAGATCGAACTGGACTACGGTGAGATCGACGTGCTGCGCGACCGTCACGACGGGCGGATCTTCATCATCGACGCCAACAACACGCCCTATGGCCCGCCCAACCACATCGACAGCGGCGACCGGTCCTGGGCGGTGCGCTTGCTGGGCCAGATGGTGATCGAGCATTTCTTCGCGGCCCGGGACAATTGAACCGGGGGCGATTGAATCGCCGCTGAGCGGTCCGGGGAGTCATTTCGGTTGAGTGACGCCTGACGGCTTGGTATCTGTCCGCACCACTTCGTCGCGGGCCGTCGGCCGGGATAGCGACGAGGGATGACGACGAAAGCGTGTGGACTGCGGGGGCGCCATGATCAGGGTGGAGAACGTCCGCAAGGCCTTTGGCGGCCTGCAGGCGGTAGACGATTGCAGTCTGGAGGTCCCGGCCGGCAGCATTACCGGGCTGATCGGGCCGAATGGCGCCGGGAAAAGCACGCTGTTCAACATCATCGCCGGGTTCCTGAAACCCGATAGCGGCCGCATCCTGCTTGACGGTCATGACATTACCGGCGTGCCGCCCCATCAGCTGTTCCATCTCGGCCTTGTGCGCACCTTTCAGATCCCGAACGAATTCTCCCGGATGACGGTCCGCGAAAACCTGATGCTCGTGCCGTCGGGCCAACTGGGCGAAAGCGTCGCGGCCACCTGGTTCCGGTGGGGGGCCGTGCGCGAGGAAGATCGCCGAGTGCGCGCGCAGGCGGACGATGTTCTGGAGTTCCTGCGCCTGACGCATGTCGCCGACGAACTGGCCGGCAATCTTTCCGGCGGCCAGAAGAAGCTGCTGGAACTGGGCCGCACCATGATGACCGAGGCGAAAGTCGTCCTGCTGGACGAGCCGGGCGCCGGAGTCAATCGGACCCTGCTGGCCCAGATCGCCGATGACATCGAACGGCTGAACCGTGAACGCGGCTATACCTTCTGCATCATCGAACACGACATGGATCTCATCTCGCGGCTGTGCGATCCGGTTATCGTCATGGCCGAGGGCCGGGTGATCGCGCGCGGTCGGATGGAGGATATCCGGCGCAACGAACAGGTCCGCGAAGCCTATCTCGGTGGCGGCGGCGCCCGAGCCGAGGCCGGAGATGCCGGGGCCGGAGATACCGGCGCGGCAGCGGTCGGGCCAGAGGGGGGATGATCCAATGAGCCTGCTGACCATGATGAATGTGCGCGGCGGCTATGGCGATGCCGACATCCTGCACGGTGTGTCGCTGGGCGTCGATGCCGGGAACATCGTCGTCCTGATCGGACCGAACGGCGCCGGCAAGTCGACGGCGATGAAGGCGGTGTTCGGCCTGCTGACGGTGCGGGAAGGATCGATCACGTTCGACGGCACCGATATCACGCGCAAACGGCCCGATCAGCTGGTGCCTCTCGGCATGGGGTTTGTGCCGCAAGAGAAGAACGTCTTCCCGTCGATGACGATCCGCGAAAATCTCGACATGGGGGCCTATACGCTGAAGGGCGACTATTCCGCCCAACTCGACCGGGCCTACGAGCTGTTTCCGCTGCTCAAGGAGCGGCCGGGCCAGTTGGCGGGTCAGCTTTCCGGCGGGCAGCGGCAGATGGTGGCGATCGCCCGCGCTCTGATGCTCGATCCGAAACTGCTGTTGCTCGACGAGCCGACGGCGGGGCTGTCGCCGAAATTCATCGACATGATCTTCGATCGGGTTCGGGCGATCAACGCGATGGGCATCAGCATTCTGATGGTCGAACAGAATGCCAGGCAGGCATTGGCCATCGCCGACAGGGGCTATGTGCTGACGGTCGGACAGAACAAGATCTCCGACACCGGCCCCAATCTGCTGGCCAACAAGGAAGTCGCCGAACTGTTTCTGGGTGGGTGAGGAGCGCACGGTGATCGAGTTCATTCAGCTAGTCGTCTATGGCGTTATTCTGGGCAGCATCATCGCCCTCGGGGCGATCGGGGTATCGCTGATCTTCGGCATCCTGCGGTTTGCCCATTTCGCCCATGGCGATCTGATGACGGTCGGCGCGTATATCGGCCTGGTGCTGGTGGTCGACATGACAATGCCGCTGTGGCTTGCGTTTCCCATCGCGATGGCTGTCGGCGCCGTCGTTGCGCTGGGGATCGACCAGGTCGTCTACAAACCGCTCAGGCGAATGCCGCCGATCCTGTTGCTGATTGCGTCAGTCGGCGTCGCGCTGATCCTGCGCAGCCTGATCGAGATCATTTGGGGCCCCAGCGTTCAGGTCTATCAGACGGGTATCCGGCCGCTTATCCCGTATATGCTGGATGAGTTCGGCATCAGGCTCCGGTGGCAGCAGATCAACCTGTTCCTCGTGGCGGCCGTACTGGTGGCGGCAATGCACGCGTTCCTGCAGTACACGCGTACAGGCAAGGCGATGCGGGCGCTCAGTGACAATATGGATCTGGCACGGATTACCGGCATCGATACCGAGCGTACGATCCGGTGGATGTGGGTGATCGCCGCCGCCCTGGCCGTTGCGGCCGGTATCCTTATGGCGATCGACACGCGCGCGCATCCGATCATGGGCTGGCGAATGCTGCTGCCGATTTTCGCCGCGGCGATCCTCGGTGGCATCGGCAAGCCCTATGGCGCGATCGCCGGGGGGCTGGTGATCGGCATCAGCCAGGAGGTCTCCACCATGTTCATCGACTCCGCATATAAGCCGGCGGTGTCCTTTGCCATTCTGGTGGCCATGCTGATCGTTCGTCCCCAGGGTCTGTTCGGAGGCAAGACGTCGTGATCGAGATACCGGGCCTTCTGAATTATCTCATTTTCGCTATTTCGATGGCGGGAATCTATTCGGTGCTGGCGCTGGGCCTCAACATCCAGTGGGGCCTTACCGGGCAACTGAACATCGGCGTGGCCGGGTTCTTCGCCGTCGGCGCCTACACGGCCGCAATCCTGAGCGGGCCGGACTCGCCCAATCATCTCGGCGGATTCGGGATCTGGTTTCCGATCGCCCTGCTGGGCGGCGTCGTTATGGCGGGCCTCGTCGCGCTGGTGATCGCGCTGATCACGGTCAACCTGCGCACCGATTATCTGGCCATTGCAACCATCGGCATTGCCGAGATCATTCGGCTGTTCTTCACAAACGAAGCCTGGCTGACCTATGGCGTGCGCGGCATGAATGTTGATCGACCGCTGCAGAGCATACTGCCCTACTACAACATCTTTTCAATGGCATTCGTTGTGCTGGTCGTGGCTGGCGTCTACTTTCTGGCCGAGCGGTTGCGCAAAGGACCGTGGGGGCGTGTTTTGCGCGGCATCCGCGAAAGCGAACCCGCCGTGCAGGCCGCCGGCAAGAACATCAACCGATTCCGGATCGAAGCCTTTGTCATCGGATCGATGTTCATGGGGCTTGGCGGCGGCATCTATGCGCATTTCGTCGGCTTCATCAGTCCCGAAGCTCTGGACCCGATGTTCACAACATTTCTGGTCTGGGTGATGCTGATTGCCGGGGGCAGCGGCTCGAACCGCGGCGCCATCGTTGGCGCGTTCGTCATCTGGGCGGTGTGGTCGCTGACGCCGCTATTGACGGGGTTGCTGCCGTCCGACATGTCGACACAGGCGAGTTCATTGCGCACGCTTCTGGTCGGCGTGCTGCTGATCGCCATCCTGCGCCTGCGCCCGGAAGGCATATTGGGCGAAATCGCTGAAATCCGCCGCGAGCGTGGTTCGTCCAGCCAATAGTCCGCCGCCGGATTTCGCTGGATCAGACGCTGGATCAGACAAGGAAACGCCCCGCCGGCCGAGGCCGACGGGGCGAAGTCGTGATAAGGTCCGTCAATCCGGTGCACCCGTATCAGGACGTTTCGTCACACTGTCAATTCAGGTCCGGGGTCAGTTCAGGTCCGGGGTAATGACCTCGACATCGACGATTTCGCCGCTCTGGATCTGCCAGAAGGCGTAGCTGCCGGGAACGTCGCCAGCGTCATCGAAGTTCTGCGGTCCGCCAGCGCCTTCGTAGTTGATGTCTTCGCCAGCGGCCAGCAGCTCAAGCGCCTTCTCCCATTCGCCGGGAAGAATGGTTTCGCCCGGAGCGTTGGCGACTTCCGGCAGGGCATCGCGAATGGCCTCACCGTCGGTCGAGCCTGCATGCTGGATCGCCAGGGCCATCAGGTAAACGGCGTCATAGCTGGCGTCGATGAAGGGCTGCGGCGGCAATTCGCCGTACTCGGCCTCATAGGCTTCGCGGAATATGACCGACGATTCGCTGTCGGCCAGCGCCACCGGGGCCGTGCCATAGGAACCGTCCAGGAAGTCGCCGCCGATGGCTTCAACCACTTCGGTGGACTTCATGCCATCGGTGAAAATGAAGCTGTCGAAATAGGCTTCCTCAAGTGCCTGGCGCAGAATCGTGACGCCGTTCTCGGGATAGCCGATCAACAGCATCGATTCCGCGCCTTCGTTGGCCAGGCTGGCGATCTCGCCGCGATAGGATGCCTGGCCGGGCTCGTAGGCCGAAGACTGGGTGACCGTGCCGCCCTCGGCTTCGAAGGCATCGGCGAACGCCTCGGCGAGGCCTTCGCCATAGTCGTTGTTGATGTATAGAATGCCGATATTGTCCTGGCCCTGCTCTTGCACCAGATCGGCCAGCACGACCCCCTGAAGAGCGTCGGATGGCGTCGTGCGGAACAGATAGCCATTGTCCTCGAGCGTCGTGAGCACTGGCGAGGTCGATGCCGGCGAGATCATCGGTACGCCTTCGGAACTGGCTACCGAACGGGCGACGGGGATGGTGACGCCGCTGGACAGCGCGCCGATTAGTCCGGTCACGCCTTCGACCTGGATCAGATTCTGGGCGGCGTCGACGCCGACCTGCGCGACGGCCTGGGTATCGGCAACGGTGAGGCTGAGCTCACGGCCGTCCAGTAGGCCGCCTTGTTCGTTGATCTCGGCAATCGCGAGCATGGCGCCGTTCTGGACGCCCTGGCCATAGGCCGAAAGATCGCCGGTCATCGGGAAGAGCGCCCCGAGCCCGACACTCTCTTGTGCGGCCGCCGGTGCGGCAGACATGGCGCCGACGACGATGGCGCCGGTCAGAACCGCGCTGGCGACTCCGCTTTTGAGTCGGGTACTGCGGGAAACGTCCTGGGACATTGCGAGCCTCCTTTGATCTGGGCTGTTTCTTCCACCGGGTGCATTGGGATAGTGACCCGGCCCACCGCCGCAGCATAGGCGCATTGCTCGCAAAGTGCGAGAGCGCCATTGTGTAACGAGGCACGATCGATGGCGGGAGGAACGTCTCAGGTCTTGACGATGTGGTGGCGGCGGGACGCCAGAACATCGCGGATGGCGGCGAGAAGTTCTTCCAGCGTGAACGGCTTCGACAGGCACAGCATTGCCGGCGGGATCATGCGTTCCTTGGCGAGCCGGCGCTGCTCGTAGCCGGACATGAACATGACCGGGATTTCCGGGTGGGTCCGTGCGATTTCGCCGGCGAGTTCAGGTCCGGAAGCGCCGGGCATCACGACATCCGACAGCACGAGGTCGATGTTGCCGGACCGGCCCGCGATTATGGCCATTGCTTCTTCGGCGTTGTCGGCCCGATGAACGATGAAGCCCATTTCGCGAAGGGACAAGGCGGTCAGGTCGCGCAGCGTGGCTTCGTCATCGACCAGCAGGATCTCCGTCCGCCGGCTTGCCTTCGGGGTATCGGCAGCCATAAGGCTTGCTGCCGCGCTCTCGGCAGCGTGCGCCGCCAGAATGGTGTCAGCCAGACGGTTCAGCCGGCTGCGGGCCTCGTGCAGTGCGCGGTGCCGCAGATCCATGGGCTGCGATTCATCACCCCAGATGGCAATGTTCCTGAACACGGCGTTGGCGTCCGCCCGGTCGGGATCGAAGCTGCCCGTTTCGGTGATTCGCCGCTGACCAACCCGTATTCGGCGCAGCAGACGCCGGACAGGGCCACCCAGGACATCAACAGGGGGCGCAACGGCGGTGGATTGGCCGCGTCTGCGATTCAGCACCGCGGTCATGGCGCCGCCGACGACGGCCAGGATAAGCGCCGATACGATCAGGCCGAGGACCGCGGGCGTTTGCATCAGGAAGGTTATGATTTCGCTCACCAGCCGTTTCCTTGCCGGATATCCGGGATCGTTGTCCGGTAATCCCGTTCATCAGACGCCAACTCTATGGCCAGCTTCTTAAAAAACTCTGAAAAAACAGATTGTTCGAAATGTAAGCTAAACTTGATTGCGACGTGGACGGGCCCGTCGTCCATGCCTCTTCATGATCGTGCGCAGTTGGTCATAGGAGAGATTCATATAATACGATGCATCCTTCAGGTTGTTGGCGCTTTGCTGAATGGCGGCATCCAGCAAAAGACCCTCGACATGGCCAATGACCTTATGGAAGTCGAATGGTGTCTCCCCTGCGGATCGGACCGCCGCCGAGAGTCGGTCAAGCGGCGTGACGTGCGGGGCGTCGGGCGATGACACCGATCCGGCCGCATCGGCCGGGACAGGTGGTGTCGGCGTGACCGGTCCAAAAGGATCCAGCACGACCGCCGTGATCGGCCTGCCATTCGTACCGGCGCGCACCATGGAGCGCTCCACTGCACCGCGAAGTTCCCGGATATTGCCGGGCCAGTCGTGCGCACTGAAGGCGGCAATGGCCTCTTCGGCAAAGCCCGGGAAATGGGACCATCTCAAATCCGCCGCCATGGCACGGCCAAAATGATCCACCAGAGCCGGTATGTCCGGGCGCCGGGCGCGCAGCGGGGGGACGCGAACGACATCGAAGGCCAGTCGGTCGAGAAGGTCTGCCCGAAACCGCCCTGACTGTGCTTCTGCCCGCAGATCGGTATTGGCGGCGGCCACGACGCGCACATCGACCGTCAGCGTGCCGGTGCCGCCGACCCGCTCGATTTCGCCGTATTCGACGGCGCGCAGAAGTTTCTCCTGAACGCTGATCGGGGCGGAGGCGATCTCGTCCAGGAACAGCGTACCGCCGGACGACCGCTCGAAACGGCCGGCATGCCGCCGAACCGCGCCGGTGAATGCGCCGGCCTCGTGTCCGAACAACTCACTGTCCAGAACGCCCTCGGCCAAAGCCGCGCAGTTGGTCCGGGTAAAGGGGCCGTCCCAGCGGCCTGAAAGGTAATGGAGCCGTTCGGCGACCAGTTCCTTGCCGCTCCCACGCTCCCCCAGGATCAGCACCGGGCGATCCACCGGCGCCAGCCGCGAGACCAGGTCGAGCATTTCGAGAAAGGCGGGGGATTCGCCAATCATGGCATTGCTGCCGGGATCGGGCGAGACCGGCGATGGGGACATGGGCGCCTCGGCAAAATGGTGAATTTCACCACTATATGGGATAACCAACCATAATAGGAAGAGTTGTCAGGCATGCCGCTTCGCCCTCGGAAATTTTTCATGAACGTTATCAACTGATTAATGGAATTCGCCGGAGTTGGCACGCGCCGTGCAAAGATAGACACGAACGAGCCGTCAATGGACGGATCGACCACAGCAACCCAAGGGGTCAACAAATGGGTATCTTTTCCCGCTTGTCCGATATCGTGAATTCGAACATTTCCTCGATGCTCGAACGCGCCGAAAATCCGGAAAAGATCGTCCGCCTCATCATCCAGGAGATGGAGGACACGCTCGTCGAGGTGCGGTCGTCGGCTGCCAAGGCGCTGGCCGAGCGCGGCGAACTGGATCGGCGTATCCGCCAGATGGAAGCCATCGTTGCCGATTGGCGGCGCAAGGCGGAACTGGCCGTTGAAAAGGGACGTGAGGATCTGGCCAAGGCAGCACTGATCGCCAAGAACAGGGCGCTGGAATCGGTGAACGCGCTCAAGGAGGAACTGGACCAGATCGACCAGGGTCTGGCCAAGACCGACGACGATCTGAGCAAGCTTCAGCAGAAACTCGACGAGGCCAAGAAGCGTCAGCAGGCGATTCAGGTGCGCCGCCGGACCGCCGGCGATCGGCTGAAGGTTCGTCAGAAGACGCATGACAGCCGCGTCGACGACGCGCTGGGGCGGTATGACGAGATCGAGCGCAAGCTTCATGGCGCCGAAGGCCAGGTCGACGCCTATGATCTGGGGCGCGCACCGGCAAAGGGCGGCGACGATCAGATGGAGTCGCTGCAGGCAGAGCTGGACAAACTCGACACCGACGTCGAAGTCGAATCCGAACTGGACGATTTGCGCCAGAAGGTTCGGGCGCGGCGCGGCAACGAGCAGGCCTCGGCTGGCGGCGACAAGGCGTGATCGATGATCCGACCAACCGGGGGCACTAAATGATGGATCTGCTGCAACCCGTCCTCATTCTCTTCGTCGTGGTGGTGGTGCCGCTCTGGCTGCTCCTCCACTACGCTACACGGTGGAAAGCGTCACGGACGCTTTCCACCGAAGACGAGAAGATGCTCGTCGATCTGTGGCAATCGGCTTCGAGGATGGAAGACCGGATCAACACGCTGGAAACGATTCTTGATCAGGATGCGCCGGGCTGGCGCGGGAGGAAGGAATGACACGAAACAACGATACTGACGGCCCCTGGACGGGCGGGTCCGGCGGAAGCCCCAATCCGGTCAAACTGCGCAGAAACACGCAGAAAGGCGTGATGTTCGGCGTCTGCGCCGGATTTGCCGATTATTTCGGCCTGGCGGTCTGGCAGGCGCGGGCGCTGGCGGTGCTGATGCTGATCATCTTCCCGCCTCAGGCCGTCATCGTCTACCTGATCCTGGCGTTCGTCCTGAAGCCCGCACCGATCGGACAGGGCCAGCCGGCGGGCGAAGAACGGGCCTTCTGGCAGTCGGTCAACAATGATCCGTCCTCGACCTTTTCATCGCTGCGTCATCGGTTCCGCGAGCTGGACCGCCGGATCGCCGCCATGGAACGCCACGTCACGTCCGAGGACTACCGTCTGCGGCGGCAGTTCAAGGATCTGGAGTGACAGTCGGGCCATGGCTGGACGCATCGTTGCGGGCCGCGGCCGGTGGGAGTCGGGCTGCTGATGATTGCAGCCCACAGTATGCTGATTGAGGGGGGAAAATTAAGGGTTTCTTCACCCGACGGGCTTTCCATGGCGTCCAGTCCCCACTGGATTCAATTCAGCAGACCCGCAACAGCAAGAAAGATGCGCGACCATGACGGTCAAGGCCTCGGCTTCCGGTTCGCCGACTCGTTCAGCCGCTTCCGAACCCTGGCAAGAGCGCACGGCGTTTCTTGGTCTCGACCGCGACGCCTGCGCATTGCTGAGCGCCTTCTGGCCGGTGCTGGAACAGGAACTTCAGGAAATCCTCAAGGGGTTCTATGATCGTCTGCTCTCGTGCTCCGAACCCGCCGCATTGCTGGAAGGGCACGGCAAGATCGACCGCCTGAAAAAGGCTCAGCGTGAGCACTGGAAAGCGGTTTTTGCCGGACGGTTCGATGAAACCTATTACGACCGGGTGCGGCGGATCGGCAAAGCGCATGAGCGTGTCGGCCTGTCACCGCGCTGGTATATGGCCGGCTATGCCCTGATGCTGGGCCGGATCCACGAAGTTGCCGTGCGCCACAAGTCGCGCAAGCCGGCGGAACTGGCACGGTTGATTTCGGCGATTGATCGGGCGGTCATGCTCGACGCCGAGCTGGCGGTCTCGATCTATATCGAAGAGACGGACGCCACCTATCGCCGGCGGCTCGTCGATATCGCCGACGATGTCACATCGTCCATCGATTCGGTTGCTGATTCGGTCGTGCACGAGGCCGAAACCGTCCAGAAACTGGCCGACACCGTATCGGGTGGATCGCGCCAGACCCGCGAGCGCGCCGAAGCCGTCGCGCGGTCCGCTGCCGAGACCAGCCAGTCGATCGATTCCACCGCCGCGGCGGCTGAGGAAATGTCGGCCGCCGTAGCCGAGATCAATACCCAGATCTCGACGGCCGCGTCTCTGGCCCGTCAGGCGGTATCCACGACGGAAGACTCCAATACCAAGGTCGCCGGTTTGTCCGACGCCGCGCAACGCATCGGCGACGTCGTGAACCTGATCCAGGATATCGCGCGGCAGACCAATCTGCTGGCGCTGAACGCGTCGATCGAGGCAGCGCGCGCCGGCGACGCTGGCCGCGGCTTCGCCGTGGTCGCGAATGAGGTCAAGGCGCTCGCGCGTCAGACGGCCGAGGCCACGTCGGACATATCCAGTCAGATTGCCGCCATCCGCGGCGCGGTCACCGATACCGTATCGTCACTGCAGACGATTGGTACCGTCATCGGCGATATCGATCGGACCTCCACGGCCATCGCGACAACTGTCGATCAACAGAATGCCGCCGCCGGCGAAGTCGCGCGCACCATTGCGCAGGTCGCGGAGAATGCGCGCAACGTGTCTGACGCCATCGCCGAAGTATCCGATGTTGCCGCTGAAAGTGCCCGGGCATCCGACAGTCTGGACAGGTCGTCCGGCGATCTTCTCGGCCACGGGCGCACGCTGCGCCAGTCGGTCTCCAGTCTGGCGGAACGCCTGCGCAGCGCTGGCTGATTGGAAGAGGGTCGCCCGCGCCGCTACTCGCGCAACAATGCCGTCAGGTCGGTGAAATTCTCCACGACCCGGTCGGCGCCCAGCGCGGTGACCGGCGTTCGGCTATAGCCGAACGACACCAGAATGCAGGCCATGCCCGCCGCGCGGGCGGTGTCCAGATCGGTGATGCTGTCGCCGATCATGACCGCCCGGTCCGGGGTGGTCCCGAGGCGCTCCAGGATCGTGGTCAGCGCCATGGGGTGGGGTTTGCGTTCCGCCAGGCTGTCGCCGCCGATCACCATTTCGAACGACCCTGCGATCCCCAGCCCGTCCAGCGCGTGCCGGGCCGCCTTTTCCGGCTTGTTGGTGCACACGGCCATGGCGATGCCGGCTTCGCTGTACCGGGCGAGCGTTTGGCCCACGCCGGGATAGAGGTCCGACGCTCCGACCGGTACTTCACTCAGCAGGTCGGCCAGGGCCGTGTAGCGTGCCTCCATGCCGCCGCGATCGTCCGGTGACGGATGTCCGCCGGTTGCCTCATACGCGCGCGACAACAGCACGCGCGCGCCATTGCCGATCATGGTCGTCGCCTCGCCGACCGTCAGCCGCCGCCGGGCGTCAGCCTCCAGAACAGCATTCAGACATTCGGTTATTCCCGGGGCGCTGTGGAACAGCGTGCCATCAAGATCGAAAATTGCGGCGTCGGGCCGGGAGCAGCGATGCAGGCTGGGTGCAGTCGACACTATTGAAATCCTCTCTTTGGGGCGATTCTGCGGATGGGCTGGCGGATGCCGCCCCTTTTCCTGTAGTGCTGGAACCGGACCGCGTTCGGGCTCGGGATTGGATATGGAGACTCCTTCAACGATATGGGCCGTCCTGGTCGGCACCTATGCTCTTGTTACCAGCATTTTTCTGATCTCGGAAAACAGGCGACCCCAATCGACGCTTGCCTGGATGCTGGCATTTCTGTTGGCCCCCGGTCTGGGACTCATCATCTATTTTTTCTTTGGCCGCGATCAGAAAGCCTTCAGCCGCGAAGGAAAATTGCTGGGCCAGAGCCTGGAGGCAAGTTCGGTGCCTTTGCTGGAGCCGATTCTGGCCCGTCAGGACACCGAGATCGCCGGGCTCGAAGGCGGAAGCGTCAGCCGCCGCAAACTGATGATGCTCGTCCGCCGCAACTCCGATTCCGCCGTTGTCCGAACGACCGAAGCCGAAGTGCTGCAGGACGCCGCGCAATTCTATCCGAGGCTGATCGCCGACATGAAGGCGGCGCGCCATTCGATCCACCATCAGTATTTCATCTGGGGCGCCGACGCCTTTACCGAGGAACTGAAGTCGGTAATGATCGCCAAGGCGCGCGAAGGCGTCGAGGTGAGACTGCTGTACGACGCCGTCGGATCGCTCCGGTATCTGAGCTATGCCTATCTTCGCGATCTTCGGCGGGGCGGGGTGCATGTGGCGCCGACCTCGCCGATTTATCGGCTTCACACGATCGGGTATCGCAATCACCGCAAGATCAGCGTGATCGATGGCGCCATCGGCTATACCGGTGGCATGAATATCGGACAGGAGCATCTCGACGGCGGCGCCGATTTCCCGTTCTGGCGTGACTCGCAGCTCCGACTCGCCGGCGATGCCGCCGCAATGCTGCAGGCCGTCTTCATGGTCGACTGGTTCAACGCGGTTCAGGAAGATCTGTTCGCCCCGGCCTACTTTCCGGCGGTCGAAACGCCTGTCGCCAATGGCGTGCCTGTGCAGATCCTGACCTCGGGGCCGGATTCGCGCTGGGCGGCGATCCGCCAGCTTTACGCCTTCATGATCGGTACGGCGCAGCGGCGGGTCTTCGTCCAGTCGCCGTTCTTCATTCCCGACGGGACGATCGCCGAGGCGCTGAAGCTTGCCGCCCTGTCCGGCGTCGATGTGCGGCTGATGGTCAGTTCGCGGGCGTCGGGCACCCCCTTGCCGGAATGGGCGGGGAACACCTATTTTGCCGATATCGTCGCCGCCGGTGTGCGGGTTTATCTTTACGAAAAGGGGTATCTGCACGCCAAGTCGATCAGCGTCGATTCCGAGGTATGTTCCATAGGGTCCGCCAACATCGACACGCGCAGTTTTACCATCAACTACGAGCTGAACGCCGTAATTTACGACAACGCACTGGCCTCTGGACTGGAAGCGCAGTTCGAAGCGGATATGGAGGAGTGCCGGGCGTTCGACCCCGACCATTATCAGGCGCTCGGCCGAGTTGTCCGGTTCCGGGATTCAATGGCTCGGCTGATGTCGCCACTGCTGTGACGTATTCGAGCGTTTTGCGACACAATAATTTTCGTTTTTGCGGCATTATATTCATTCAGGCAACTGAGTAGTATCGGAGGACGGAAGCCGCTTATGCGGCGTTCCGGCGTGCCATCGGTTTGCCCTGCAGGAGTTCGCCCGCTATGTCCAATCCCGTTGACCTGAAATCTGCCGCACCCGGCATGTTCGACATGGAGGCCGCCCCGATGCGGATCGGCCATGTCCAGCTCAGGGTTCGCAATCTGGTGCTTGTGGCGGCGTTCTACCGGAATGTTATCGGCCTGACGCCGATCGAAGAGAGACCGAACCGGGTGAGCCTCGGCATTGGTGGAGCGGTCCTGCTGGATCTGGTCGCGGACCCGCATGCTGTGCCGGACGATCGCCGGGCGGCAGGTCTGTTCCATACGGCGTTTCTACTACCGGATCGCGCCGATCTCGGCCGATGGCTGAAATTTGCCGCCAACGAGGGAATTGAGCTGCAAGGTGCCGCCGACCACCGGGTCAGCGAGGCTGTCTATCTGGCCGATCCCGAGGGCAATGGCATCGAGATATATTCCGACCGCCCGGTTGAGGAGTGGCCGGTGGTCGGCGGCCGCTTCGATATGGGGAATGAGCGGCTGGATACTCCCGGTCTCATTGATGCCGGTTCCGGCGCGGAGTGGGCGGGCATGCCGGTGGGCAGCCGCATTGGCCATATGCATCTGCAAGTGGGCGATCTGTCGGTGGCAGAGCCGTTCTACGGCGATGTGCTGGGCTTCGACGTGACGTGCCGCTATCGCGGTGCGACTTTCCTTGGTGCCGGCGGCTATCACCATCAGGTGGCGGCGAATATCTGGAACAGCAGTGGCGCAGGTCCGCGATCGGCGGCGATGTCCGGTCTGGCCGGCATCGAAATCGTTGTGCTTGATGCAACGGTGCGCGCCGCTATCGAGGACCGCGCGCGGCAGGCCGGGTATCCGCTGGAACGATCCGCGGGCGGCACTGTGCTGCGCGACCCCTGGGGCATTGCGCTGACGCTGGTCGATGGCTGAGCCAAGCAATTGTTGACGTTTCGCGGCGGTGGGGCTATCAGGCAACAAGGGCCCGGAACCCTGCCGCTCGCGAGCTTCGGCTTATGGTGAATTTCCGGTCGACCATTCCTCTGGCCCGCAATTGCAGCGTGCGTCCGGATGGTAACGCGAGCCCCCGTCTGCAGGACGCCACGTCAACGCGATTGAGGCGCCTCATCATGACCAACGACAATCGACTCCGGATCGATGCTCTGAAAACCCAGGCAAAACGCTTGCGCGCCGATCTGCGCGATAGGGGATCAGAGCTTTCCCACAGCCAGTCCCTCGAACTGATCGCGCGCCAGCACGGCGCGCGCGATTGGAATACCCTTGTAGCCCAAACGAGCCCGGCCCCGGCAAGGTCGAACAATTCCGTCCCGGACGCGCCGGTATTCGTCGGCCAGCGGGTTTCGGGCCGTTATCTCGGCCAGCCGTTCAGTGGCCGCGTTCTGGGGCTGACCGAACTGGTTTCGTCGGGACAGCACCGGATCACGCTACATTTCGATGTGCCCGTGGACGTCGTGACCTTCGCCAGCTTTTCCGCCCTGCGTCAACGGGTCAGCGGGATCATCGACCGGACCGGGCAGTCGCCGAGCCGGACATCCAACGGCGTTCCCCATCTGATGATTCAGGTCGGTGCCAATTCCGGCGCCGGGTACTCAGACCCTGATGTCGATGAAATATCCGCGCGGTAGACCAAGAGTGCTGGCCGGCATGTGAAACCGCTCGGCGATGAAACCGACCACACCGGGCGGCAGCTTGGCGGCGCCCTTTCGCTGGGGCGCAGGGGCCTCGGCGGGTGCGCGCTCGGCCCCGCGGGTCGCGGCGGCTTCGTCGGCACTGTCAACCGATGACACCGACGGCGGCCGGAACAGTGTGTGGATGGCCTGACGCATCAGGGTGAGCGATTGCTGAACCTGCATCTCGAAAATCGGTCCCGATACTCTTAGGTGAAGCGTGCGTACGGCCAATCTGGCGGCTATTGGTTAATATTTCTCTGACAGGTTGCCCCCATATCGCGCGCATTCGCATACCGTTCACCGAAAAGGAAGTCATGGATGAAAATCGGAATCGTCGGAACCGGCCAGGTCGGGGCAACCGCCGCTTATTCGCTGGTGATGCAGGGGATCGGCAACAGCATCGTCATGGTCGACCGCAACGAAGCCATGGCCAGGGCACAGGCTCAGGACATTATTCATGCGACGCCGTTCGCCGCTCCGATCAATGTCTATCCCGGCGGCTATGACGATCTGGACGGGGCCGGAATCGTCGTGCTGGCGGCGGGTGTCAGCCAGAAGCCCGGCGAGACGCGGATCCAGCTTCTGGATCGCAATGCGGCTGTCTTTGCCGACGTGATTCCCGCGGTTCTCAAGGCCGCGCCGAACGCCTTGCTGATCGTCGCCACCAATCCCGTCGATATCATGACCCATGTTGCCCAGACGATCTCCGGTTTGGCGCCGGAACGGGTGATCGGTTCGGGAACGGTGCTCGACACCGCTCGATTCCGATCACTGCTGGCCGGCCGTCTCAGCGTGTCGCCGAAATCCGTCCATGCCCATGTGCTGGGCGAGCATGGCGACAGCGAGGTGCTGCACTGGTCGGGAGCGACGATTGGCGGCCTGCCCGTCAATCGCTACGCCGATCAGATCGGCCGGCCGCTGACGGCGGCGGATCATGAAACGATCGATGCGGGCGTGCGCCGGGCGGCCTATACGATCATCGAGGGCAAGGGGGCGACCTATTACGGCATCGGCGCCGGTATCGCCCATATTGCCCGTGCGATCACCAGTGACCAGCGAACCGTGATTACGGTTTCCAAGGTCGAATCCTCGGTCATGGGCGTCGGGCCGGTCGCGATGTCGCTGCCGCGCGTGGTCGGGGCCGGCGGCATCCTCTCGACCCTGCAACCGGAACTGACCGATGGCGAACATCAGGCGCTGGTGGCGTCGGCGGAAATCCTCTTCGATGCCGCACGCCAGGTCTCGAAGATTCCGGTCTGAGTGCACCGGACGTGCTTGCGCGGATGCTGCGTATCTGGCAGTTGAAGCGACATGGAAACAAGACGACAGAATCGCCGTCCGCCGGGGCAGAAGCCGCCGCGCGGCAACAATCATCCGGGCCGACAGGGCAAGCGCGGTGCCGCCCATAGTGGCAGCCGCGACAAGGGCACGCGCATCGAGAATGGCCCGATCCTGGAACTGGTCATCGACCATGTCGGCGGCTACGGCGACGGCGTGGCCGACTGGGACGGGCGTCAGGTCTTCGTCCCGCATACTGCGCCGGGCGATCTGGTGCGGGCCCGCCCGGTGGCGGAACACGGCGACCGCCTGACGGCCGATGCGATCGAACTGCTGCAGCACGGCCCGGGACGGGCAGAACCGCCGTGCCCGCATTTCGGACCTTGCGGCGGCTGCACGTTGCAGCATCTGTCAGACCCGGTCTACGACGCCTGGAAGCACGAGCAGGTCGCCACCGCGCTCGGCCGTCAGTCGCTTGATCCGGCCGTCGTCGACTCCGTGATCCGAACGCCGCCCGCGACGCGCCGCCGGGCCGTTCTCTCGGTGCGGCGGCTGCGTAGCGGCGTCGTGGCCGGCTTCTACGAGCGCGGCAGCGCCCGCATCGTCGATCTGAAGTCGTGCTCGATCCTTCATCCCGATCTGGCGGCGCTGGTGGATCCGTTGCGCATCATGGCGGCCGATCTGCTGGACGGTGTTGGCGACGAAGCATCGCTGGCGATGACACGGCTGGATGACGGTGTCGAAATCGTCATCGGCCGTCCGGGCAATCCGACGCTTGCGGATCGGGAGCGGCTGGCGGCATTTGCCGAAGCGCACGATCTGGCGCGTCTCGGCTGGCGCAAAAGCGAAAAATCTGGTGGCGGCCAGGCGGAGGACGGCGAGGTCGAGCCGCTGGCCCATCGCCGCGAGGGCATCGTCACTCTGGGTGGTGTTCCGGTTCGCGCGCCGGGACATGCGTTCCTGCAAGCGAGCGTCGAAGGGCAGGATATCCTGACCAGCCGGGTGTGCCGCGCCGTGGGTGAAGCCGACAGCGTGATCGACCTGTTCTGCGGGATTGGCACCTTTACCTTTCCGCTTGCGGTTGGCAGGGCGGGCATGAAGCTGCGCGCATTCGACTCCGAGCCGTCGGCGATCGCAGCGCTCGACGCCGCCGCGCGCCGGTCGGGGCTGGCGGTGCGCATCGGCGCCGCCGTGCGGAACCTCAACCGCGATCCGGTTGCCGGCGACGAACTGCGCGGCGTGGAGGCTGTTGTTCTCGACCCACCCCGGGCGGGGGCGCGGGCCCAGGCCGAGGCGCTGGCGTCGAGCGGTGTCGCCCGCATCGCCTATGTCTCGTGCAATCCGTCCAGCTTTGCCCGCGATGCCCGCACGCTCGTCGACGGCGGCTATGTCCTGAGGACCGTGACGCCGGTCGACCAGTTCGTGTGGTCGCCGCATCTGGAACTGGTTGGCGTTTTCGAACGCGGATAGCCTGACCCAGGGTTCCGGCTCCGAGAGGGGCCGGATTACCTGGATGTATTGCTGGTGAAAATGCTTGAAATGATGGCCAGTCCGGCAGCGATCAGCAGTAGCGGTCCGATCGGCACATCGATCCCGGCGAGGATCAGCAGCCCGCCGACGCCGATGAGGGCGCCGGCGCCAAGCCAGAAACGGTCGATGCCGAGGGCGAATTGCGCGCGGACCGCCTGCTCCAGCACGAGAACGGTTCCGATGCCGATCAGTGCGGCAGCCCAGCCCAGATCCAGCAGCCAGACGAAACCGATCCAGAGCAGACCCGCGCCGAACGACGCCGATTTGACCTTGTCACGGGCGGCCTTGCGTGCCTTGCGTTCCGACTTGGTACCGACGTGGCGGTTTGCGTTTCCCCGGTCGTGATCCGGCACTTCGGGATCGGAAGGCGATGGCTGAGGCATGCGGTCTGATCCGGCTGTGGTTGTGGGAAGCAGGGACGCCGACGATGCTTTGATCCTCGTATGGGTAGACGGCGGATGTCAAGATTAAGCTCATGCGTGTGGAGTGCCAGACCGCTATTGTGCGCAATGCCGAATTCGGTCGGACGCCCGCGGATTGCAATTGACGCGCCAGTTCGATTATAGACAATACGCTGCGGCCGTGTGGGCAGAATGGATAGATTGCTATGAATGTCTTAGGGTCATCGCGCTTTTTTCTGGCCCCGTTGATGGTTGCCAGTGTTTTTCTTTTATCTCCAATGATCGCCCGCGCCGACGGATTTCACGACGGCATGGCGGCCTATAGTCAGGGCGATCACGCGCGCGCGATCGAGATATGGCTGCCGCTGGCCGAAGGCGGCCAGGCCGCTTCGCAGAACAATCTGGGCAACATGTACCGCCAGGGCTGGGGCGTGCAACGCGACTACGAAGAGGCATTGCGCTGGTATCGCGCCGCCGCGGCGGAAGATCACGAACTCGCCTGGACCAATCTGGCCGTCATGCTCGAACGCGGCTGGGGCACGCGCCAGGATCACGCCGAGGCGGTCGAGTGGTATCTGAGGGCCGCCGAGGCAGGGGAGCGCGGGGCGCAACTCGCCCTCGGTCACAAATACCGGCTCGGCTATGGTGTCGACGTCGATCATGACGAAGCCGCGCGATGGTACGAACTGGCAGCAGGGCAGGCGTCGGCCGAAGCGCAGTATCGTCTCGGCATGATGTATCGCGACGGCCGTGGGGTCGAATCCGACCCGGTCGAGGCGCATAAGTGGCTGATCCTCGCTGCCCGTTTCGGGTCCAGCGATGCGTCGGCGGAAATGCGCCGCGCCGCGCGGTCGATGACGGCGGCACAGGTCGCCGAAGCCGACCGCCAGGCCGAAGCGTGGCGCCCGGCGCCCCGGCAATGGGTGATCCGCGCCGAATGACATTCCACCATCGTTGTTCTTGACGCGGCCGGGCACATCGGCTTTTTTCGTGCCGACTCTGCTGCCCGCCATCGGGTCCGATCCGGATGGCTTGGCCTCAGGCATCTCCGCTGGCGAGCCAACGATGGTTGTTGCCTCCCGCGCCCGAACCGATGATGAGGCGACGATGTACCAAAAAATTGAAACCCTCGCGGAGGGCATGACCCTGCGCGAGCGCGGCACGTCCAACATCCATTGGACGATCGCCCGGATCAAGGACGATATCTGCATCCTGACGCGGGACGACCGGCCCAGCATTTCAAGGACGCATCGACTGGAAGAAGTCGTGTCGGGCGATATTTACACGGCCGATCCGGTGGCGACGATCAAGTCCGCCGGATAACGGTTGAGTTTCTGCTGGCCCGATAGCGGCCCCGCCGATAGAATGCGCTCGCGTTACTATGGTATCGCATTTGTTCAACTTATCGACGAGGGGGCCACTGTGCCGTTTGTCATTGTTCATTCCATGCGGCCTGTGGCCGAACGCTGGTCGGACGCGCCGGCTGATCTGGCGGCGCTGATTTCCGACTGCCTGAACACGCCGACGTCGGAAGTGCAGGTCATCGTTCAAGCGCCGACCGTCGCCGTTCATGGCGCCGCGACCTATGTCGAGGTCAAGTGCCGGCAGAAACCCGATCGCACGCCGGAGCGTCTGGCCGACGCGGCAGCCCGGATAAAGGCGCTAGTAGCCGAACGGCTGGACGGTGATACCGTCGTGCGCCTTTTTGCCCATGCAGACGCCACCATCGGCGCCGCCTGACGCGACCGTCTCTTACGGTAGTCGCACTTCCAGATCGATAGCGGGAATGGTGATTTCCGCGCTTTGCAAATCCAGTGCGCGGCGCGAGCCCGGTTCCATCGGAGCGTGTGGGCCCCGGACAGCACTTCGTGCTTCCGGGGAGGAGACAGGGGCGGATGCTGTGTCAATAAACACAGTTGCCGGGGAAGGGATAGAGGGGCGACGCCGCAATTAATCCCCTGCCCCGGACGCAATGCAGCATGAAATGCTGCTTTGGAGAGCCGGGGCCCACACTATCAACTTTCTCGCGGAAGTTGTCGACTCCGGATGGCGCTTCCCGCCGAAGGGGAGGAGACAGGGGCGGATGCTGTGTCGAGAAACACAGTTGCCGGGGAGGGGATAGGAAGCGGATTTCGGCTTAACAGGTTCAGTTGGCGCTGTACCGAATTTGTGTCAGGTGGCGGCTTATCGCCGGTCGGTGATCGTATAGCCGGCGGCGGTGAGCGCCTTGACCAGATGGTCGTGGCCCATGATCGAATATTCCAGCGGCGGGGCCTTGGCGGGGTCCTGTTCGGCTTCGACCACGATCCAGCCTTCATAGCCGATCGCGTCCAGCGTTCTGGCGAAGGTTGCAAAGTCGATGCACCCGTCGCCGGGAACCGTGAACACGCCCGCCAGCACCGCATCCAGAAAACTCAGCCGCTCCCGGCGGACCCGGTCGAGGATGGCGGGGCGGATATCCTTGACGTGGACATGGTTGATCCGCGCGCCGTGGCGCTTCGTCACCGCGATCGGGTCTTCCCCGGCGAATGTCAGATGGCCGGTGTCCAGCAGCAATCCCACGCTTTCGCCCGTTGACGCCATCAGCAGGTCGATGTCGCGGGCGCTTTCGATCACCGTACCCATGTGATGGTGATAGGCCATGGCGACCCCGGCTTCGGCCATGCGCGACGCCAGCTCGGTCAGCTTCTCGCCGTACTCATGGATTTCCGTGTCGGCAAGTACCGGCCGGTCGGCGACTGCCCTGGATCGATCGGTCTGGACGCTGCCGACGGTTTCCGCATAGACCATGACCGGCGCGCCCAGCGCACTGAAGGTCGATAACTGGTCTCGCATGCGGTCCATTTCCATGCCGATATCGTTTTCCAGCAGCCGGCCGGAAAACCACCCGGAGACGAGGTCCAGGTCGTGGCTTTCCAGGATCGGACCCAGCGTCTTCGGGTCCATCGGGAACTTGACCCCTGTTTCGGTCCCGGAGAATCCCGCCTGCCGGGTTTCCCTGAGGCACGTCTCCAACGACGTTTCGCCGCCCAGTTCCGGGAGATCCGAATTCGTCCAGGCGATCGGCGCAATGCCGAGGCGTACGGCTTTCATGGCAATGGCTCCTTCGACCACGGGTGCAGTGTGGTGCAATCAGGCACCGTCGGCGCCGACGGATGTCCAGGCACCGGTTGCCGATGATGCGGCGATGGCATCGATAACACATTGAATGCGCCACGCCTCGCGGAAATCGGGCCATGCCGCGGCGCCGTTTCCCAGCGCCGTCATCAGGTCGCGGACCTCGATGGTCTTCATGTCGTTGAAGCCGAGCTGATGCCCCGGGGCCGGACAGAAGGCGCCATAGGGCTCGTGATCCGGTCCGGCGGTAATGGTCGTGAAGCCCCGGCGTCCGCGCCGCTGATCGGCGACATGCAGCTTCAGTTCGTTCATCCGCTCCTGGGTGAAGACGATCGATCCGCGCGTGCCCGTGATCTCGAAGGCGAGTTGCATGGTCCGCCCTGCCGCGAGCCAGCTTGCCTCCAGCGTTCCCTGCGCTCCGGACGCGAAACTGGCGAGCGCAATCGTATGGTCATCGACCGTAACAGGGCTGGTCTCGGCGGCCCCTGCCGCGATCGGCCGGTTCTGCGTGACGGTCCGCATCCGCCCCTGAACGCTGTCGATCGGTCCCATCAGAAACCGGGCCAACGCGACGATGTGGCTGCCGAGATCGGCCAGCGCGCCGCCGCCGGACGCCGCATCGGTCCGCCACGAATGGGGCGCAGCCGGATCGGCCATGTAATCCTCGGCGTGGATCCCCCGGAACGAGACGGGCTCGCCGATCTCGCCGCCCGATATGATCTCGCGCGCCAGGGCCATGATCGGGTTCTTGAGATAATTGAATCCGACCATGGTCGTCACGCCTGCAGCGTCCGCGGCGTCCGCCATGGCGCCCGCCTGTCCGGCATCGGGCGCCAGCGGCTTTTCGCAATAGACCGGCTTGCCGGCGTTGAAGGCCGCGAAAGCAATCGGGGCGTGCAGCCGATTCGGCGCGGTAATGTCGACCAGACCGATTGCCGGATCGTCCACCAGGGCCTGCCAATCGTCCGTCGACCGTTTGAAATCCAGCGCCCGGGCGGCTTTCTCGGCCGTTGCGCTATCCATATCGGCCAACAGCACGCGCCGGGGCACCACCGGCAGGTCGAATAATCCGGCGACGCTGCGATAGGCGAGCGCATGGGACCGCCCCATGAAGCCGCTGCCGATCAGGCCGATGCCGATTTCCGGACGCGATGGGCGGTTCATGAGCCGGCTCCTGTGACTTTGGCATCGCCGGTCTTCAGGGCTTGTGGATTGGCGACGAGCGCCGGGTCGAGGCATCCTGCAAGTCCGGCGACGATGTTCTGTGCGGACGTCACGCCCAGCCGGATGGCGCTTTCCAGCGTCAGGCCCGCATTGTGGGGGCTGAGAATGGCGGTCTCGATTGCCAGAAGCGGGTGGTCCGGGGCCGGCGGCTCGGCCTCCAGCGTGTCGATACCGGCGCCGGCGAGGTGCCCCGATCGCAACGCATCGGCCAGGGCGTTTTCGTCCACCAGGCCGCCGCGCGCGGCGTTGATCAGGACACTGCCCGTCTTCATCGCCGCCAGTTCCGCCTGACCGATCAGATGGCGCGTATCGGGGGTCAGCGGCAGATGAAGGCTGACGACATCCGCTTCGGACAATGCGGCGCGCCAGTCCGGCACCGGGTCCACGCCGGCGGCCGTCATATCCGCCGCTGATACATGGGGATCGTAAACCCGCACCGTCATTCCGAAGGCGGCGGCGCGGACGGCAACCTCGCGCCCGATCCGCCCGAATCCGACCAGCAGAAGCGTGCGGCCGGCCAATTCGACCGCGCGCAACTCGTCGCGGGCATTCCAGTTGCCGGACCGCACGGCGCGATCATGCCAGATACCGGCCTTGGCGGCCGACAGCATCATGAAAAACGTGTGCTCGGCGACGGAAAGCGTATTCACCGCGCCGGTGAGCGCCAGCGGTATGCCCCGCGCGGTCAGCAGATCGACCGGGACATTGTCATAGCCGACGCCATGCCGGGCGACGACCTTCAGGTTCTTGGCGCCGGCGATCATGGCCGGCGTCAGCGGCGCCGTCCGGATCAGCAACCCATCGGCGTCGGTCAGCGCGTGTGCCAGCCCTTCAGCATCGGCGGCATCAATGACGGTCACTTCCGTGTCGGGCCGCGCCTCCAGCACCGCGATTCCCTCCGGCCGGATGGCGCCCCAGATGACCACTTTTGCGGCATCTCTCATTCCAGCACCATGTGGCTGTATTTGGCTTCGAGGTAATCCATGATGCCGATGCTGCCGCCTTCGCGTCCGAAGCCGCTGTCACGGATGCCGCCGAACGGGGCTTCGGCCGCTGCCAGGGCGAATGTGTTGATGCCGACCATCCCCGATGCCAGCGCGTCACGCGTTTCATGCGCCCGTTTCAGCGATTTCGTGAACGCATAGGCGGAAAGCCCGTAGGGCAGCGAATTGGCGCGCGTGATGACCTCGTCGAAATCGAAGAAACTGGTGATCGGTGCGACCGGCCCGAAGGGTTCCTCGTACATCAGGCGCCAGTCGTCATCGACCTCGTCAAAGACCGTCGGCTCGTAGTAATAGCCGCGGTTCATGTCCGGTGGACGACGGCCGCCGCAAAGCAGGCGCCCGCCAGCCTCGCGGGTTTCGGCGACCAATGACTCCACCGCGTCGCGCCGCTTGGCGGTCGATAGCGGGCCGATATCGGTTGCGGGGTCGAGACCGTTGCCGATCTTGAGCGACTGGGTCACCTCGACGAAACGGTTGGTGAAGCTTTCCACCAGGGCGTCGTGGACGAAAAAGCGGCTGGGCGAGACGCAGACCTGGCCGGCGTTTCTGAATTTCGCCCGGGCGCAGGTCTCGGCCACCGCCTCGGCGTCGGCATCGTCGAAAACAATGACGGGTGCGTGACCGCCCAGCTCCATGCTGAGGCGCTTGAGCGTGTCGGCGGCGTCGCGCATCATCTGTTTGCCGACGGTCGTCGATCCGGTAAGCGAGATTTTGCGCACTTCCGGCGCCTGCATCAGCGGGGGCCCCAGAACGGATGCGCGGCCGGTCAGCAGATTGACGGCGCCGGCCGGAACCCCGGCCTCGCGGCAGCAGTCGACCAGCGCCATGGCGACGCCGGGAGATTCCTCTGACGGTCGGCAGATGATCGAGCATCCGGCCGCCAGAGCGGGCGCGATCTTGCGCGCCGGCAGGGCGGCCGGGAAATTCCACGCCGTGAACGCGGCCACGATGCCGACGGGCTCATAGCTGACGGTCATGCGGCCAGAGGGCAGGCGGCTTTCGATGGTTTGGCCGTAGATCCGTTTGGTTTCCTCGGCGTACCAATAGAACTGGTCGATGGCGAGACCGACTTCACCGCGCGATTGCTCCAGCGGTTTGCCCACCTCCAGCGTCATGATGCGGGCGATTTCCTCGCGCCGGCGGGTGAGCGCGTCGCCGACGGCCCGCAGCACGACCGCGCGCGACCACGGATCGAAGCCGCGCCATCGCTCCTGCCCCCGGCCGGCGGCGTCGATCGCCGCCTGAACATCCGTTGCGTCGGCCGCCGGCGCCGACCCCAGCACTTCCTCGGTCGCCGGGTCGTGCACTTCATAGGTGGCGCCGCTATTGGCGGCGCGCCATTGGCCGTCGATGAAGAGACCGAAGGAGTCGTACATCGCTTTCCCTCCCGTGGCGGTTCGTCACCCTCGTCTGCACCGAGCGCGACCGAACGCCTGTTTTTGTCGAACCGTAGTATAGAACGTATATTCCGTCAATCACATCATAGCAATGAACGGTTCAAGTGTTTAACACGGCACCGATGAAAGTTGTGACCCCGGGCCATGTCATGCGCTATCCTGAATGAAACGATCGTTGCCGGAAGGGCTCACCCTGGCAAAACCACCGGATGCCGAGCCATGGTTGCTCCACTGACTTACGAAGACTTGATCACGGCCGTGACCAAACGCCATCCGTCGATGAGCCGGCGTTTTCAGCAAATCGCGCGGCACGTCGTGCAGAACCCCAACGACGTCGCACTCGGTTCGGTCAAGAGCATCGCGACCGAGGCCGGGGTCCAGCCGTCCAGCCTCGTCCGCTTTGCGCAATCCTTCGACTATACCGGTTTCGCCGAGATGCAACGCGTGTTCCAGGCGCGGCTGGTCACGGCGGCGCCCGGCATCAAGGAGCGCATTCACGCCCTCAAGGGCGAATTGGGGCAGCGGGCATCGACAACCGGCATGGCGACGTTGCGCGACCTCGTCATCGCCGATATGGCGGGGCTTGAGCATCTGCTGGACTCGATGACCGAGGAAACGCTGACGGCGGCTGTCGACTGCCTGGCCAACGCGCGGACGGTCTATCTGCTGGGCCAGCTTCGCGCCTATCCCATCGCGGTCTACCTGCGCTATGCGTTGATCCATCTGCGCCGCGACGTGCGCTTGCTCGACGGCGCTGGAGGACTGGCGACCGAGCAGGCGCAACTGATGGACGACAAGTCGGTGCTTCTGGCCGTCAGCTTCCGGCACTATGCGCGCGAGGTGGTCGACATCGTCGAAGCGGCGGAAGCCCGGCGCGTGCCCATCCTGGCCATCACCGACAGCCAGCTCAGCCCGTTGGCCAAGCGGGCGACGGTGTGCATGGTCGTGCCTGACGGCGAATACAATTACGCGCGGTCGCTGGCAGAACCGATCTGTCTGGCGCAGGCGTTGATCATCTGTCTGGCCCAGCGGCTGGATCTCGACCCGGCGCCGGCGGACCCGCTGTCCGAGATCGACGCCGGCTGATCGGCATGATGCATTGCGGGCGGCCCACATCACCCGGCCCACGTCACCTGACCCACATCATTGGGCCGGCACCGGCGCATCCTCCCGCAGCAGGCCTTCGGCCTTCAGTTCCGCCCACAGATCTGCCGGAATGGCCACGTCCATGGTCGCGACATTGCGGTCGATTTCGCCGGGCTTGACGGCGCCGGGAATGACGGAAAAGACGCAGGGGTGACCGAGCGGGAATTGCAGCGCGGCGGCGGCCAGGGCGACGTTGTGGCGTTTGCACACGGCTTCGATCCGCGACACGCGGTCCATGATTTCCGGCGGCGCGCGGTGATAATTGTAATAGGCGCCCGGCCGCGCGCCCGTCGCCAGGATGCCGGAATTGTAGGGCCCGCCGAGCATGATGCCGATGTTACGCTCCTGGCATAGCGGCAGCAGCCCGTCCAGCGCGCCCTGCTCCAGCAGGGTGTAGCGACCGGCCAGCAGAAAGCAGTCGAAATCGCCGGCCCGGGCGAAGCGTTCGCACATGTCGGCTTCGTTCACGCCCACGCCGATGGCCTTGATCGTGCCTTCCTCGCGCAGGCGCAGCATGGCCTTGTAGGCGCCGCTCATCGCTTCGTCGAAGCGCGCGTCGGTCGCCTCGCGGGTGCCGTGCGTCCAGACATCGACGTCATGGATCAGCAGGACGTCGATGCGTTGCAGCGCCATGCGCTGCAGGCTGTCCTCAACCGATCGCATCGCGCCGTCATAGCTGTAATCGTAGACGGGCTGGAAGGGCAGGGTCCGCTGGAACAGGCCGCCGTCGATATTCGCCGGATCGTCGGGCACGAGCCGCCGGCCGACCTTCGTCGACAGCACATAGCCGTCGCGCGCGTCCCAGCGCAACGCCTCACCCACCAGATGTTCGCTGAGCCCGTAGCCGTAGAGCGGCGCGGTGTCGAACAGGGTTACGCCGCAGGCTTTGGCGCGGCGCACCGTCGCGACCGACTGGTCGTCGGAAAGAACGGCGTTCAGGTTGCCCAGCGGTGCCCCGCCGAACCCCAGAATGCTGGATTGCAGGGCTGTGCGGCCGATGGGCCGGGTGTCGGTTGATTTCATCGTGGTTTCCGATGCTTGAGTGGCGGGAATGCCGGGTCAGGGGACCAGTTCGGCCCATGCGCCGTATTGATCATGGGACTTCAGCGCCGCCTCCATGAACGCCAGTCCGCGCAGGCCATCGGCGGCGGTCGGCAGGTCAGCGCTGAGCGGATCCGGCGGCGTCGCGGTCAGGCGCGCGGCGATGCGCTCGGCAACATCGCGATAGATATTGGCAAAGGCGTCGTGAAATCCTTCGGGATGGCCGGACCGCACGCGGGTGAAACGCTCGGCGCTGCCCGACAAACCCGGCATGCCGCGTGTCAATGTTCGCCCCGGACCGTCCGGCGGCGTCAAGGTCAACGCGTTCGGCGTTTCCTGACGCCACGCGAGCCCCGCCTTGTCGCCGTGAAGCCGCAGGTTCAACCCGTGCTCGCTGCCGGTCGCGGTATAACTGAGCCAGACATGCCCGATGGCGTCGTTGTCGAAACGCACCGTCACGAATGCGTTGTCAAAGACCCGGCGGCCCGGCGACTGCGTATCGACATGGGCCGAGACGGCCGTCACCGCCAGTCCCGATACGAACTCCATCAGGTGAAAGGCATGGGTGCCGATCTCCAGAAAGATGCCGCCCCGGCCGACACGGTCGGGATCGAAGCGCCAGTGACGGGCGCCGGGGTCGGGGTCGTCATTGATCATGCCGCCGGTGCCGACGGCAAACTCGGCGACCGCCACACGGGGGCGCCCGATCGCACCGTCGGCCACCCGCTGGCGGGCTTCGCGGATCATCGGATAGGCGGCATAGTTGTAGCTGACGGCAAAAAGGCAATCCGATGCCGCCGCGTCGGCGGCCAGCGCGCGGGCACTTGCGGGATCGTTGGTCAGCGGTTTGTCGCAGATGACGTGGATGTCCGCGGCGAGAAACGCGCGTGCGGCCTCGGCATGGTGTTCAGGTGGGGTGCAGATGGTCACGGCGTCGATGCCGTCGGCACGCGCGGCTTCCGCCGATGCCATGGTCGCGGCATCGGGATAGCAGCGATCGGCCGCGATCATCAGCTTTTGCCCCATTTGCCGACCGCGCTCCGGGTCGGACGAAAAACTGCCGGCGACCAGATCGAACAGGCCGTCCAGACGCGAGGCGATACGGTGTGTTTCGCCAATCAGCGACGCTTCGCCGCCACCGACCATTCCGAGGCGCAAGCGGCGGCCCAGCGTGTCGAGACAGGATTGTCGCATGATCGGACTCCAATGAATCAAGGCGGCTCGTGAACAAGGAAACCGGGTGCGGGATCGGCGGCTGCCAATCCCGACCCCGGATCGCCTTTTACGCCGCTTTCACCCGTCACCGTGAGATGACGGCTTCAGCGGATCACTCCGCTTCGAGGCAGGTATCCACGTTTTCCGCCGTGCAAACGTCGACACCGGTATAGATCGGGTCTTCGACCTCGCCGCCTTCGACAATCGTCAGCAGGTTCTCCATCGACCGATAGCCCATTTCGAAGGGCCGCTGGCCGACCTGACCGTGACTGTATCCGTCCGCCAGTTGCTCCATCTGCATGGGCAGCGTGTCGGCGACGACAACCACTGTGTCCATGTTTTCGAGCCGGTCGAGATGCGGCTCGATCGCCTGACGATAGGCGTTGTCGGACCATTGCGTGAACGCGCCGGTCGAGACGAAAACGTCGAGATCGTCGTGCTGGGCGAGGATGTCGGTCAACTGCTGCACTGCGACGGCGCTGTCATCGTCGGTATACAGCACGCAGCCGTCGATTTCCGTCCAGCCATTGGTGTCGTCGAGCTGCTCGCCGGGCGGGCTGTCGCTTTCGGTGCCGGACAGCGTATCGCGGATGCCCTGGATGCGTTCGTTGTGGTTGGCCGCGGCCGCCCCGCCGGACTGGATGCAGATCGTGCCGCCGTCGGGCTTGTACTCGTTGATGAGGTTGCCGAGTTCCTCGCCGATCTGATAATTCAGCGTGCCGATATAGTTGGTCCGCAGGTCCTGGTGTTCCGGCAGCAGGTCGGAGTCCCAGGTCTGGGTTGGAATGCCGGCTTCCTGTGCGCGTTCAAGCACGCGCGCGATGGCGGGGGCATTGGACGGCGAAACGGCGATGCCGTCGACCTGACGGGTAATCAGATCCTGAACGATCTGGACCTGCTCGGCTTCGGTGTGTTCACCGGGTCCGATATACAGGCACTCGACGTTATCGAGTTCCGCCTGGGCGGCCATGCAGCCATCGCGGGCGAGGTCGAAGAACGGGTTGTTCATCGCCTTGGGCACCAGTGCGAAAGTATAGGTGTCCTGGGCCTCGGCCGCGATCGGCGCCCCGAGGACCGCCAGGGCGCTGGCGCTGAGTAGAAGCTTACGCATAGTTCGTCCTCCCATTGTTGATTGTATTCGCATCGTTGGTTTCGACAGCAGAGACGGGCGGCGAGGAACGCTCGGCGCCCGTCTGGCTCGGGCTATTTGGCCCGAGCTTCGCGGATCCGCTGAAGCAGGACCGCAAAGATGATGAACGCGCCGATGAAAAAGCCTTGCCAATAGGGATCGACACCTGCGAGCAGCAGGGAATTGCGGATGATCTCGACCAGTGCCGCGCCGACGACCGCGCCGATGGCGACACCTTCGCCGCCCATCAGATTCGCGCCGCCGATGACGGTCGCGGCAATGACACGCAACTCGTATTGCAGGCCCAGTCCGTTGGTCACGGAGCCCAGCCATCCGACCATCAGGATGGCAGAGACGCCTGCCAGAAAACTGCACAGCATATAGGCCGACATCTTGATCAGGTTGACCGGGACGCCGGTCAGGCGGGCCGCGCTCTCGTTGCCGCCGATGGCGTACAGGTACCGGCCCCACCGCGTATTGTTCAGCAGATACGAAACGATGATGGTCAGCGCGACGAGGATCCAGACGGAATTCGGAATGGCCAGAAACCGGCCGCCGCCCAGCGTCAGCAGCAGCGCTTCGTCCGGCCCGAACTGGTAGAACATCTGATTGTCGGAGACGACGAGCGCCAGACTTCGGGCAATGCTAAGCATTCCAAGTGTCACGACGAACGGCGACAGCTTGATGTAGGCGATCAGGTAACCATTGACGGCGCCACAGGCCAGGGCCGTCAGCAGCGCGAACAGCGAGGCCGACCAGAAGCTGTATTCCAGCGACATGAACAGGCCAAGCACAATGCCGGAAAGTCCCATTACCGACCCGACGGACAGGTCGATGCCGGCGGTGATGATCACCGCGGTCTGGCCCAGCGCCATGATGGCGATGAACGAGAAATTGCGCGTGATGTTGAAGGCGTTGTTCCAGGTGCCGAATGTATCGTTGATCATGACCATGATGACCGAAATGACGATCATCGCCATTGTGACCCAGAATGCCTGGCTGGCGCTCATGCGCTGTGTGAGGCTTATGCTGCTGGTGATCGGCATTCGATCCATGGTCGAATTCTGAGCCATCTTCAGTGTCCCCGTTCCTGTCCGTCCCGATTTTTTCTTCTTGTTGCCCTCAGGCCATTTCCAGTGCGCCCGTGATCAGCGCAGTCGCTTCTTCCGGCGAGCTTTCGTCGACCCGTTTGTCGGCCACCTTGCTGCCCCGGCGCATGACGACGAGCCGGTCGCAGACGGTAAAGACGTCGGGCATCCGATGGCTGATCAGAATGACGGCGATGTTCTGGTCGCGCAGCCGTTTGATCAGATCGAGCACTTCGGCCACCTGGCGGACGCTGATCGCCGCCGTCGGCTCGTCCATCAGGATGATCTTGGAGTTGGTCAGCCGCGTCCGGGCGATCGCCACCGCCTGACGCTGACCGCCCGACATCAGCGCAACCTTGTCGGCCGGTCGGGTCTCGGATTTGAGTTCGGCGAACAAATCGCCGGATTTGTTGTTCATGTTGGGGTCGTCGAGTGCAGGCAGGAAGCCGAACAGCCGGCGCCAGGGCTCGCGGGCCAGGAACACATTGCCCGATGCCGTCAGGTTGTTGCACAGCGCCAGGTCCTGATAGACCACCTCGATCCCGGCGTGGCGGGCGTCGACCGGCTTGTGAAAATGCTGCTCCTTCCCGTCCAGCAGGATCTTGCCGCTGCTCGGCGGGAAATTCCCGGCCATGATCTTGACCAGTGTCGATTTGCCGGCACCGTTGTCGCCCATCAGGCCGACGATCTCACCCGGCTCGACGGCCAGATCGACGTCGCACAAGGCTTCGATCGCGCCGAAGTGCTTGGAGATATTCCGGAGTTCCAGCAGCGGCATTTTACCTCCCCTTGTATTCTTTTGTTTTGTAGTCAAACAAATCCGTCGAGCGCTTGCAACACACCATTATCGTCAAGTACGAGATTCTCTCCGGTGCGCCCGCAATTGCGCCGAATCTATCGGCCCCTTATCCATCCGGCCAGGTCGAACCGGTACCAGGGCGCGGACCCATGGTCGTCCGGAGCGTCGGTCCTTTCCTCGCCCATTTCCTCACGCAGTCGGTCGAGATCGAGCGCCGTGGGCGCATCGTCCCCGCGGATCCGTCCGCGCCTGACGACCACGAGTCGATGAGCGACTCGGGCGAGCATGTCGATATCATGGCTGACGATGATCACGGTGACGCCGCCGGCCGCCAGCCGTTGAACGATGTCGATCAATAGCGTCCGCCCGGCATGGCCGAGGGCCGCCGTCGGCTCGTCCATCAGCAGCAGGCGCGCCGACGTCCGCAGCGCCCGCGCGATCGCCACCGCTTGACGCTGGCCACCGGACAACCGGCGAACGGGGCTGTGGTATTGCGACGGTTCCAGGCGCACGCCCAGCGCATCCAGTGCCCGGACGGCTTCCTCGGCTGCAGCTTGACGGTCGATCATCGGAACCACGCCGAACAGGTGCGTTTGAGGCTCGTCACCGAGGACGATGTTCTGAACCGGGCTCAAATTCGGCGCGAGCGCCAGATCCTGATAGAGCGCGGCGATCCCGGACGTCTGGGCGGCGCGTGGCGATCCCGGCTTCAGCAGTTGGCCGAAGGCGTAAACCGTACCGTGGCACGGCGTGATCGCGCCGGTTATGGTCTTGATGATGGTTGTCTTTCCGGCGCCCGGCGGGCCGACGATGCCGACGATTTCGCCCGCAGCGAAGCGCAGATCGATGCCGTGCAGGATCTCGCGGCCGCCGAGACGGACCGCAATGCCGTCGAGGCGCAATGCAACGGCGCCGGCAGGCGCATCATCGGTGGTGGCCGTATCGTGTGAGACCCGTGGGGCCGTGCCGATCACCCGTTTACGCTCCTGGATTGGCGCCGTGACATGCTTTATGCCGCGCCGCTAGTCGGGCACCTTTGCCCAGGCGCCGCTGCGTGCGCTCTCCCATGCCGCATCCGCCAGCAGCAGGGCGCGGCGGCCGTCCTCGACCGTGACAGAGGGCTGGCGCCCGGCCTCGACCGCGTCGACGAAGTCGTTCAGTTCGTTGACATAGGCGTCGCGATACCGCTCCAGGAAAAAATCCAGCAGCGGTGGCTGTGCCTCGGTCTCCGTCGCATTCGACCGCAGCATCGCCGCCGGCCGGTGATTGTCGTTGCGTACCATACCCTTGGCGCCGAAGATTTCGATGCGCTGGTCGTACCCATAGGTCGCCCGGCGGCTGTTGTTGATATGGCAAAGCCGCCCCTTGGCGGTGCGCATGATCACCATTGCGGAATCGAAGTCGCCGGCCTTGCCGATCTCGGGATCGACGAGGCTGCTGCCGGTGGCGAAGACCTCGACCGGCTCGTCATCCAGCAGCCATCGCGCCAGATCGAAATCGTGGATGGTCATGTCACGGAAGATGCCGCCGGAAACGGCGATATAGGACAGCGGCGGCGGGCCCGGGTCGCGGCTGGTGATGATGACCTGCTCGATGGCGCCGACGTCCCCGGCGCGAATGGCGTCGCGGCAGGCGCGCATGGTCGGATCGAAGCGCCGGTTGAACCCGATGCCTGCCGGTACGCCCGATTTCGCCAGTTGGGCGACACAGGTGTCGACACGCCCGATATCGAGGTCGATCGGCTTTTCGCACAGTATCGCCTTGCCGGCATCGGCGGCGGCGATCATCAGGTCGACATGGGTGTTGGTCGAAGACGCTATGAGCACGGCATCGATGTCGTGGGCCTTGAAGGCCGAGGCCGCATCCGGCGCCGTGGCTGCGCCGTAAGCATCGGCCAGCGACCGGGCTGCTTCGGTGACGACATCGACGACGCATGTCAGTTGCGTGCGTGGATTGGCGGCAATGTTGCCGGCATGCAACTTGCCGATGCGCCCGGCCCCGAACAGACAGATATTCAACATTCAGTTTGCCTCGATTTGTGGTGACGGGCCAGTACATGCTAACCCGCTGGTCCCGGTCAGTATTTTGCCGTCCCCGTTTCTTCGCGCCCCGTTTCTTCGCGCCCCGTTTCTTCGCGCCCCGTTCCATCGCGCATGACCGCGACCGTGCGGGCGGCCGCGCCTGTCAACAGGCGAACATCCGAACCGATGGTCACCAGCCGGAAACCCTTGTCGATCATCGACAGGGCGTATTCCGGCGTTCCGTTATGAATACCGGCGATGACACCGTGTTCCGTCGCCTTGGCCAATATCAGATCGATCGCCTCGACCACGACCGGATCTGTCTGATCGAAGCCGGGCGTGCGGCCAAGCGCATTGGACAGATCGGCGGGACCGATATAGACGGCATCGATGCCCGGCACTGAAAGAATGGCGTCGAGATTGTCCAGCGCCTGCCGGGTCTCGATCATCGCGATCACGGCAACGGTATCGTTGGCGCGCGCGGCATAGTCCGCCCCGGCATAGACCGTCGCCCGGATCGGTCCGAAACTGCGGCCGCCCAACGGCGGATAACGGCATGCTTCGACCAGGCGTTCTGCGTCGGCGGCGGAATTGACCATCGGGCAGATGACGCCATAGGCGCCGGCGTCGAGAACCTTCATCAGGATGCCGGGTTCGAGCCAGGGAACCCGCACCAGCGGCACCGTCTCGGTGGTGCTGATCGCCTGCAGCATGGTGACCGCCGTCTGATAGTCGATCAGGCCGTGTTGCAGGTCGATGGTCAGCGTATCCCAGCCCTGATGGGCCATCAGTTCGGCGGAAAAGGACGACGGTATCGCGCACCATCCATTGATCGCCGCGCGATCCTCGGCCCAGAGCCGGCGCAGGCGATTCTCACGCATGGGGGCGGATCTTTCCGTGCCCGGTCCTGGTGTCGCTCATGCGGCCGCTCCCTCCTGCTTGTGACGTCCTGCGCTTGGGCGCAAATTCTTGTTTTGTGTCCCGGTTCCATGAACGGGCCCGTCCGTCGACGGTCCGGTGGACCCTCATATGGACCGAACGTTGCGATAATAAGCAGAACGGAATTTGATTGCAATGACTGTGGAGTATGCGGATATGCGCACTGGCCAGAAACAAAGTTACGCTGTAGGATGGCGGGCGGGAAGTGAAACCATCTCACGGCGCGCACCGTACCGGGCTATCGGATCGGATGTTGCAATTTCATAGTCTAGTGAACAAACATTCTGACGACGAATGGCCGAGATGCCGGGGGCGGCGCCACGGCGTCTGCCAAACAGGCATCGACGGCACCCGTCATAAAGGGAGAGGACGCATGAAGACGGTTCGCCTGACCATGGCCCAGGCTTTGGTTCGCTATCTTGTCGCCCAGCGGACAATCGTTGACGGCGTGGAGGTACCGCTTTTCCCCGGCGTATTCGCAATTTTCGGCCACGGCAACGTCACCTGCATGGGCGAGGCGCTGGAGGCGGTCAAGGACGACATGCCGACATGGCGCGGTCAGAACGAGCAGTCGATGGGACTGGCGGCCGTCGGCTACGCCAAGGCGGCGCGCCGGCGTCAGATCATGGTCTGTTGCAGCTCGATTGGACCGGGTGCGCTGAACATGGTCACGGCGGCGGGGGTGGCGCATGCCAACCGGTTGCCCGTGCTGTTCCTGTCCGGCGACACCTTCGCGAACCGGTTTCCGGATCCTGTGCTGCAACAGGTCGAGCATTTCCACGATGCAACCGTCACCGTCAACGACGCCTTCAAGGCCGTGTCCCGCTACTGGGACCGCATTTCCCGGCCCGAACAGATCCTGTCGTCGCTGCCGCAGGCAGTGGCCACGATGCTGGATCCGGCCGATTGCGGCCCGGCCTTTATCGCGCTTGCCCAGGATGCCCAGGCCGAAGCGTTCGACTATCCCGAAAGCTTCTTCGAGAAGACGGTTCACCGAATTCGCCGGCCGGGCCTGGACGAGGCCGAACTTGAAGACGCCACCAAGCTGCTGAAGAACGCACGATCGCCCATGATCCTTGCCGGTGGGGGGGTTCACTATTCCGGCGCGGTCGATGTGCTGACGGCATTCGCCGAACGACACGGATTGCCGGTGGCTGAAACCATCGCCGGACGCGGGGCGCTGACGCATGACCATCCCAACCTGATCGGGCCGCTGGGGGTAATCGGCGCTGCATCGGCCAACAGCGTCGCCGCAAAAGCCGATCTGGTGCTGGCTGTCGGCACGCGGCTGCAGGATTTCACGACCGGCTCCTGGACCGTTTTCGCCAACCCCGACATGCGCATCGTGTCGCTGAACG
Source organism: Fodinicurvata sp. EGI_FJ10296 (assembly GCF_040712075.1). Lineage (NCBI taxonomy): Bacteria > Pseudomonadati > Pseudomonadota > Alphaproteobacteria > Rhodospirillales > Rhodovibrionaceae > Fodinicurvata > Fodinicurvata sp. EGI_FJ10296. Next base: position 65,593 of record NZ_JBFCVL010000009.1, read on the forward strand.
CCGCACGGTTCGACGCGACCAAACACCGGTCCGTGTCGTTGATCGGCGACGCAAGGCGGGGACTGGAATCGCTGACCGCCGCACTCGGCGACTGGGCCGCGCCCAAGACCTGGATGCAGGAAGCCGCGCGCGAATACGGTCAATGGAAAGAACTGGTCGACAGCCGGACGGCGCCGGCCAACACGAATCCGCCGACCTATGCCCAGGTGATCGGCGCCGTCAACCGCAAGGCGAGCGAGCGCGATCTGGTGCTGACGGCGGCCGGCGGTCTGCCGGGCGAATTGACCAAGAACTGGAAAACCAAGGCGCCGGGAACCTTCGACTGCGAGTTCGGCTTTTCGTGCATGGGTTACGAAATCGCCGGCGGCTGGGGCGCGAAAATGGCGCGTCCGGACGACGATGTCGTTGTGATGGTCGGCGACGGATCCTATCTGATGCTGAACTCGGACATCTACAGCTCGGTCCTTACCGGCAAGAAGCTCATTGTCGTCGTCTGCGACAATGGCGGGTTTGCCGTGATCGACCGGTTGCAGGTTTTCAAGGGCGGTGAGTCGTTCAACAATCTGCTCAAGGATTCGCGTTCGGTCACCGACGCGCGCGTCGATTTCGCCGCCCATGCCCGATCCCTCGGCGCCGAGGCCGAAAAGGTCGAAAGCATTACGGATTTCGAGGCCGCGTTCGAGCGCGCCAAGGCGGCCGACCGCACCGCCGTCATCGTGATCGACACGGTAGCCCACGACTGGACGCCCGGTGATGCATGGTGGGATGTCGGCGTTCCGGAGGTCAGCGAGCGCGAAGCGGTGCGCAAGGCCTATTCCGATCATTTGCAGGGCCGCACGGGGCAGAGAAAAGGCGTCTGACTCCGAACAGGCGCGCAATCGTCGAAATGGGGAGGAAAACCGATGACCGAAGACAACACCGGAAATCGTTCAGCCAGTGAAACGGGCGGGGGCTCACTGGCGGGACGCTACGCCGTGGTGACCGGGGGGACCCAGGGCCTGGGCCTTGCCACCGCCAGGCTTTTTGCGGCGCGGGGCGCTGCCGGGATCGTCATCTGCGGGCGCAACACCGAGCGCGGCGAGGCGGCGGCGAAGTCGATCTCCGAAGACGGCTGCCCGACGACCTTCGTGGCGGCCGATCTGGCCAATCTCGACGACTGTCGCAAGGTCATCGACACCGCCGCCCAGCGTTTCGGGACGTTGCATGCGCTGGTGAACGCGGCGGCGATCACGGATCGCGGCACCATCATCGACACCTCGCCGGAATTGTTCGACCGCATGATGGCGACCAATGTCCGCGCCCCGTTCTTCCTGATGCAGGACGCCGCCAAGGTCATGCTGCGCACGGGAACCAGGGGAACCGTTGTCAACGTGCTCAGCATGGCGAGCTATGGCGGTCAGCCGTTCATTTGTGCCTATTCGACATCAAAGGGCGCTCTGGCGACACTGACGCGCAGCGCGGGCTTTTCGCTGATGCGCGACGGCATCCGCATCAACGGTCTGAACATCGGCTGGATGGACACGCCCGGTGAGGACGTCATCCAGAAGAAATACCACGGTGCGACCGAGGGATGGCGCGACAAGGCCGAAAGCGATCTGCCCGCCGGGCGCATGTTGAAGCCCGAGGAAGTCGCCCGCGCGATCGCCTTCCTGTCGTCGGATGAGTCCGGCATGATGAGTGGGTCGATCGTCGATTTCGACCAATCGGTCATTGGCTGCTATGAGTCGCCGCCAATGGTTGACCGGCGCGACTGGGGGGTCTGACCCCCCAGCGCTTCGCGTCTTCAGCGGCCCGTGTTCGGGCTGCCCCCGGGGCCCCCGCCTGAACCCCCGCCTGACCCACTGCCTGATCCGGGTGTCGTGCCGGGCCGGTTGGGCGTCGTTGCGGCATTGTCGGGGCGGTCGCGCGAGGGCTCGGCCTGCGTGCCGCCAGTGCTCCTGCTTCCTGCGCCGGAATCTCCCGGGCCGGAATTTCCTGGGCCGGCGTTTCCCGGACCGGTGCTCTGACTGGCACGATCGCCACTTTTACCGGCGGGCTCGCCGATATCGGATTTCGTGTCCTGAGCCATGCGGCGGGCGCCTTCTTCGGTCCTCTTTGCCGCGGCCGATGTCGCCTCCCTGGCCGATTCCGGCGTAAGGCCGCGGCTCTTGAACTCGTTGGCGACATCCTGCGTCGTTTCCTCGGCCACGGTCTTCGCATGGTCGAACTCGTTTTCCGCGAAAGACCTGGCCTCGTCCTTCACCATGTCGCTGGTTTCGCCCATGACCCTGTTTTCGGTCCGGGTGGGCGGGAACATCGCCGCGATCGCCGCGCCGGCAGCCAAGCCGATCGCCCCCAGCACCAGGGGCTGTTCCCTGGCCATGCGTGCGATTCCGTTCTGCGCCCGATCGCTGACGTCATGCATGCGGTGACGCGCGTCGCCCGCCATTTCCGAAGCCCGATGCGACACATCGTGGGCGCGGTCGCTCAGGCCGTGCCGCGCGTGATCTGCGGATCCGCGTGCCGACGAGACCCAGCCCCGGGCCGATGCGACAGCGCCGGAAATCGCGTCTTTGGCGTGCGACGCTTCATCGGAGATTTGGCTTCCCATCGAGGATGCCCGGTCGCGGACCGAGGATACGGCCCCGCCGCCGTGACTGCCGTGCGTGCTGTCGCCATGGCTGTCGATACCGTACCGGCCGTGCGACCGATCGGAGCCGTCGTGGTCCATTCGGCCGGACAACAGGTGCCACCCGATTCCAACGCCGATGAACGCGACCGGCAAGGGATTGTCCCGCACCGAACGTCCCAGATTGCGGGTGAACTCACCGCCTCCGGATTCGCGGGCATAGCGAACCGCCTGGTCCATGATCTGTCCAAGCGACAGTTTCTCGCGAATGTCGTCCAGTGTGCGCGTCAGAAGTTCTCTTTCGTGCTCGACCTCGCGTTCAAGCTCGGCACTGGATTTATCGCGATCGTCGCTCGGCGACCGACGCGCGGGCGTCGGCTCGCCCAGGTGTTTGGCCCGGTGTGTCTCTGCTTCGTGGCGGGTTCGATCCCGGATATCAGCGGTATCGGGAGCCTTGTCGGGTGACCGGTCCGGGCCACCGCCAGAACGGCCGGACTGCTCGCGGCGTTCATGGATATCCTTCTCGATCTCGTCCCTGGATCGGGTCGATACCGTGCTCCCGGGTCCACCTGTCGGGGCCTTTCCGGGATTCCGGATGTTGGTGTTCGATCCGTCGGTCATCAGAATTGCTCCCTGGCGGCGCGCCCGTCCGAACGCAGCTGTGCGACAGTCCGTTTGGGGGTGAGACTGGCCGCCTTGATGTCGTTCATGCCCTTTCGCAGCAAGATGAAGCCGATCAGGGCAACCACCAGTCCAACAGCAAGCGTGCTCCATTCGATGTCGAGACCGAATTCCACCAGCCAGGCAACTGCGCTATCGAGAAGCACAAGGAATCCCGCGAGCAGGATTAGCCCACCCATGGCTGCATAAACGATGGCGCCGGTAGCCTGATGTACCTTTTCGGAGGCTTCGGTCTTCGCCAGCCGGACTTCCTTGAGGAAGAGCGTCGACAGATGTTCGACCATATCGCTGAAAAGTTCGGGCAGGTTCTTGCCTGTGTTCATTGCGGCCTCCCTGATCTGTGGGGATCGACGGACCCGGTGCCGTGCATTTGGTGTTCGTCTTCACTGCTCCGCAGGAACCGCGACAGCGCGACCCCGACCAGAAGCGCACCACTGAAAAAGACGACGGGTTCCCGCCTTGCGAAATCGTTCACTTCGCGGAATACGCCGCGCATATCGTAGTCGCGCAGCGTCTCTGAAAACTTGTGCGTTCCTTCAGCCGCGCCGCGTGCGATGCGCGCGAGTTGCGGCGAGGACTGCTCAAGTTCCTCGGCGGCCCGATCGACGGCTCTGGCCACGTTGTCGATCTGCTCGGCGCCCATTTCCTTTTGCTCAGCGGCAAACTCGCTGATCTGCCGCTTCGCTCCGGACGCTATTTCGCCCCCCTCGCGGCGGAGGCTGTCTATCGCTCCCCCAGTGGCTCCCCCGGTGGCTCCCGCGGTGGCCCCTTCTGAGGCTCCGGACGGCCCGGACGCCTGGTCCTTACTGTCTGTCTGCGGGCCGGTATTCGGGTCCCGGCTGCGCATTGTCGGATCGGGCCCGCTTGGCCTTTGAATATTGTCACTCATCGCTTCTTGTCCCTCCACTATCCGGTCCGGTTGCCTCCTCTGTTGTTTTCTGCAGAAGCAGACCGACCTCGTGTTCCGACCAAACATCGTATTTGGAATTAGGTTCCGATGGATTTCCGGAGGACGCCATTCGAGGACGACGCGGCCGCCAATGGAACCATCACAGCGCCTGGAGGTTGCGTCGGAGATCAGTACGGGGATGGCTGTTGGGGCACACCGCAAGGCCGCGCGCATGAAATCGATAGACGCCGAGTGCTGCATCGTCGGCGGCGGACCGGCAGGGCTGACGGCCGCGATATTCCTCGCCCGCTTCCGACGACGTTTCGTCCTGATCGACGCCGGGGAAAGCAGGGCCGCCTGGATACCGCGGACGCACAATCATCCGGCCTTTCCTGATGGTATAAACGGCGATGTGCTCCTGGACCGGATGCGCGAGCAACTGGCGCATTTCGGTGCGGCACGGCAGTCGGGGCTGGTTGCCGGCGTCCGCCGAAAGCCCGAGGCCGGACTGGTCGTCGAGATGGAGAACGCGACCGTCGAGGCCCGGTTCCTCGTAATGGCGACAGGCGTCACCGATCGGTTGGCGCTGCCGCCGGAGAGGCCCTGTTTCTGCGCGGCTACACGCCCGACATCATGCTGATCACATTGGGCGGCGAACCCGAACTGTCCGACGAGAATCTCGGGCGGCTGAAATCTGCCGGTATCGGGATGGTATGCACGGCGGTCACCGGTATCGCCGTAGCGTCCGAGCCCGGTCGCGAGGTGCCCGACGAAGCCGTTGCCGAGCGTGTGACGGCGGGAAGCGGGCCGGGAGTCCGGATCACATTCTCTGACGGCGCCGAGCGCGTTTTCGATGCCGTCTATTCCGGCCTCGGGGTCGACCCCAACGTCGGTCTTGCGAAATCGCTGGGTATGGTGCTGGGCGAGGGCGGGCGGATCGTTACCGACGAACGGCAGAAAACCTCGGTGCCGGAGATCTACGCCGCAGGCGACGTCGTGACCGGCTTGAACCAGATCGCGGTCGCCATGGCCCAGGGCGAAATCGCGGCAACGGCCATTCACAACACCCTGCGTCAGGAAGAGAACCGCTGTCTTGCCTAGCCCTGTGGACCGTCCCCCCGGCGCTGGCCTCAAAGGGACATGACCTGTCGTTCAAAATCGGTTACTGTGAAATCGCTGTTCCGGGATTTCAGGTCGCCCGGTCCGATATGGAAATACGAATTATCGATTTGTGATTATTGACATACAAGAACACTGTCCAAGGAGAGTGTCGTGAGTAAAGAGAGAATCAAAATCGAACAGCAAAGCGGTTTGGGGCTGCTATGGATCGCCGGCTGGCTGTTCACGATTGGTTACAGCGGTCTGGGCTTCTGGTCGGGCCTGCTTGCAGTCCTGGTGTGGCCGTATTTTCTGGGCACCGATCTGGCTCCCTTGGGAGAGATCGCTCAATCCGCGCCTTGAGCTTGCTGCAGGATCAGATCGTCGGGCCTTGATCAGCCCAACCCGGCGACGGTGTAGAGGAACCCGCTCATGACATTCGAAATCGTAAACGCCGCAGCGCAGCCGATGCTTTTCGTTACACGGACAGCCGGCATGGATTCCACCGAAATTGCCGGCATCATGGGGGAAGCGTTCGACACGATGGCGGCCTTCATGGGCCGCAATGGAATCGCTCCTGCGGGGGCTCCTTTGGCCATATACCGTGACTGGGATGGGAAGACCATGAAGGTCGATGTCGGATTTCCCGTCAGTTCGGCCGATGCCGCAATCACCGATCCTCCAGTCACCGATCCCCCAGTCACCGATTCCGGCGTGAAGTCGGGCTGGACGCCAGACGGCAAGGCCCTGAAGGCGGTGCATCGAGGTGCCTATTCGGAATTGCGTCGAACCTACGATGCGATGGAAAGCCACGTTAACCAGACGGGCATGAAAACCAGGGATATTGCCTGGGAGGTGTATGTAAATGATCCGGATCAGACGCCGGAAGGCGACCTTCTGACAGAGATCTACATGCCTCTCGCCTGAGGATTCGGTTCAGCAGCGCGCCACTGCGTGCCACCCCGCAATTCTTCCCGATCCGATCGAATTCCCGACGATGCTCAGGAGACAGAGTGGCCCGCGGCATCGTCGATCGCAGTCATCACGGCATCCGTGGCCGATTGGTGGATCATGTGGCCAACCCCCGGCACCCGATAGAATTTGCTGCCGGGCACGTCTTCATGAAGCCGTGCGGAATGCACCCTCGGGTCGATGAGGCGGTCATCGTCCCCGGCGATGATAACGACGGGCAGGTTCAACCGGCCATAGCCGTCGCGCCCGCCGACGGCCTGGGGAATCAGCAGGGCGGCTTCGGCGGCGCTGGCGGTGAGTTGCGACGGACGCAGCGCCATTTCCTTCGGGAACAGCGCGAACTTGGCCGGAACCGGTGCCGGCCCGAATATTTTGCGCAAAAGCATCGGCCAGATCAGCCGGCCCAGGATCGGTGCCAGCGTATAGCGGATGATGTCTCCGATAATTGGAATGGCCGGAGTCGAAAGTCCGATGGCGTCAACTCGGGCCGTTGGATAGTAGTAGCCGGACGCCAGCACGAGGCCACTGACCATTTCGGGATGTCGCTGCGCCAGCGCGACGGCCACCGAACAGCCCCAGGAGTGGCCCATGACCGTTGCATGGTCGATGCCGATCCGCCTGAGCGCCGCGTGGATCAGATCGGCCTGTGCCTCCGCACTGACGAACCGTCCCGCCGAGCGGTCGCTGTGGCCGTAGCCCGGCCGGTCGAAGGCGATCACGCGGTACCGGCGCGCCGCCATGTTGATCAGACCGCTCGACAGGAAATCCTGGATCATGCTGCCGTTGCCGTGCAGCAGGACGAGTGCGTGCCCTTGTCCCCGGTCCAGATAATGCAGCCTGGTGCCGTTGACATTGACGAACCGTCCGAGCGGCGGGTTATCGCGCTCGGCCTTGCGGGCAAGACTGTGGTTGACCACCGCCATCAGGGCCAGCGCGCCCACTGTGGCGCCGACGGCTGTCCCGTACTGGCGTGACCGTTGCCTGGATGGCGGCGTCGGTTTCCTTTGTCTGAAGCCGGTCACGAATTTTACCCGTCCTGTTGTGTCCCCTTCATCTGCGGGCCAACCGCCGCCGGGTCCGCTTGTTCCATTCCTCGTGCGTTTATGCTGCCGCGAGCGCTCGATCCACGAAGTCGAGCCGGTCCTGGCCCCAGAACAAATCGCCGTTGACGATATAGGTGGGCGAACCGAAAACGTCGCGGTCAATGGCCTCCTGTGTGAACGCATCGAAGCGGTGCCGCACGTCGTCGTCGGCCGATGCCGTGATCAGCGCCTTGCCGTCGAAACCGGCGGCGTCAGCAATGGCGGTCAGGGTCGCCGGGTCGGCGATGTCGCGTTCCTCTGCCCAGACAGCGCGCAGAATGGCGTGGGCGAGCGGGCCGGGATCATGGCCGAGCGTGTCGGCGGCGACCACCAGCTGGGAAGCGGGAATGGTGTCGACCGGAAAGTATTTCGGCTCCAGTGTCAGCGGCACATCGAGAAAATCGCGCCAGCGCTGCAATTCGGCCATCCGGTAACGCTGCCGCTGAATCGCGCGTTTGGCGAGCGGCAGTCCGCCGGACACCGGAAATATCTTCGCAAGATCCACCGGGCGATGGGCGATCGTTGCGCCGTGTCTGGCGGCGATTTCATAAAGCCGGGCGCTGCCCAGATACGTCCACGGCGATGACAGGAAGCAATAATAGTCCACTGACTTGGTCATTTTTCGGATTTCCCTATACGTCGCCGCCATCCCTGCCGGCAGTTTTCGAATCAGGTTCGAGCAAGGCGGCAAGTTTCTTTGGCGCGATCAATGAATAGCTGCGGCGGACGATGAACCGCACTTCATCCCAGTCGGGCCCAGAGGCTGGATCGTCGTCCAGTCGCATGCCGACCCAGCCCTTGGGTCCGAGATAGGGCGGCACGAAAAACCGATTGGGGTCGGCGCCGACAAGGACCTCCTGGCTGCCGGGCGGGGCCTGGACCACACCCTCGTTTCGCCGTCGCCGCTGTGCTCCATGGCAAAGATCCGGTCGCGGACGCGATATGTGGGCTCGCCCCACGCTTTTTTCTCGGTCGCTTCGGGTAGTGCCAGACACAAGGCACGCAGGCGCTTGGCCGGTGGAAGGTCGTCTGCGGCCCCGTCGCCGGTGCTGCGCTTGGCCGGAGCCCCGTCATTGGGCGTTTGCTGCGTCATGGTTTCTCAAGATACCGCTTTTCGAGCATCATGTGGATGCCCTTGTTGCCGTTGACCACCTGTGTGACCCGCAGGTCGCCGACGAGGCTGCACAACGCAAACGCTTCGTAGCGGTCGATACCGGCGCGCGCCACGATCAGGTCGATCATCTGGCGGAGCGCGATCTGGGCGGCGGTGTCCAGATCGGGATCGAAGGCCATGGTGATCATGTGGCCCGGCGTTTCGGCCAACGGCCAGACGAGGTTCAGATCCTGGCGGACCGTCAGATCGAAGGTGCCGATCAGGCCGGTTTCAATGGCGGTGACGCAGACCTCGCCGTCGCCTTGCGCGCCGTGGCCGTCGCCGACCGAAAAGCGCGCCCCATCGACATGGATGGGAAGATAAAGGGTCGTTCCGGCAACCAGTTCCTTGTTGTCGAGATTGCCGCCATTGCGACGGGGCGGCAACGTCGAGATCCGCCCCCAGGCCGGCGGCGGCGCCACAGCCATGACGCCGAAGAACGGCGCCAGCGGTATGTCCATGCCCCAGGGTGTCCGGCCGATGCCCTTTTCACGGTCGAGCGGGACGTGAAACAGGCGGCGCTCCTCGAAATCGTCGGGCAGGGCGCCCTTCAGCGGCTGGACATAGGTGTATCCCCAGTCGTAATGGAGTTCGATCGAGCGAATGTCGACCTGCAACACATCGCCGGCGCGTGCGCCGCGAACGGCGACCGGGCCGGTGCACATATGGCCGGGCAGCCGCTGCGGGACATGGGCATGGACCGCCTTCAGCGCATCGGGGATGTCGAACGACGGAGCGGGCAGGACCTCCGGTCCGCCGGAAACGGTCGCAATTGTGACGGTGTCGCCGCTATCGACGGTCAGGACCGGGTCCAGTGTTGCATCGAACCAGCCCCAGTGGACGGTTTCCGCTCCCGGTTCGAGCCTCTGATTGGTCATTCGTCCCTCGTCGCTTGTCGATTACGTCCCTGCCGCCGCCTGCTGGCTGGCTGCGGGGCGGATGATCCCCGACGGTCCGCCGCGCGGCGGTTCGTGTCAAGCATCCGGTCAAGTGCCCGGTCAAGCTTCTGGTCAAGCCTCTGGACATGGGAACGGCAGTTGGACGACTATGATCGAATGACGGATCGGGACCGGCCGGTGTGGTATCGGCGGCGCGATCCCGCCATACCTGTCACAATGAATTCTGTCACAATGAAGAGCATGATCATGTCACTGGCCGGCGGTCGCGAAATCCTCAGCATTCCCGGACCGACAACGGTTCCCGATCGGGTTCTGTCGGCGATGCACCGTCCGGCGGTGGATATCTATTCAGGGCCGCTGGTCGACCTGACGGACCACTGTCTGGCCGAACTGCGCGGTTTGTTCGCCGTTGGCGATGGCCGGGCGTATATCTATGCCGCCAACGGGCACGGCGCCTGGGAAGCGGCATTGTCCAATGTCCTGTCGCGCGGCGACCGGATTCTGGTTCTGGAAAGCGGCCGTTTCGCCGCCGGCTGGGGGCAGATGGCAGGCGATCTGGGTGTCGAGGTTACGACGCTGGCCGGCGACTGGCGCCGCGCCGTCGATCCGGCGGCGGTCGAAGACGCCCTGCGCAAGGATACCGAGCACCGGATCAAGGCGATCCTCGTCGTTCAGGTCGACACCGCTTCCGGCGTGGTCAACGATATTCCGGCAATCGCCGCCGCGCGCGCGGCGGCCGGCCATCCGGCGCTGCTGATGGCCGACTGTATCGCATCGCTGGCCTGCATGCCGTTCGACATGGCCGCCTGGGACGTCGATGTCGCCGTATCGGGATCGCAGAAGGGGCTGATGACGCCGCCGGGCCTCGGCTTCGTCGCGGCGCGGGGTCGCGCGTTCGAGGCGCATGGGCGTGCCGATCTGCGCACCCGGTACTGGGACTGGACAGAGCGCGACGGCCCCGAGCACTACCAGAAATATTGCGGCACCCCTCCGGAGCATCTGCTTTTCGGCCTGACAGAGGCCCTGGTCATGCTGCGCGAGGAGGGGCTTGACGCCGTCCACGCCCGGCATCGCCTGCTGGCCGGCATGGTGCATGCCGCCGTTGACGGCTGGTCCGTGCCTGACGGAATTTCGTGCAACGTGATCGATCCGGCCCATCGGTCGCCGTCGGTGACGACTGTGCTGCTGCCGCCCGGCATCGATCCGGAGACCGTTCGGGGCGCTGCCTCACGCACATGCGGGGTCGTGCTGGGCAGCGGCATCGGCGCCCTGGATGGCAAGGGATTCCGCATCGCTCATATGGGCCACTGCAACGCCGGCGCGACGCTGGGCGTGCTGGGTGCGGTGGAAACGGCGCTGGCGCTGGTCGGGATCGATCACACGCCCGGCGGTGTTCAGGCCGCTGTCCGTCATCTGCAAGAGGTGACGGCAAAGGCGGGATAGGATGACGGGCAAGCAAGCAGGCGTGCCCCCGTGCTTGCCGGTCAAGGCTTAACGCGGTAAACGGTCGTCTGCCGACCGCCGGCAGAGACCGTCAACCAGGGGAGTATCCATGGTCGAGTTGGACCGCGACTATCTGCTTGAGCAGCTCGAAAAGCTCGGGTCGCAGGATGACACTACCGTACTCGAAGCTGCGCGTGCCGCCCATCGCCATGTCGAGGCCGCCGGCTTCACCTGGGACGATGTGCTCGAGCCGGATGAGGATGATTTCGACGAGGACGACCTCGACGAGGATGAGCTGGACGGGGACGAAGTCGACAGGGATGACCTCGACGGGGACGACGAACTCGGCCCCGACGATGACGAAGACGAGCTTGAAGACGGAGCCGGGAAGGGTGACGATGAATCCGGCGGGCAAGGCGACGAAGGCCGGCTGATTTCCGAACTTCTGGCAAACGACGCCGTCACCGAGGATACGCGCGAGGATCTGGTCGATATGCAGGCCGATTTCCAGAACGGCCAGCTGAGCGCCATGGATCGCCGTTTCATCCGCGCCCTCGCGAAGCGGCTGGACATTCGGTAGCGAAGACTCCGGCGGGCCGGCTGGCGCAGCAGTTTCCCTGCTCGTCACGGCCCGCCGTACTCCGGAAAATCTGACACCAGAACCGAGACCGACCGGCAGGTTGCCGAAATGGCGCGCGCGAAGGACGCAGCGCCCGGCGAGGGCGTGCGCGCAAATTTCCTTGACCCGAACGCTGTTATTCTCCATTTCCCGTTAGTGATATACCTAATTGAAGTTTCTACGGCGAGGAAATGGGAAATGTCTAAGATACACATTATACATGAGAATGACGCGTGGACCGCACCGTTGTTCGCCGCACTCGACGCGCGTGGCCTCGACTATCAGCCGTGGCATCTGGCCGAAGGTCGCGTGGAAGCGAACGCAATCCCGCCAGAAGGCGTATTCTACAATCGTATGAGTGCATCTTCGCACACGCGCGATCATCGCTTCGCGCCGGAACTGACCCGCCAGGTTTTGGCATGGCTCGAAACCCATGGCCGCCGCGTAATCAACGACAGCCGGGCGGTAAATCTCGAGATCGACAAGCTGGCGCAGTACAGGGCGCTGGCCAGCGTGGGGATCGAGACGCCGCGCACGATCGGGGCTGTGGGCCGGGCGTCTGTTCTGGCGGCGGCGAAGGACTTCCCATCATGGCCGCTGATCCTGAAGCCCAACCGGGGCGGCGCCGGCGCCGGCGTTCAGCTTGTGGAAAGTCCGGCACAGCTTGCCGAAATTCTCGACGATCCGGCCACCGAATGGCCATTGGACGGTATATGGTTGGTACAGGACTACATCCGGGCCGCAGAACCGTGCATTACGCGGTGCGAATTCATTGACGGCCGCTTTCTCTACGCGGTTCGCGTAGACACCAGCGACGGCTTCGAATTGTGTCCGGCTGACGCCTGCGCCTTGCCGACCGGGCGCGAGCGGTTCGAGATCATCGACGGCTTCGACGATCCGATCCTTCGGCGCTATGAGCGGTTTCTGGCCGCAAACGGCATCGAAGTGGCGGGCATCGAGTTCGTGCGGACACCGGACGGCCGGGCCATCACCTATGACGTCAACACCAACACGAACTACAACGCCAAGGCCGAGCAGGCCGTCGGGGTTTCCGGCATGGGGCAGCTGGCCGATTTTCTGGGCCGCGCCCTGGACGAGGTGCGCCACCGGAAGGCGGCGTGACGGATCAGAGCCTGGCGCCGGGCAGCTTTCCGGATCCGGACTAAACGAAGACCGCGTCCAGCATGGCGCGATAATCGTCGGCCGTGGCAGCGCGCGGGTTGGTGGCGTGGCTGTGATCGGCCAGCGCGCGCTCGATCACCCAATCGAACTGGCTGCGCTCGACGCCCAGCGTCTTCAGGCCGGCCGGCAGACCCAGATCGCGGTTGAGCATGTCGAAGGCATCCGCGAGGTCGGCATCGGGGGCCAGGCCCATGGCGACGGCGAGCCGGGCCGACTTGTCGCCGGTGTGACCGTGGTTGAAGCGCAGCACCGGCGGCAGCAACACGGCGTTCAGAACGCCGTGATGAAGCGTCGGACTTTCCAGGCCGCCCAGCGCATGCGACAGGGCGTGGATGGCACCCAGCCCTTTCTGGAACGTCAAGCCGCCCTCAAGGGATCCCATCATCATCTGCCACCGGGCCTCGCGGTCGTCGCCATGCGCGACGGCGGTACGGATATGACGCCACAGGCGCCCTGCGCCGTCCAGCGCGATTGCCTCGGCTGGTGGATTGACGCGCGGCGACAGCAGGGTTTCCACGCAATGCGACAGGGCATCCAGACCGGTCGCCGCCGTCAGACCCGGCGGCAGGCCGAGCGTCAGATCGGGATCGCAGATCGCCCGTTTGGGGATCAGATGCGGGCTGATAAAGCCCAGCTTGCGCCGGTCGTTCAGCGTGATCAGGGCCGCGCGGCCGACTTCCGAGCCGGTTCCGGCCGTCGTCGGAAAGGCGACGACCGGCGCCACCGATGGCGTAATTCGTGCGACGCCGCCCTCGATGGCGGCATAGGGCGCCAGCGGGCCGGGATGGGTTGCCAGCAGCGCAACGCCCTTGGCCAGATCGATCGACGACCCGCCGCCCAGCGCGGCGATGCCGTCGCAGCCGCCATCGCGATAGACCGCCAGCGCCGCCTCGACCGCACTTTCCGTCGGGTTGGAAGGCGTGTCCAGGAACTGCGCCGCCGGCGCCTCAAGATGGGCGGTCACCCGGTCCACCAGCCCGGCGGCGGCGACGCCCCGGTCGCTGATCAGCAGCGGACGGGTGATGCTCAGTTCCGCTAGCACCGCCGGCAGCTTCGCGACCGCGCCGTGATCGAAATGGATGGTGGTCAGATAATTGATGTCCGGCACAGCGCCGTCTCCCCAATTGTTTTTCGTTTTCGGCCCGTCCCGGACCGGCGGCTTCCTTACCGTGACGGCCACGCCCAGGACGGTCGCTCGACGTCGCGGACCACCGTTTCCCCCAGTTCCTTGGTCAACGACATGGTCATGCAGTCGTCCGTCTCGGCCAAGGCTGCCACCAACGGCGTGGCATGGGAAACGACAATGATCTGCGAGTCCCGCGCGGCGCCGGCGATCAGCCGGGCCAGCGGCGGCAGCAGGTCGGGATGAAGGCTGGTTTCGGGCTCGTTCAGCACCATCAACGATGGCGGGCGCGGCGTCATCAGGGCGGCGACCAGCAGCAGATAACGCAATGTGCCGTCGGAAAGTTCTGCCACGCGCAACGGGCGCAGCAGGCCGTGCTGGTGCATGGCAATCTCGAACAGGCCCCCCTGCTCGGTGATTTCGACCGTCGAGCCGGGAAAGGCGTCGTCGATGGCCGCGGCCAGGCCAGTGGGGTCGCCGATTTCGGTGATGGTCTGAAGCGCGGCGGCCAGATCGCCGCCATCGGCGCCGAGGATCGGCGTGCGCGTGCCGACTTGCGGCCGACGGGCGGGGGCCTCTAGATCGGTGCGGAAATGATCGTAGAAGCGCCAGCCGCGCATCCGTTCCCGCAGCAGCAGAAGTTCCGAGAGATTGCGCGGGTCGGCGGCGTGGGTCATCATGCTTTCGAAGGGCGGCAGGCTGGTCATGACCGGCAGGCGCTGGCCCGCCTCGTCCAGCGCCTGAACGAGGCGCCCGGCCCGTGTCGCGAACACGTTGCCGCGCTTCAGTACCTCGCCGACCCATACCGCCTCGGCCTTGATCTCCGGGTCGCGATTGAACAGCGAACCGCCCTGGGCGATTGGCAGCCCAAGATCGATGGCATAGCCGTAATCGGCCGAGGCGAATCCCAGCTTCAGGCTGACCCGATCCTGGCGCAGCGTTCCATGGACCGGTGCCTTGCCGGCCTTCATGGCGCGCGAGAACGATTCCGGCCCGGCCCAGAGCGTCGATGACAATCCGCCCTCTGCCGCCAGCGAGGCCACCGCCCGCCCTTGCGCCACGTCCGACAAAAGACGCAAAGCCCGGTAGAAGCTCGATTTGCCGCTGCCGTTCGGACCGGTGACCACGTTCAACCGGTCGAGCGGCAACACGACGTCGCGCAGCGAACGGTAACCGGAGATCGCAAGTGTCAGGATCATGGCGGGGGCCGGCTCATTCGGTTCAAGGGAGTGCCTGCAAGGTTAACCGTAGCTGGGATCGAACGCGACCTTCGACTTGTTGCAAGTCGTTGTGTAGAGGTTGAACGCATTTCTTGAATCAGTGGGATTTTCGCGATGAGATTGATGCTGGTCCGGTCCGTCGCCGTCTGGGCATTGACGCCGGTTGTCGGGGCGGGGATGTTTGCGATGACGGCGGAGGCCGACGTCATCGCGGCGGAGCCGAAAGCGGCAATCGAAGCATTGACGGCCGAACAGGTGGGGCGGCGACATCTGCAATCGCTGTTGCTTCAGGTTCGCATTGACGGCGTCGAGGCGCTGACCATTGCCCATGGCACGGCGATGACCGGCGTGCCGGTGACGCGGGATCATCATTTCCGCAACGGCGCCGTTGCGCTTGCCTATGTCGCGGCAATGGCTTTGCGTTTGGCCGAGGACGGCGTTGTCGATCTGGATGTGCCAGTATCGCGCTGGCTGCCAGAATTGCCGGCCGGCGATAAGGCCACATTGCGCATGCTGGCCAATATGACGGCCGGCTATCCCGACCATGTCGCGGATGAGGAAAGCTTCATCGCGCCGTTCTATGCCGATCCGTTCGCGCACTGGTCGCCGGAGGCCCTGATCGACATCAGCTTGTCGGCAGAGCGCCGGTTCGAGCCGGGCGAGAACTGGGACTATTCCCACAGCGGCTACGTCATCCTCGGCCGGACGCTCGAAGCCGCGACCGGTCGGCCGATGGCCGAACTGATGGCCGACCACGTTCTGGCGCCACTGGGGCTGAGCGAGACCCATGGCTTTGATACGGCAATGGTGCCGGAGCCCGCGCTGCACGCCTTTACCGCCGAACGCGGTGTCTGGGAGGATGCCACTCACTGGAACCCGTCCTGGACGCTGCCGTCAGGCGCGATTCAGGTGACCACGATCACCGATATGGCCCGCAGTTTCGATGCGATCGTCGGCCATGACGGGTTCCTGACGGCAGAGTCGCGCGCACAGATGATCGAGCCGCGCCTGATCGGCTTTGGCGCGCCGCTCGACGGCTGCGCCACCTGCCGGACGCTGAGCGAAACCTTCAGCTATGGCCTCGGTGCCGCGCTTCAGGGTGACTGGGTATTTCAGACGCCCAGTTTCGGCGGCTATGCGGCATCCGTGGGAACGCTGCCTGAGGGAAGGGCCGATGGCGGGCGGATCACGATCGCGGCCGTGGCCACCTTCACGCCGGACTCCCATGCCGATTGGACAGGCGGTCTGCCCAACTGGGCCGACGAGACCGTCAGGCTGGCGGCCGCGATACTCGTTCCCGGCAATCCGCCGCCGATGCCGCCGTCGAGAGAGGAATGAGCGGCAGCAGCGCGTGATGCTGTCGTGATTATCGGTGCTGGACCCGGACCTTGTAGTCGCCGTCCGCGGTGCGCCTTGCCCAGTCAAGGCTGGAGATCTCACGATTGTGCATGATGGCCATGGCCACGTCCTGGAACCGCAAGGCTTCGGAAAGACCGATCGCACAGCGGCCGATTGCCCGTTTGATCGTCGACTGTTTCGTGTCGCTCGTCGCATTGAAGAGGTCGCCCAGGGCGAAATCGAGATCGTTCATCGAGAGGTATATCGGACTGTTCCGGTCGACACCCAGCGCGCCATAATCGGTTCCGAAAGTATATTTCATTTCTGGTGAGCAATCATACTTTACATCTTTGAATATGAATATTTTCTTAGATTTGTTCCTGAATCCCTGAACATAAAGATTGCCGAGTTCGAAGAGTATCGAGACGGTCCCGGCGGTGCATTTTATCGGAACTTCGATGTACGGGTGTTTCTTGGGCTGGATGGCGATCAGGGGGCCTCTGGAGCCGTCTTTGGTTTCTTCATTGACAGTAAGGTGAACCATGAGCGTATTGAGAATTGAGACGTAATCTAACTGTTTCATGTCTGTTTCCCGCGACAGGAATTGGCTTGACACTATGTTAAGCAGAAGCCCTGCGTCCTGCGTTCCGGCGCCGGACTCCACGCTTGATCTATACGCGGCATCATGCAACTAAAGTGTGTAGACAAAATTAAAAATCATGTAAAAGTGGCTGGAGCGCGCGTGCGGAATCGGCTTTTTGCCCTGTATCCCATGGCTAGTGATCCTTCAGGCGAAACGGGGTCCGCCACACAAGACACTGCTTGAGGGTCTGCTTTGGTCGGTTTTGACGCACGGCACGCTGCGCATGCCACCGCGGCCCTCCGGGAGCGTGTCCGCGAAGGAAGCGAGCGGCGGTGGCGTATGAATTGGGGGCAGAGTGCCCCCTTGGATGCCTTAACCCAGTGCCCGCGTCACGCCCGCGCGTAGCTTGTCCAGCAGGTCCATGGCGGTAATGCCGTCATGGATGGTCGGGGCACCGGGCGTGCCGTCGCGGAGCAGGGCCAGCGCGTCGCCGAGAAGCCCGTGATAGCCCTTGAAATCCTCGTTCGCGGCGGCGGTGAAATTGGGCTCCCAGGTCAGCGTGTCGCAACCGGGGCTCAGGATCGCCGCCGGGTCGTCGGTCTTGAACGGCGGGTCGCGGTGATAGGCGACGTTGATGACGTTGTCGACCTCGACCCGGCGATGGTCGCCCATGACCTGGATCGATTCCATCGGTGTGCCGCGCGACTGCACCGTGCCCATGACCAGCGTGCCGACGGCACCGCAGGTGAAGTGCAGATCGACATGCATCAGCAGCTTGCCGGGTTGGTGTTCGCGCGCCCGGACGGTCATGTCGGCGATGGGCGAAACGAGATGGGCCGGCAGGTCCATGTAGTGGACGCAGTGGTGCAGGAAAAAGCCGGTATAGTCGGCATTGCCCTCGAAATAGGTCGGCGCTGTCATGTACGAGCCATAGAACCCCAGCACCGGCCCGAAATCCTTATCGGCGATGACGTTGCGGGCGATCCGGTTGCCGACCGAATAGCGCTTCATGAAGCCGACGGCGATCGGCTTGCCGGCACTGTCCGCGGCGTCCGCCAGCCGGCGGGCATCGTCGCCGGTCGCCCCGGGCGGTTTTTCCATGAACACCGGCAGGCCGCGCTTCAGCGCGGCGATTCCCGCCTCGACATGCAGGCCCGGTCCGACGGCCATGCCGATGGCATCGAGACCCGGATGCGCCAGCATTTCGCGATAGTCGTCGAAAGCGGCAGTGACGCCGAACTGGCGCGCGACATCGCCACGTCGTCCGGCGTCGGTGTCGCAGACAGCGGCCAGCCGCGCGTCAAAGCGGGTCAGTTGCGGCAGCAGCATCTGCGAGGCGTGCCGGCCGCAGCCGATCCATCCAATATTCATCGTCATCGGCGGTGCGCTCCCATGGCGAGCAGACTGCGAAGCATCTGTGCGCTGTCCTTCAGTCTCTGGTTTTCATCTTCATGCGGCGGCCGCCACTGCGCGAACGGCACGCCGATGCGGTCGTCGTTGCGCCGGAACGGCTCCAGCGAGATCGGGCCGCGATAACCGATATCGGCCAACGCGCGGACCACCGATGTCCAATCCGTCATGCCGGTGCCGATAAAGCCGCGATGGTTCTCGTTGGCCTGGAAATGGATTGTCTTTGGCCCGGCAAGGCGGATCGCTTCGGCCAGATCGGCCTCTTCCATGTGCATGTGGAAGGTGTCGAGCATCAGGCCGATCCCCGGATCGCCGACCAGATCGATCAGGTCGACGGCCTGGCGCGTCGTCGACAGGAAATCGGTCTCGAACCGGTTGAGCGGCTCGACCGCCAGCGCGATCCCGGCACCCCGTGCATGGGCGGCGGCAACTTTCAGGCCTTCGACGCACCACTCGACCCGTTGGCGGCGAAGGTCCTCCGGCACCGGTGCGGGCGGGCGTCCGGCAAACACCAGCGGATTGCCATAGAGTGGCCCGCCGACGATCGGTGCGCCCAGTTCGGCGGCGCAATCGGCGGCGTATTTCAGATAGTCGACCCCGGCCTGACGCTCGGCGGCCTCGTCGCCGGTCAGGTTGCGCTGCAGGTTGACGCGCGCGGCCAGCACCACCGACAGCCCGGCGTCGTCCAGCGCCCGGCGTGTTTCGGCGATGTCGAGTTCGCCCGGCTCGGGCACCAGCAGTTCAACGAAGTCGTAGCCCAGCGACTTGAACGTCGTGAACCAGGGGAAGTGTTCACGCGTGAAGGGGCGGGCGACCTGCATGGATATCAGGCCGATCGGGTTGGACATTGGTTCACCTTTCATACGGTCCGCCAAATTGTCTGTCTGCCGTCAGCCCTTGACCGCGCCCTGGGTCAAGCCGCTGATCAGGCGTTTCTGGACGATCAGGAACAGGACCGTGGCGGGCAGCGCGCCCAGCACGCCGCCGGCGGTCAGCAGGCCCCACTCGATCTGGTATTCGCCGATCAGGGTCTGAATGGCCACGGTCATGGTCCGGACATTGCTGCCGCCCAATGTCAGGGCATAGAGATACTCGTTCCACGAGGTGATGAAGATGTAGATGGCCGTTGCGATGATGCCCGGCATGATCAGCGGCAGGATCACGCGCCGCAACGCGCCGAGCCGGCTACAGCCATCGGTCATCGCAGCCTCGTCGAGGCTCTTGGGAATGGCGTTGATATAGCTGGTCAGCATCCAGATCGAGAACGGGATGGCGACCGTGGAGTTGGCGATGATCAGCGCGGCGTGCGTGTCCAGCAGGCCAAGCCGCCGCATGATCACGAACAGCGGCAGGATCAGCAGCACGATCGGGAACATGTTGATGACCAGGAACTTGACCATCAGAATCCGCCGCCCCGGAAACCGAAACCGTGAAAACGCATAGGCCGCGGTCACGCTGATGCTCAGGCCCAGGATCACCGTGCCGACGGCGACGATGAAGCTGTGCATCATGTTCGTCAGGAACGTCGTGCGCCCGACCAGCCGTTCATAGTTGGCCCCGGTCCAGTCCACCGGGTTCACCGACACCCCGAAGCGCAACAGATCTTCCTGTTGGGTGAACGATGTCATCGCCATCCAGATATAGGGGCCGAGCGCGAAGGCGATGATCGCCAGTACCGGCAAGTCGGTGATCATGAACCGGCGCAGGCGCGAATTCTTGCGTGTGACCATCAGTCCATGTCCCTGTTGACGCGGCGCAGATAGATCAGGATCAATCCGGCGAGCATGATGGTGAATATGACCGCCAACGCCGATCCATAGCCGAAGTCCAGCTCTGACCGCGCGGTGATGAAGGCGTAAAGCGGCAGCGTGCGGGTGGCATAGCCGGGACCGCCGCCGGTCATCACGTAGATGACGTCGATCGAATTCGCGACCCAGATCGTGCGCAGCAGGATCGCCGTCGCCAGCACGCCGGCGATGCCGGGCATGGTGATATAGCGGAATTGCTGCCACGCCGTGGCGCCGTCGATTGCCGCGGCTTCGTAATAGCTTTTCGGGATCGACTGCAATCCGGCCAGGATCATGACGGCGAAGAAGGGAAAGCCCTGCCAGGTCAGCGTCAGGATGATCGAGTAGAGCGCCGTGTCAGGATTGGCCAGCCACGGGAATGCCGATTGCAGAATGCCGACCCGCATCAGGATGTCGTTGAGGACCCCATAGTTGCCGTCATAGATCCAGCGCCACATCAGCGCGATCACGACACTGGGCAGGGCCCACGGAATGATCACCAGCGCCCGCGCCAACCCGCGCCACGCGAAATCGCGGTTCAGCAGAATTGCGGTGATCAGCCCCAACAGGGCCTGAGCCGGGATCGTGATGCCGATCCACAGCACGGTGTTCCAGGTCGAGATCCAGAAAACCTCGTCCCCCAATGCCTCTACAAAGTTGCCGAGGCCGATGAACACGCGATCCGCCGGCCGCCAGACGACATAGTCGTGGAGGCTGAGGAAGATGGCTTCTGCCATGGGCAGAAAGACGATCAGCAGCGTGACGATGACCGCCGGCGACATCAAAACATAAGGAAGTATGCTGCGTCCCGATTTCGGATAGCGTCGGCGCCCGGCGGTCCGCCCGCCAGCCTGCCCGTCGGTGTGAGTGTCGGTAATTGAGGACATCTGCAAACTATCCGGCCGGTCGGAGGGAAGGAAATCGGGCCGGGGACGGTTCAAACGCCCCCGGCCGATGGGCGTCATTCGCCGTGGAACAGTTCTTCGATGTTCTGCATCATCTCTTCGGACGAGATTTCCCCGAGCAGCGCGCGCTGCATGTTGGTTGGCCAGACGGAGTTGACAAAATCCGATGCCTCGGGCGTTGGCGGCAGCGTATTGGCGAACGGCAGGGAGTCGACGGTGGCCTGAACGAAACGCGGTTCGTGCAGCGACCATTCGTCGGAGTCCGACTGGGTCACCGGAAGCTGGCCGGTCGCTTCGTTGAACATCGCGTTATTACCGCTTGAGGCCAGGAACGAGATCCACTCCCAGGCCGCGTCCTTGTCTTCCGCCGTCGAGAATACCGCCAGCGATTCGTCGCCGAAGGTGGTCCAGCGGTTGCCGTCGCATTCCGGCATCGGTACGGCGTCGACATTGTCGCCCAGTGCTTCGACCATGGCATTGGCCGACCCGATATGGTGGATCGTCATGGCCGTGCGGCCCTGCTGGAAACCGGCGATGGTTTCCTGGAAGCCGTCGTTCGGGGCCGATGGCGGGAACACGCCATGCTCGCGGTGCAGGTCGATGACCCACTGGTTGGCGGCAATGGCCGCGTCGTTGGTCAGGCCTCCTTCTTCCAGGCTCACGCCGTCGCGGGACATGATGAACGGCAGCCAATGGTCGTGGCCGCCGCCGGCGCCCCGAAAACCGAAGCCGTAAATGTCGATGTTGCCGTCGCCGTCGGTGTCCTGCGTCAGGGTTTGTGCGGCATTCAGGAAGTCGTCACAGGTGGCCGGCGCGTCGAGCCCGGCTTCCTCGAACAGGTCGGTGCGATAGTAGAGGTAGAGCACCACGTACTGGACCGGCAGATAATACTGGTTGCCGTCCGGACCGGCGTTGATGTCGAGCATGTTGGGCAGCAGGTCGTCGCTGCCATCCCAGCTGTCGATGCGGTCGCCGATCGGCTCCAGCGCGCCCATTTCGATCAGCCGGGGCTGGGCGAACAACTTGACCATGGCTGCGTCCGGGGCGTCGCCGCCGACGATCGAGGTGTAGAGATTGTCGTAATAGCTGTTCCAGGGAATGTTCTCGGCCTGGATCGTGATGTCCGGATGCTCGGCCTCGAACGCCTCGACCAGCTCCGACATCGGGTTGTCCGGGTTGTCGAAGTGATACCAGAAGCGGACCTCGGATTGGGCGGATGCCGCGGACGTCAGCATGATCGTCGACAGGGCCGCGACGGAGGCCGACGCGGTCAGCATTTTCAGGGCATTTCTCATTCAATCCTCCCAGGGATTTGTCTTGGTTGCGTTCCGGCGGCACCATGCGCCGGCTTGGCGGAAGGCGTCGCGCGCCTCCGCAAGGGAATGGGTCATCTGCATGAATCCATGGATGACGCCGTCGTGGATGACGAGCGGGTCTTCGCGGCCGATCCCGGTCAGCCGGGCGTGCAGCGACAGGCTGTCGTCGAGCAGCGGATCCAGACCGGCGGCATTCAGGTAGAGCGGCGGCAGACGCCGGAGGTCGCTGTCCTCGGCCGCCAGTGGCGTCGCCAGCGGATCGTTGCGCCGTTCGTGATCGGGGCAATACCAGTCCCAGTATTGCTGCATTCGCTGGCGGGTCAGGCCGTAGCCGGTCGCGCGGCTGCGATAGGACGGCGTGTCGAAATCACAACCATAGACGCCATAGAACAGCAGCCCGAAATCGGGCAGCGCCCCGCCTGAGCGGATCTGCTGCAGCATCAGCGCCAGCGCCAGATTGGCGCCTGCGGAATCGCCAGCGACGCCGACCGGTCCGCCGTTAATGCCGTAATGCGCCGGAGCCGAACCGATCGCTTGCCACGCCACGGCGACATCGTTCAGACCTGCGGGGAAGGGCGCTTCCGGCGCCAGGGCATAGCGAATGCCGATCACCGGCATGCCGCATTCGATCGCCAGGCAGCGCATGGCGCGTTCATGCGTCGTCGGGCTGCAGAACGCAAAGCCGCCGCCGTGGATATAGATGACCGCGCCCGGACCGGCATCCGGCGGCGTGAAAATGACGACGGGGGCGGGCGTGCCGTCGGCGGCGGGTACGGTGGTCCGGTCGACCGCCGCCATGGCCGGCAGGTCGGTGTTCCACCGGGTGTTGATGCCCTCGATCTGCTTGCGGGCGACTGATGGCGGCAGCGTCGTTGGATCCGGCAGATGGGCGTCTTCAGCGGCCAGTCGTGCCGCGATCGCCGCCATCTCCGGCGTCATCGACTGTGCGGGGTCTGCTTTACCGGACTTCGTCATGCCTGCATCCTTTTCGGCGCCGGACGGTCGAAGACGGCGGGGCCGAAATCGAAGATCGTGGCGACGTGGTGGCCGATCGCTTCGGACGCCTTTTCCGGATCGCGGTCTTCTATTGCCTGAATGATGCTCCAGTGGCGGCGCGCGGTTTCGATCAGATCGCGCTGCTCGCCGGAATGGATGATCTTGAATCGGTGATTGTGCAGAATGCAGCGATGCAGAATCGGTTCGACTGCCGGCAGGTCGGCGGTGCTGAACAATTGCCGGTGGAAGGCGCGATCCTGTTCGGACAACAGGTATTCGTCTTCGGCGGCAGCGGCATCCTCCATGCTCGACGTCAGTGATTTCAGCGCGTCCACGGTCCGTGGGTTGATGCGTTCCAGGCTGCGGACGATGCCGCGCGTCTCGATCCCGTGGCGGATGCGGAACATGTCTTCGGCTTCGGCGCGCGTGCAGTCCGAAACCCGGGTTCCCCGATGGGCCATCCGATTGACCAACCCTTCGTCCTGCAGGTTCAGCAATGCCTCGCGGACGGGGCCCTGACTGCAATTGAATTGTTCCGCCAGTTCCAGTTCCAGCAGCTGGGCGCCGACCGGGATCTCGCCCAGCATGATGGCGCGCTTGATCGTCTCGAACACCTCGGTGCTCTTGGATGTCTTGCTGGCGACCTCCCTGCCGCCTGGCGGTACATACGTTACCGGCATCGATTTTTGCGCCTTCGTGGCTTCAGGTTCTGGCTTGTTTATCAATAATCATAATGATATCGATACTGCAACGGAAAAAATCGCTGAGGGAACGCCTGCTATGGCTCGGATCGAACTGGAAGAGGTCGTCAAGATGTATGGCGACCTGGAAGCCATCCACCGCGTTTCGCTGGATATCCAGGACCACGAATTCATGGTGTTCGTCGGACCGTCCGGATGTGGCAAGAGCACCCTGTTGCGCATGATCGCGGGGCTGGAGACGATCAGCGACGGCGAAATCCGCATCGGTGGCAAGGGTGTGAACGCGCTGGAGCCGCGCTATCGTGACATCGCCATGGTCTTCCAGGATTACGCGCTCTATCCGCACATGACGGTGCGCGACAATCTGATCTTCGGGCTGAAGATCCGTGGCGCCTCGGCGGCGGAAAAGGACGATCGCCTGAAAGAGGTTGCTGACATCCTGCAGATCGGTGAGTTGCTGGACCGCAAGCCGGGGCAGCTTTCCGGCGGTCAGCGCCAGCGTGTCGCCATGGGCCGCGCGATCGTGCGCCGTCCGTCGGCATTCCTGTTCGACGAACCGCTGTCCAATCTCGATGCCAAGCTTCGCGTCGATATGCGCATGCAGATCAAGCGACTGCACAGCCTGCTCAGCACGACGACCGTCTACGTCACCCACGACCAGGTCGAGGCGATGACCCTGGCCGACCGGATCACCGTGCTGCGCGACGGCTATATCGAACAGGTCGGCACGCCGGCCGAGCTTTACGCCAACCCCGTGAACCTGTTTGTCGCCGAGTTCATCGGCTCGCCGTCCATGAACTTCTTCGACGCGACCTATGTGAACGAAGGCGGCAAGGCCGAGATCGTCGCCGGCGATGGGCTGCGCTTTCCGTCCACGATCGGCGGCCGCCGGAACGGATCGCCAGTCGTTGTCGGCATCCGCCCGGAACATCTGGAACCGCCGCGATTCGGCGAGGCCGATCAGCCAATCCAGTGCAACGCCAAGGCTGTTCTGCTGGAGCCGTTGGGTTCCGATACCATGGCGCTGTGCCAGACCCACGGCCTGGATATCATGGCGCGCCTGACGCCCGGCCGGGTGTCAGGTCCGGGCGATCAGGTCGATCTGACCATCGATCCCCGGCAAGTGCACCTGTTCGACCCCGCGAACGGCATGCGCCTGACGGCGGAAAGCTCCGTCTAGGTGCTGGAGGCGATCGCTGGGCCAGGAAAAGGAGCCCGACAATGAGTAACGCGCCGGTCACCATTCTTCAGTTCGGCACCAGCCGTTTCCTGCAGGGGCATGTGGATCTGTTCGCCGCCGAAGCCGCCGGGGAGGGACAGGATGTCGGCCGCATCGCGGTGGTCCAGTCGACGTCCTCGCCGCGAAGCACGCGGCGGGTCGAGGCGCTGAACCGCGAAGGCGGCTATCCGGTGGTCATTCGCGGCAATGTCGGCGGCACGGCGGTCGACCGGGAGGTGACGGTGGACAGCATCGCCCGGGCCTATCAGGCAGCGACTGACTGGGCCGCGATCGAACACCTGTTCATCACCGATATCCGTTACGTCGTCTCCAACACGGGGGACAGCGGTTATGCCCTCGATTCGGCGGACGGGCCGAAATCGGCAGTGCCGACGAGTTTCCCGGCCAAGCTGTTGCGCCTGTTGCAGCGCCGGTTCGAGGCCGGCGGCGCGCCGCTGACGATCATGCCCTGCGAACTGATCAATCGGAACGGCGATACGCTGCGCGGCATCGTCTCTGGTCTCGCGGAGGACTGGGGCCTGGGCGGTGCTTTCACCGACTGGCTGGCCAAAGACTGTCTTTTCGTCAACTCGCTGGTCGACCGGATCGCGTCGGAGGCCATCGAGCCGGTCGGCGTCGTGGTCGAGCCTTATGCCCTCTGGGCCGTCGAGCACCAGCCGGGCCTGGTCCTGCCGTTCCGGCACCCGGCGGTCGAAACTGTCGACCAACTGCTGCCATACGAGCGCCTCAAGCTGTTCATCCTCAATCTCGGCCATACGGTGCTGGCCGATCGGTGGCTGACAGACGGGCGGCCGGCCGATGAAACGGTGCGCGCGGCCTTGGGCGACGACAGCGTGCGCGCCGAACTGGACACTATCTATGACGCCGAGGTGCTGCCGGTTTTCGCCGCGCTGGGCATGGGCGATCAGGCCGCAGCCTATCGCCGGACGGTGATGGTGCGGTTCCTGAACCCGTTCCTCGACCACCGCCTTGCCGACATCGCAGGGAACCACGCCGACAAGAAAGAGCGCCGGATCGCACCCCTCATCGCGCTGGCTCGTGACGTCTGCCCCGATCTGCCGGTGCCCGGGCTGGAGAGTGTGCTCGGCCGGTGACGTGGCGCCTGGTGGCCCCGGGTGGCGCACTCGGCCCGGTATTTGGTCGGTCGGGCGGAATACGATGCTTGCGCATCGGTATCAGCGGCGGGACAGTGACCGCGAAGGCCACTCGGAAATCCGTAAGGCAAACCCATGGATACCCATGACCATCACGGGCACCTTGACCCTGACGCTGGCGATCGGCGCGTCTTTCTGGCCGTTGCGGTCAATCTCGGACTGACGATCGTTCAGGTCGTGGGCGGTGTCGTCGCCGGCAGCCTCGCCCTCATCGCCGATGCGCTCCATAATTTCTCCGATGCGATATCCCTGATTATTGCTTTTGCCGCCCGAAAGATCGCGCGGCGGCCCGCGGATTCGTCGATGACCTTCGGTTATGGCCGGGTGGAGATCGTGGCCGCGCTGGTCAACTACACAACGCTGATCGTAATCGGCCTCTATCTGGTGTATGCGGCGGTCGGACGGTTCATTGACCCGCCGGACGTCGACGGATGGCTGGTCGTTGCCATAGCTGCGGTGGCGCTCGCCGTCGATGCCGTCACGGCCCTGCTGACCTTCGCATTGTCGAAGCAAAGCATGAATATCCGGGCCGCATTCCTCCACAATGTCGCCGACGCGCTTGGATCTGTGGCGGTCATCGTGGCCGGCACGTTGATCCTGCTTTACGACTGGCGGCTCATCGACCCGCTCGTGACGTTGCTGATCGCGGCTTACATCCTTTGGCAGTCCTTCTCGCAGGTCGGGCCGGTCATCCGCATCCTGATGCTCGGCAGTCCGCCCGGCATCGACACCGAAAAAGTCGTTGCCAGGATCGCAACCATCCAGGGTGTGTGCGATGTCCACCACGTCCATTTCTGGCAGATGCAGGAGCACGAGAACGCCGTGGATGCGCATCTGGTCATCGAGGATGGGGCGTGGGTGCAGGCCGACACCATAAAGCAGCAGGCAAAGGATCTGCTGCACCGCGAGTTCGGCATCGGCCATGCCACGATCGATCTCGAGCGCGCCAGCGGCGCCTGCACGGGCGTCCAGACCTACGGGCATGTCGGCTGAGACGCGGCCGGTTCTGCCGTGCGCTTGAGGCGAGCCTTCCTTCGAAGGGCACGACCCGCTATACGGCAGTAGGTTTCGGAAGGTGAGGCGGAAAGATCCATGGATTTCGGTACGGCCGCAATCGTCGCGGCAACCTTTCTCGTGGCCGGTATGGTCAAGGGCATAACCGGCATGGGATTGCCGACGGTGGCCATGGCCGTGCTGGGTACGCTGCTGTCGCCGGTGGTCGCGGCCGCGATGCTGGTCGTACCGACTTTCATCACCAATATATGGCAAATGGTCGTCGGCCCCAGCCTCGGGGCGCTGGTCGCCCGGCTCTGGCTGATGATGATCTGCATAACTCTTGGAACCCTGCTCGGTGCCTGGATGCTGACCAGCGGCTCTGCCGACGGGACGATGCTGGCGCTGGGCGTCATCCTGTCGGTCTATGCCATCGCCAGCCTGCTGAAATGGGAACTGACCATTCCGCCCCGGCTGGAGCGGCGGCTGTCTCCGGTTATCGGGCTGGTTACGGGTGTCATCGGTGGCAGCACCGCCGTCTTCGCGATTCCCGTGGCGCCATATCTGCAAGGACTGGGGCTCGGCAAAGACGACCTGGTTCAGGCATTGGGGCTATCGTTCACCGTCTCGACGATCTCGCTGGCGATCGGGCTGGGATGGGGCGGGGCGTTCAATGTCGGCATGGCGGGTGCTTCGGCGCTGGGCGTCGTCACGGCCCTGATCGGTATGACCCTGGGCAAATATCTGCGCGACCGGATTGAGCCGGCCACTTTCCGCCGCTGGTTCCTGATCGGGCTTCTTGTGATCGGCGCCCAGTTGATCCTGCGCGCCGGGCTGGCCATGGCATAGGCGCGACAGGTTACGGCAATCGGCAAGAACTCAATTATTTCCCCGCGGCATGATCGGCGCTAGGGTCTTCGAAGATCACGAACCAGCAGGGCATGCCCCATGACCAACATAGACGCCGTATTGCGCCACCTGGATGCCGATTTCGACGGCGCCGTCGCGCGGTTGACCGAATTCCTGCGAATACCGTCCGTCAGCACCGATCCGGCACGGGCCGGCGAGGTGCGCCGCGCCGCGCACTGGATCGCCGACCAGCTGGCCGCGCTCGATTTTTCGGTGTCATTGGTTGAAACCGCCCGCCATCCCACGGTCATCGCCCAGCATCCGGGCACGCCGGGGGGACTGGACGGCGGGGTTCGGGACGGCGTGCCGCCGCATATCCTCTACTACGGGCACTACGACGTTCAACCGCCGGAACCGCTGGAGGAATGGACGACGGATCCGTTCGATCCGACCATCATTGACGGGCCGCATGGCAAACGTATCGTGGCGCGGGGAGCGGTCGACGACAAGGGCCAGGTCATGACCTTCATCGAAGCGCTGCGCGCCTGGCATGCTGTCCATGGCGGTCCGCCGACGCGGGTGACGGTTCTGATCGAGGGCGAGGAGGAAATCGGCAGCGCCAATCTGGCGGCGACTCTGGAAGCGGAACGAGACCGTCTGGGTGCGGATATCTGTGTCGTTTCCGACACTACCGGCTGGGACGTCGATACCCCCGCCCTGACGACCCGGCTGCGCGGCATGCTCTATACCGAACTCTATGTCGAGGGGCCGGGCCACGATCTGCATTCGGGGCTGTATGGCGGTGTGGCGCCGAACCCGCTGAACGCTCTGACCCGCGTTCTGGGCCGACTGCACGACGACCAAGGCCGGGTGGCGATCGACGGCTTCTATGACGATGTCCGCGATCCCGATCCCGAAACGCTGGCGGCCTGGGCGGCGCTGCCGCAGGACGACGAGGCGGTTATGGCCGAGATCGGGGCCGATGGCCTCGACGGCGAGCAGGGCGTCAGCCGCCTGGAGCGCCTCTGGTCGCGGCCGACATGCGATATCAATGGCATTTCCGGGGGCTATGCCGGGGCCGGATCGAAGACTGTGATCCCGGCGCGCGCGTCCGCCAAGGTGTCGTTCCGCCTGGTGCCTGATCAGGACCCCGACCGCATTCTGGCGGCCTATAAGGTGTTCATCGCCCAGACGCTGCCGTCGGCATGCCGCTGGCGGCTGGAAGTTCATTCGAAGAGCACCGGGGTCGAGGTCGATACCGGGCAGCCGATGATGGCCGCCGCCCGTGCCGCGCTGGAGCAGGTCTATGGCCGTCCGGCCGCCCCGATCGGCTGCGGCGGTTCGATTCCCGTCGTTGGCATGATGCGCCGGCTGCTGGGAATCGACACGATCCTGATGGGCTTCGGGCTTGACGATGACCGCATGCACAGTCCCAACGAGAAGTTCGAACTGCGGGCACTGGCGAACGGGGCCAGGTCGCATGCCGCATTCCTCGGAAAGGTGGCCGAGGGTTCAGGTCTGTAGCTGCTATATGAGCCGGGGGTGAGGAGGCAAACACCAACCCCACCCCGTGGGGCAGGTTCTCATAGTGGCTGCGCCGGGACGTCTACATCACCAGCAGGATGATGATGACGACCAGCAGTGGTGCGCCGAGTAGCCATGCAATGATCGCCAGCATTTTCAGATCTCCTGTCCAGTTATGGTTTACGCCAAGCGGCGAAGCGGCGGAAGGGAACATTCTGGTCGCGATGCTGTCCGCCATAGGTGGCGCTGAAATACGCGACGGCGGCGCTGACGATCATCGTGGCGGCCAGGATGAACGCGGCGACGATTCCGGCGATGCGGGCCTGTTCGATCATGTCGGTCGCTTCCTGACGTGCGGCCTCGACCTGCTCAAGAGCCGAATTCACACCGCTTTCGACTTCAGCCGGGTCAGCGCCGGTTTCCGAGGCGACGAGTTGTATAAGATACTCGCGATCCGCGTCGGAAACCTCACCCTGGCTGACGCTGCGGGCCAGGATCGTGGTGACTTCCTCGCGAGCCTCGGGCGAGACCCGCTCGTCGCCGCCGCTGCGCACAACGAGGCTGGAGAAATAGTCGCCTTGTTCCTCGATGAGGCTGGCGACCGAGCCAGCGGCCGCGCCGGTTGCCGACGCTGCGGCCCCAAGCAGCCCGCCGACGCCACTGGCGGCCATGACGACGGCGATCAGCGTTCCGGCCGCCCAGACAATAACGCCGTGGGCGCCGTCACGGGTCTCGACTTCATCCTCGGTGCTATCCCCGACCCGGCGGCGCAGGCGCCCGGCGATATAGCCGCCGGCGGCAAAGCTGGAAACCGCGACCCAGATGAACCACAATCCGGCGGCAATCATGAGCCACCTCATCGATACGCCTTCGCCCGGTTCCGGCGATGCGAACGACAGCCCGAGGCCGGCACCGAACGTGATCATAATGAGGGAGAACGCGGCGGCGAACACCGCGCCCGCGAAGATTGC
This sequence comes from Fodinicurvata sp. EGI_FJ10296, assembly GCF_040712075.1. Classification (NCBI taxonomy): domain Bacteria; kingdom Pseudomonadati; phylum Pseudomonadota; class Alphaproteobacteria; order Rhodospirillales; family Rhodovibrionaceae; genus Fodinicurvata; species Fodinicurvata sp. EGI_FJ10296. Next base: position 96,329 of record NZ_JBFCVL010000009.1, read on the forward strand.
TGCCCAGTCTGTATAGGAATGATCGGTCTCAGCGGTTCCCGTCGAGACACTCGGTTGGTTGATTGTGGCCATGGAAACGCCCTCTTGATGGGGTGGAGTCGAATCCGGCGATGTCAGGCCAGTCCGACGAGGGACAGAATGACGAGCACGACCACGACAAGGCCGACGAGATAGATGATGCTGTGCATGGTTCTGGTCCTTGAGTTGCGCTCTGGAATGGGGGGCGGAGCCAAAACCGACACGACGTCAAGGTGCGCTCCGAAAATCGCGCCTGGACAGACAGTGGCTTCAAGGGATGAACGCAGTGCGCTCCGCCGCCCTTACTGCTTCGCCTAACGGACGTTCAGGCGGAAAGGTTCCGGCGGCCGCGCATTTTTAGGCGTAATTCGGCGAATAGCCGTCCGTGCGGTTCGGCGCGTGCGATGCTGGTTTGCGCAGCCTTTTCCCTCATGATCGCCCCGGACGCGCTGCTGAACCGGGACCCCGTGCAGCAACTCCCGATCGGTATAGACCAACCGTGCGCGTCCGTTTCCGGGTCCCCAATCGGTGTCGGGGACGGTTCGGGGTGGGGCGGGGCTGCATCAAATATCTCAATCGTGCAGGACTCGATCAGAGGCCCGAAACGATCAGGAGATGGGAATCTCGGCCGTCCAGCATCAAAACAACGCCATTCATCAAATTCAATCGATGTCGATGCCGGACTTCCATAGCGGCCCCGATCAAGGGCCGGGCGCCACCTGGGTGCGCATACGCTCCAGCAGGGCATCGATGCTGCCCCCGGCCCGCTCGATCACGGAGGAGAACTCCTGTCGCTGGGTCACGCCCATGCTGACGCCTTCGATGATGACGTCGATGATCTGGTGGCCCTGCTCGCGGTCCCGAACGCGCCAAGCGACTTCCGCGGCATCAGGATTACCGGGCTGGCTGACTTCGGTGACGACGATGGTATCGGTTTCGGTCTCTTCGCGGGCGGCGGTGACACGAAAGCGTTCGCCTGAATAGTCGGAAAACCGGCGCGCATAAGTATTTATGACCATTTGCTCGAACAGGCTGACGAAGTCGCGGCGCTGCTCAGGGGTCGCCACGTTCCAGTAGCGTCCAAGGACGAAACGGCCGATGGTCGGAATGTCGAACCCTTCGCGGAAAAGTCGGCCGAATTCGGCGGTCGCCTCGGCCTGGTTCAGGCCGGGGCGGTTGAGGACCGAAAGGACCTCGTCGCCCATGCTCTCGATGAATCGGGCGGCGTCTGAACCCGTGGCTGCGGTCGCTGAACGCAGGAGTCCCGATCCGACAAGGGACAAGACAACGCCGCCAACGCCCATGGCGCCGAGCGACATCACAATGTCTCGGCGAGAGCCTTTGTGTAACGGGCTGTGCTTCGGGGGAAGGGCCGTGGAAGACGGATTGGCAGACTTGGTTGTGGTGTGGGCCATATGCGGGTTTTTCCGTCAAAGTATCCAGTAGGAGCGATGACCGCGCACCCGTCGTGACGTCGATATGCGTCAGTCGGTATCGGCGAGCCAATGAGAAGATGGAAGCGTTGCCTGCTGTCCGTCAAGCAGACTACCGTCCGCTCGTCCCGAAAGTGACGAGGGGGGCGCGGCCGCTGCCGTCTCGCCTTCGGACGGCGCTGCTTCGGAAATGCCGTTTCCGTCGCCGAAATCCTCGAAATCCTCGAATGTCGGCATGGGGGCATTGCTGTCCATGCCATCGCCGCGAATCTTGCGCTCGCGCATCTGTTGGGTCAGGCTACGGACCGTCGCATAGGTGTCGACGGAACTTTCGCGCAATTCCTGGACTTCGTCCAGCACCCGTGACCGCGCATCGACCGCGCCGACTCCCGTTCGCGCGGTGTTCCAGGCCTGGGCGCCTTCGTTCATCAGCACGATACTCACGGGATCGCTGACCGTGTCCACGACCCATCCGACGGTATCGCGCAGATTGGTTGGTCCCAGGAACGGCCGCACCGCGTATGGACCCGGCCCGACTCCCCAGCGGCCCATTGTCTGGCCAAAATCAGCAGACTCATAGGGGTGTCCGGCGGAGGTGGCGACATCGGTAAACCCGCCGAGGCCGAGGGTTGAATTGATGAAGAATCGGGTCGCCGTGGTTTCCGCTGCCGACCAGTCACCCTGCAGCAGATTGTTCGCCAGTGTGACCGGAGTGCGGAGATTGCGCAGAAAGCTGCGCAGATTATTGCGCAGCGGCAGCGGGATAACCGTTTCGTAAACCGTTGCGGTCGGCACCACGATGACGATATCGACCGCTTCGTTGAACGCGAATACGCCTCGGTTGATGGGTTCCAGCGGGTCGTATATTTCGCCGTCCATCCGGCCCGCCATCGCCGGGCCTGTCACTGCTGAATCATTCGAGGCCGCAGGCGCCGTGCTGTCTTCGAACATCGGTGGGCTTGCCGGCGTCTGAGCCGCCGCGGCGGGGGCGACAAGTATCGCCAGGGCAAAGAGCGCCGCCGAGACCGGCAGCCGCACGGTGCCCGATGGCGTGTCTGAAATTGCTGCACATCTATTGGTGCGGGCGGGGCGCATCGTCACGTCGTCGTCTCCGGTCTTGACCCCAGCATCGGTTCGGGCGTTCCCGGGCCGGTGCTGGGTGGTTCATTGGCAAGCTTGTGCATCGTTCCGGGTCGAGCTGCGCGCGGAGCACAACCGCCAGCCGGTTTCGCTTTGGACAACGCCATATCTATACCACCCGACATCGGGCGGAAAGATGGCGCGTCAAGTGCACAACGCGCAAGAGGGCCTGACGTTCCAGTTGGCCCACCCGGACGGCCTTCCCCCCTGGCTTTCATGCGCTTCCCGGCGTTGCATCCGACCGCTGCTTCCTAGCAAGCATAAACATATCTTTATATATGGCTTCATTCTTGTCGGTGCGTGTGTTAGGGTGCGGCGAAGAACGGTCGTCATTGGGACGGTCGAACGGTGACGGCAGGGACCATGGAACGTCTGCTCTTGGAATTGAAAGCGGCCGCCGAGCCGACCCGAATACGGGTCCTGGTGCTTTGTTCGCGCAGCGAACTGTCGGTCAGCGATTTGACGCAGATTCTCGGTCAGAGCCAGCCACGCGTGTCGCGCCACCTTAAACTTCTATGCGATGCCGGTCTGCTGGCCCGTTTCCGGGAAGGCACATACGCGTTCTTCCGCTTGGCCGAGACGGGGCTGGGGGCAAAGGTTGCCCGTGCCCTGGTGGATCTCGTGCCGGCGGACGATCCGACTCTGGCCCTCGATATGGAGCGGCTGGATGCCATCAAACGCAGCCGCGCGGCGTCGGCGGCCAACTATTTCAGCCGCAACGCCCCGTTATGGGATCAGATCAGGGCGCTGCATATCGCCGACAGCGAAGTCGAGGATGTGCTTCGCGACCTGATGCCGCCGGGGCCGGTGGGGACTCTGCTGGATATCGGCACGGGGACCGGCCGCATTATCGAGGTGCTCGGCGATCGGGCAGAGCGGGCGATCGGCATCGATCTCTCGCGCGAAATGCTGGCCGTCGCTCGCGCCAACCTGGAACGAGCCGGCTTCAAGTCGGCGCAGGTACGCCAGGGCGATCTTTATCAGCTGCCCGTCCCGCGCGCATCGGTCGACGTCGCCGTCATGCACCAGGTCCTTCATTATATGGAGGACCCGCTGGACGCGATCGCCGAGGCCGGCCGCGTATTGAAGCCGGGCGGACTGCTGCTGATCGCGGATTTCGAGCAACACACGGTCGAAAGCCTGCGCGAGGAACACGCCCATCGCTGGCTTGGCTTCGATGAGCAGGTTGTGGCCGGGTGGCTGACGGATGCCGGGTTTTCGGCGCCTGACGTGCACCGGTTGCCGGGTACACCATTGACAGTCACGATCTGGGCCGCTCAACGCCAACCGGCGACGGCGCGCCCCATCAACAACGCCACCGTCGAATACGCTGGAGAATTGAAATATGAATAAGATGCTGGACACGTCCTCATCGGCCGAACGGACCTTCACGCGGACTCCGGCGGCCCAGGGTCTGATCTTCGGTCAGGAGCCGTCGGATCGTCTCAAGATCAGCTTCGAGTTCTTCCCGCCGAAGAACGAGAACATGCACAAGACGCTGACCGAAACGGCGGCCAAGCTGCGCGCCCTGTCGCCGGAATTCGTTTCCGTGACCTGCGGTGCGGGCGGATCGGACAGCGCCGGCAAGACGCCGGCGATCTGTGACGAGGTCGGCCGGATCATGGACGTGCCGGTTGCGGCCCATCTGACCTGCGCCTCGGCGCCGAAAGAGGTCGTCGAAGAGGTCGCGCGCAACTACTGGGCCAACGGCGTGCGCCGGATCGTCGCCTTGCGCGGCGACAGCCCGGATGCAGACGGCGTCTATCGGCCCCGTGAAGACAGCTTTGCCTATGCCGACGATCTGGTTCTGGCATTGAAGAAGATTGCCGATTTCGACATTTCGGTGGCCGCCTATCCGGAAACGCATCCGGCGGCGCCCAGCGATCAGTTCGACATCGATCACCTGAAGCGCAAGATCGATAACGGCGCGAACCGGGCGATCACGCAGTTCTTCCTCGACAACAACGACTTTTTCCGTTTCGTCGAAAAGGCGCGGGCCGCTGGCATCACGGTGCCGATCGTTCCCGGCATTCTGCCGATCGTCAATTTCGAACGCGCGGTGAAATTCGCCGGCGCGTGCGGCGCCAAGATTCCGCAGTGGATGACGGACCTGTACGAAGGGCTCGACAAGACGCCGGAGACCCGGCAGATGGTCTCGGCCACAGTCGCGGCTGAACAGTGCCGCCTGCTGCAGGACGAAGGCTTTGACGATTTCCACATTTACACGTTGAACCGGGCGGAACTGCCGATCGCGGTATGCCGGATGCTTGGCGTAAAAGCCGAAGCCCCGGAAATGGCGAACGCCTGAGGGCCACTGACAGGCCCCGTCGACCGCTTCAACAGAAAACGAGCAAATAAGTTATGACGAGAGAAGACCGCCTCAAAGCGCTACGCGCCGCCGTGGGTCAACGTATCCTGGTGCTGGACGGCGCCATGGGGACGACGATTCAATCGTATCATCTGGAAGAGAACGATTATCGCGGCAGCCGGTTCGCCGACTACGACCGGGACGTCAAAGGCAACAACGACCTTCTGACCCTGACGCAGCCGGACATCGTCAAGGAGATTTCCCTGGCCTATCTGGAGGCCGGTGCGGACATCCTGACGACGAACACGTTCAACTCGACGACCGTTTCACAGGCCGATTACGGCATGGAATCGCTGGTCGACGAACTGAACGAGGAGGCCGCGCGGATCGCGCGCGAAGCCGCCGACGAGATGACGGCCAAACAGCCGGACAAGCCGCGCTTCGTGACCGGCGCCATCGGTCCGACCAGCAAGACGACCTCGATCTCGCCCGACGTCAACGATCCGGGGTATCGGGCGACCAGCTTCGACGAGATCGCCACCGCCTACAAGCAGGCCGCCCGCGGTCTGATCAAGGGCGGCGCCGATCTGATCCTGCTGGAAACGATCTTTGACACGCTCAATGCCAAGGCCGGCATTTTCGCGCTTGAGTCGTTGTTTGAAGAACTGGGCATGCGGCTGCCGGTCATGATTTCCGGCACCATCACCGATTTGTCCGGCCGGACGCTGACAGGCCAGACGGTCGAAGCGTTCTGGTTTTCCGTGCGCCACGCGCGCCCGTTCTCGATCGGACTGAATTGCGCGCTGGGCGCCGATGCCATGCGCCCGCATATCGCGGAGCTGTCCCGGATTGCGGACACGGCGGTCTGCGCCTATCCCAACGCCGGTCTGCCGAACGAGTTCGGCGAGTACGACGAAGCACCGGAAACCACGGCCGCGCAACTCAAGGAGTGGGCCGAGAGCGGGCTGGTCAATATCGTCGGCGGGTGCTGCGGCACGTCGCCGGATCACATCCGCGCCATCCATGACGCCGTCATCACCGAGGCGCCGCGCGAGATCCCCGATATTCAGCCCCGCCTGCGCCTTTCCGGCCTGGAACCATTCGAGGTACGTTCATGACCCAGCAAACCGCGACTTTCATCAATATCGGCGAGCGGACGAATGTCACCGGTTCCGCGCGCTTCCGCCGGCTGATCACGGAAGACAACTACGACGAGGCGCTTGAAGTCGCCCGCCAGCAGGTCGAGAACGGCGCGCAGATCATCGACGTCAATATGGACGAAGGGATGCTGGATTCCGAAGCCGCCATGACGCGGTTTCTGAACCTCGTGGCCGCCGAGCCCGACATTGCCCGCGTTCCGATCATGGTCGACAGCTCGAAATGGACGGTTATCGAGGCCGGCCTGAAATGCGTTCAGGGCCGTTCGATCGTCAATTCGATCTCGCTGAAGGAAGGCGAGGAGCAGTTCGTCGAGCAGGCGACGCTGGTCCGGCGCTATGGCGCCGCCGTGGTCGTGATGGCGTTCGACGAGCAGGGCCAGGCCGATACCGAAGACCGTAAGGTCGAGATCTGCAAACGGTCTTATGAAATCCTGACCAAGAAGGTCGGTTTCGCGCCGGAAGACATTATCTTCGACCCGAACATCTTCGCGGTCGCGACCGGCATCGAAGAGCACAACAACTATGCCATCGACTTCATCGAGGCGACGCGGCGCATCCGCAAGGAAATGCCGCTGACCCATGTGTCGGGCGGCGTGTCGAACATCTCGTTCTCGTTCCGCGGCAACGAAGGCGTTCGCGAGGCCATGCACACCGTGTTCCTGTATCATGCCATCAAGGCCGGCATGGATATGGGCATCGTGAATGCCGGTCAGCTCGGTATCTATCAAGAGATCAACCCCGAGCTGCGCGACGCCGTCGAAGACGTCATTCTCAACCGCCGCAATGACGCGACCGATCGCTTGCTGGAACTGGCCGAGAAATACAAGGTCGGCGCCGGTCAGGCCAAGGAGCAGGATCTTGCCTGGCGCGAAGAGCCGGTTGAGAAGCGGCTGTCGCACGCCCTGATCAAGGGCATCACCGACTATGTCGACGAGGACACCGAAGAGGCGCGCCAGAAGGCGGACAAGCCGCTTGAGGTTATCGAAGGGCCGTTGATGGACGGCATGAACATCGTCGGCGACCTGTTCGGCTCGGGCAAGATGTTCCTGCCGCAGGTCGTGAAATCGGCGCGCGTCATGAAGCGCGCGGTGGCGATCCTGACGCCCTATATGGAAGAGGAAAAGCGCCGCTCCGGTGTGGCCGACAAGCCAAAGGGCAAGGTCGTGATCGCCACGGTCAAGGGCGACGTTCACGACATCGGCAAGAACATCGTTTCGGTCGTGCTGCAGTGTAACAACTACGACGTGGTCGATCTGGGCGTCATGGTGCCGAGCCAGAAGATTCTGGACGCCGCCAAGGAAGAAAAGGCCGACATGATCGGTCTTTCCGGCCTGATCACGCCCAGCCTGGACGAAATGTGCACCGTTGCCGCCGACATGCAGCGCCAGGGTTTCACGATGCCGCTGCTGATCGGCGGGGCGACCACAAGTAAGGTTCATACGGCCGTCAAGATCGCGCCGAACTACAATGGCTGCGTCGTTCATGTCGACGACGCCTCGAAAGCGGTCGGCGTGGTGAGCAATCTGCTGTCGGAAACGGCGCGGGACGACTATGCGGCCAGGATCAAGGCCGACTACGACGAGATGCGCGAGAAGCACGCGCGGTCCAACCGTCAGGCCAAGCGCCAGCCGGTGGAAAAGGCGCGGGCGAACAAGTTCAAGATCGACTGGGACAACTACGTGCCGCCACAGCCGGCGCTGAAGGAACAGAAGGTCTTCACCGACTACGACATCGAAACGCTCGCCGACTATATCGACTGGACGCCCTTCTTCCGTACCTGGGACCTCGTCGGCAAGTATCCGGACATTCTGCACGACGAGAAGGTCGGTGAAACCGCGCGGTCCCTGTACGAGGACGCGCAGAAGATGCTCAAGCGCATCATCGACGAAAAACTGTTCAAGCCAGTGGGGACGGTGACGTTCTGGCCGGCGAACACGATCAACGATGACGACATCGAGCTGTATACCGACGACAGCCGGGAAAAGCGTCTGGACGTGCTGCATTGCCTGCGTCAGCAGATGATCCGCAACCGCAACCGGGCAAACTACTCGCTATCGGATTTCGTCGCGCCGAAGGAAACAGGACTGCACGACTGGGTCGGCGGCTTTGCCGTGACGACCGGTCAGGCCGTGCATGATCTGGCCAAGGACTACGAGAAGAAGGAAGACGACTACAACGCGATCATGGTCCAGGCACTCGGCGACCGTTTGGCCGAGGCGTTCGCCGAGCACATGCACGAGCGCGTGCGCAAGGAGTTCTGGGGCTATGCCAAGGACGAGACGCTGGCCAACGACGATCTGATCCGCGAGGAGTATCAGGGCATCCGTCCGGCACCGGGCTATCCGGCCTGTCCGGATCACACTGAGAAGGCGACCCTGTTCAAGCTGCTGGATTGCGAGAACAAGATCGGCCTGAAATTGACCGAGAGCTTCGCGATGTGGCCGGCGGCAGCGGTCAGCGGATGGTATTTCTCGCATCCCGACAGCGCGTTTTTCGGTCTCGGCAAGATCGAACGCGATCAGGTCGAGGACTACGCCGAGCGCAAGGGCATGACGCTGGAGGAAGCCGAACGTTGGCTGTCTCCGAACCTCAACTATAACCCGGCCGAGGTCAGCCGGGAGGACGCGGCGTAACTGCTGTTTCCGTCTGCTCCAACTCCCGGGTGCAGCGCGGCACGAGAGTGACGCGCTGCAGACCCGGGATCGGGTGCGGTAACGTCCCCGGCGTCATTACGGTCGACTGCCGGACTGTCACCCCATAGAATTATCAGCATTGGCCCTGGTGCTTCCTGGAGAGCGGATGCTGCTATACGACGCCATCGAAATCGTGCGCCACATCATCAACGCCATCGGTGCGGCCATCGTGCTGTGGGGGGTGGTGGAGGCGGCGGTGCGTTTCGTGCACGTCCGCTTCAGGCCGACAGACGGGCTGACCTATGGCATCCAGCGGGTGCGCGAGCGGCTGGGCATTCATCTGCTGCTCGCGCTCGATATCTTCATCGGGGCCGATATTCTCGGCACCGTCGCGCATCCGAACTGGACCGGCCTTGGCATTCTTGCCGGCATCGTCGTCATCCGGATCGTGCTGTCGTTCCTGTTGACCCGCGAGATCCAGGAAACGCACGAGGTGCTGCGCGAGCGGGACGAGAACCTGGGTCGGGACGTCGCCGAATAGCCCGGGGCGGGACTATCCCGCCATGCGTTTCAGGAATCCGTCGACTTCGGACTGAAGGTCCGCTGCCTGGGCGCGCATCATGGCCGATGCTTCCAGCAGACTTTCCGCCGTCCGTCCCGTCTTTTCGGCCGCGGCGCCGACGACCGATATGTTTTCGGAGACCTGCTGGGTGCCGGTGGCCGCCTGCTGCACGTTGCGGGATATCTCCTGCGTCGCGGCGCCCTGTTCCTCGGCCGCCGTCGCCACCGAGCTGATATACTGGTTCAGGGTGCCGATGGTGCCGGCGACCTCGTTGATTCGCTTGACCACGTCGGTTGTAACCGCCTGCATCTCGTTGATCTGACTGCCGATATCGCCGGTTGCCTTGGCGGTCTGATTGGCAAGGTTCTTGACCTCGGACGCAACGACCGCGAACCCCTTGCCCGCTTCGCCGGCGCGGGCGGCCTCGATTGTGGCATTGAGGGCGAGCAGGTTGGTCTGATTGGCGATATCCTCGATCAGCGTGACCACATCGCCGATACGCGTGGTGGCGTCATTGAGGGCGCGGATCGCTTCGCTGGTGGCGGTCATCTCGCCGACGGCGGCGTCCGACATCCTGCGGCTGTCGTCGATCTGGCGATTGATTTCCGAGACCGAACTGTAAAGCTCTTCGGACGCGGTGGCGACCGTCTGGACATTGGCCGAGGCCTGCTCCGACGCCGCGGCGACATCCTGCGACCGGCGCGATGCGTCGCGAGCGATATCTGACATACCGTGCGCTTCGTCGTTCAGCGTTCCGGCGGTATCCGAGACGGTCTTCACGATGGCCTGAATGCGCTGGCTGAACGCGGCGGACTGTTCCGCCAGCTTTCCGGACCGCTCGACCTCGGCCGCCTGGCTCTGCTCACGTTCGGCACGCAGGGTCTGGGCCTGGCGCGCACCATCGCGCAGCTTGTCGACGGCGGCGGCCATGATGCCCACCTCGTCGCGGCGGCCGGTATCCGGCACGTCGATGTCATAGTCGCCCCCGGCCAGCGTTTCGATCGTCCGTGTCAGCCGGTTGAGTGGGTTGACGAGACGCCGGCGCGTCACCAGCAAAGCGGCGATCGTAACGGCGAGAGCGACCGCCAGCAGCAGGGCGCTGGACGCCATCCGCCAATAGGCGCCGGCAAGCACGGCATCGGTATGATGCTGCGTTACTGCCGTTGCCGCCGTCTTCACGTCCATGATGCTGGCCAGGGCCGGGTTGGACAGGGCGTACCATTCCGGCCCGGTCATAGGCACGGTGCCGGCGGTGAGGTCGGTGACAAGTTGTTCCAGTTGCGGGCGGAAGGTGTCGAAATAGGCAGCCCGGGTTTCGGCGACCTGTTCGACCAGCGTAGCGGGTGCCCCGGGACGGTCGGCGACGCCCTGGATTTGCGCCCAGAGCGTGTCGACCGCGGTCGTCAGTTCGATCAGGCGCAATTGCTCCGCTGCCGTTGGCTCCCGTTCGCCGGCGACCATGGCGCCGATGGCGGCGCGCTGCTGGCCGGCGGTATTGCGTACGGCCCAGGTCCATTCCTTGACGAAGGTCTGCTCGGCGACCAGCGGGTCACCCAGTTTCACTTCGTGGCCGACGGCGGTGCTGAGCGCGGCCACGCTGTCCAGCAATGCCATGATCGACGGCATCCAGTCGGCGCCGAGGGACGCGGGCCGATTGTCGCCCGCCATCGGCAGCGCACGGTCGGCCTGTCCGCGCAGGGTTTCGATACGCTCCAGATTGGCTGTCAGGTCACCGACGAGCCGGTCCTGGTTCGCGATCATGCCGTCCTGCAGCCGTCCGAGAGCCGTTTGCAACGCGGTGTTCGAGCGTTCCCGCAGTGCCTCGATCGTCCGGATGGTGTCGGGTGCTGCAGGGTCGGCAGCGGCAATGGCCGTGTTGGTCGTGCCGCGTTCGAGGGCCAGGGCCTCCGTGGCGTCGAGAAGCAGGTCGGAAATTCCGCCGGCGGTCCTGACGCTACGGGCATCGCCCACGGCGCGAAGGGAATCGATGAAGATCGCCGATCCCGCGATGAACATTATGATCGCCAAAGTGACAACCGACGCCATCATCATGGCGCCGATCGACATCGCTTTATTGTTTTGCATCGATTTGTCCCGTCCCCTATCCGGCCACATTGCTCGAACACGATCGTAGGGTGCGGATTCTTGAAAAATTATTAAGTGTTTGAAGGGCAGTTGCTTTGACTTAGAGGGTAGAAATCGGAGAAATTCTGAAATAGGTAATCAAGGATTTCGTCGCGTTGGAGTCCCGGATGCTATGATATTGGAAGTTGTGGTTCGTGTGCTGTAGGCTTAACGGTATTTGCCCAATGCCGTGCCCGCGATCGCCGCAAATACGCCGCTGAACGCGAACAGCAAGAACAGAACCCAGGCCGCGGTGCCGATAACGTCCGGTTGCAGTGACGTGCGGGCACCGGCGAGATTGACGACGACACCGGCAAGCGCCGATCCGAACGCCAGCCCCAGAAGCTGGACCGTATGCACGGCGCTGGAGCTTCTGTCGCGGTTCTCGTCGGTCGCAGCACCCATGATCGTCGTGGAGACATGGGCCCAGCACAGGCCGACACCGCCCCCGGCGATCAGCAGCGCGACGGCAACCGGAACAAGCGAGGGGCCGGGAAGGGAAACCGCGAGCAGCGCCAGGCCGGTGGCGACGGCAGCCGGTCCGGCGATCAGAGCCCGGCGAATGGCGCGGCTGGTCAGCGACGCGACCATCAGCGCGGCGCCGGTCCAGGCCAGCGCCTGCACGGCATGGAAATAGCCGGCATAGGCCGGGCTGACATCGTGCAGAACCTGGACGAATAGCGGGATGAATACACCGACCGGCGAAACGGCGGCTGCAATCAGAAAGATCATCCACAGCCCCAGGCCGATCGGATGGCCAAAGGTAAAGGCCTGAACCGGCAGCAACGGTACGTTCGATCGGCGATCGATCAGCAGGGTAACGACAAGACCGGCCATCCCTGTCGCCAGCAGCGCGGCGGCACCGAAATTCGTGGCGCTGGTGCCGCTGACCGACGTTGCGAGCACCGATGCCGCCAACAGCGACAGCCGCCCGAACGGCGGCGTTGCCGGAATGCGCCCCGCACCGGTCGAATCGCGGCGTGGAAAGGCGATCAGCGCCATGATCAGCAGACCGGCGGTGATCAGGGTCAGCGACCAGAACGCGCCCCGCCAGAAACCGGCCTGGGCGAACAGCCCGCCGGCGACGGGGCCGAGAAGGGCGGCAATGCCCCAGACGCCCGAGACGAGGGTCAGAACCTTGGCCCAAAGCGATCGGGGGAACAGCCCGGCTATCACAGCAAACCCCAGCGAGACCATCAGGCCGCCCCCGGCGCCCTGCACGACCCGCGCGGCGATCATCCACGCCATGTCCGGGGCAAGGGCGCAGCCCAATGATCCGGCACCGAACACCGAAGCGGCGGTGACATAGGCCGACCGCGGCCCCTGGGTGGCTTTCACAAGTGGCGCGGTGGCGGCGCCGATGATCGACGCCATGATGAAGAACGTCGTGGCCCAGCTGTAATAGGCCTGACCGCCGATATCGGCCACGGCAGATGGCATGACAGTGGAAAAGACGAAGACATTCGTCGCGTGGTTGCCGATGCTCAGCATCAGGATGATCGTTGGCAACAGATACGCACCGGTAAATGCAGTGCGTAGCGTCGAGGACTGGTCGGCGGTGTCCGACGGTGTGGCCAAAGCCGGTATCCTGTTAGCGGTGGCGGGCAATATTCCCGCAGTTTCCCTATTTGGGTATGCATGCTTGCGTCGGGCGATACAACCCTGCCTGTGGCGCCATGTCTCCGGTTGTTGCCATGCCTGCCTCATTGCCGCCACTGTAACGACGGGCGCGCGTGATAGACTCTATGCCGTGCCACGAGACGGCGCCGAAAGATAATGACGTAAACCGAGGAATAGAGATCGATGGGGCAGCGACATACACTTGCCGTGTTCGCCGGCGTGCTGATTCTGGGGGCGGGCTTTGCCGCGGACGTCAATGCGGCATGTTCCGATCCGGCCGAACCCGGCGTAAACTGGCGGCGGTGCTATCAGGACAGCCGCGACTTGAGCGGTGTGGATCTGACTGGCGCGGAACTCCGCGATGCCACCTTCCAGCGCAGCACGCTGACCGATGCCGTCCTTGACGACGCCGATGCCTATCGGGCGAAATTCATCAGTGCCGACATGGCCGGTGCTTCCCTGCGCGGCGCCCGATTGACCTCGACCGATTTCACCCGCTCCGACCTGACCGGCGCCGATTTTTCGAATGCCGACCTTCGCAACGCCCGGCTGATCAATACCACCCTGGTGGGGGCCAACTTCACCGGCGCCCAGGTCGGTTCCACCGACTTCCGCAATGCTGACCTCAGCGGGGCTATCTGGATCGATGGCGAACGCGTGTGCGCCGAAGGCTCGACCGGGCAATGCCATTGACGATGCCGCGGCGGTGCCTGTCGCCACGAGGCGCGGACCTGGTCGGGTATGGCCGGCGTAAGGATTGCGGCGCGTTCGGTAAGGGAGTACGTCGGTAGTCGGCATCGCCGCTGACAGGTTCGCTCTGCCAATGATGCCCATGCATGCTGACCCATGCATGCTGAAACGACGATCGTAACAACAAGCGAGGCCCGTCATGGCGAGAGGTGGAGACCGCGATTTCGTTGGCTATGGCGCCAACCCGCCAAACCCGAACTGGCCGAATCCGAACGGGTCGGGCTCGAACGGGGCCCGGCTGGCGCTCAATTTCGTCATCAATTTCGAGGAAGGCTCGGAGCCCTCGATCGGTGACGGCGAAAGCGCAACCGAAACCGGCCTGACCGAATCGGGAATCGCCGACTTCGCCCCCGGACAGCGCGATCTCGGCGGCGAAAGCATGTTCGAATACGGAAGCCGTGTCGGGTTTTGGCGGCTCTTCCGCCTGTTTCAGGAGCGCGGCCTGCCGGTGACGATCTTCGCCTGCGCCTTGGCGATCGAGCGCAATCCGGCGGCGGCACAGGCCATTCGCGATGCGAATTGGGACATCTGCTGTCATGGCTGGCGCTGGATCGAGCATTGGAAACTCAGCCCCGAAACCGAGCGGGAGCATATCCGCAAAGCCGTCGCCTCGCTGGAGCGGACGCTGGGGAAGCGGCCCGAGGGCTGGTATTGCCGCTATGCGCCGAGCGAAAATACCCGGCGTCTGCTGGTCGAGGAAGGCGGCTTCCTCTACGACTCCGATGCCTACAATGACGAACTGCCGTACTGGACTAAAGTCGACGGCAAGGATCATCTCATCGTCCCCTACACACTGACGAACAATGACCTGAAATTCGCCAAGGGGAATTTTGCGACGGGCGAGGACTTCTTCAGCTTCTGCAAGGACGCATTCGACGTCCTCTACCACGAAGGCGCCATGCACCCGAAAATGATGTCCGTCGGCCTGCACATGCGGCTGGTTGGCCATCCGGCGCGCGCTGCGGCGCTGGCGCGGTTTCTGGATTATGTCGGCGGGTTCCCCGATGTGTGGATCTGCGGCCGCGCCGATATCGCCCGGCACTGGCGGGACCACCACCCGGCCCCTACGCCGGCCGGGGCGTCATAGGCGGTGCCGACGTTCCGCCCTGTTTGTCAGAACCGAACCAGTCCGGAGAACGGTCGCCATGCGCCGATTGACGCTTGAACCGCTGACCGCCGACGCCTTTGCGCCATTCGGCGATGTGATCGAGGTGTCCGGCGAATTTGGACGACACTATTTCTCCGATGCCCTGGGCAACGCCCGGCCCGCCGTGCCACCATCGCTGTCGGTGACGACAAAGGCCCCGAGTGCGTTGCCGCTGACCTTGACCGCGATGGAGCGCCACGAATATTCGTCGCAGACCTTCGTGCCGATGGACGTTGCGCGCTGGATGGTCGTGGTCGCGCCCCATGGCGCGGACGGCGGACCTGACATCGACGGTATGCGGGGTTTTCTGGCGCGCGGCGACCAGGGTGTCACCTTCGGTGTCGATGTCTGGCACGCCCCGAACGCGGTTCTCGACCGCCCGAGCCGCATGGCAATCTTCATGTGGGCGGCGGGCGATGACGGCGACGAGGAATTCCGCGACCTGCCCGAACCGGTGATGCTCGTCGCCAACGGCGGCTGATCGAGTGTGCAGTGCGCGCTGGCCATCTCTGGCGGATGGTGGGGTCGGACGGCATCAACTCTGCTGATGATCCGCAGACGATCCGGCATATCGATCATGAGCGCCACACCAGCCTTGAACCCGTCATAGGCTTTCAGGAACCTTGCTTCTTCCGGCAGATCGACATCGATCGTCCGCGCCACGCATTGGAACAGAAACGCCGCATGCGGTGTCGCATCGAAATAGCGGTAGAAATCCGCGGTGTCGTTCAACACCTCGACATTGCCTTGCTCGGTCGGCCTCCAACGAACATGGGGCAGCAGGCGTGAACATCACCTGAAAAGCGATCACATACAATGAATTTTGATTCCTTTCACAGGTATGGGTGATTTTTAATTCCGCCTGCCTGATCAGGATTTCACGCAATCGAGGCCTGCGGTGCGCCATCGGCCAGTCGGCGCAGGGCTTCGCCGGTCAGGCGATAGCCGACCCATTCGGTCTTTTCCGCGAACCCCAGCCGGTCGTAGAATCGGCGGGCGGGGTTCCAGTCGAGCGCGCTGAGGTCGACGCGGCGGCAGTCGCGCTCGATCGCCAGCCGGGCGACGGCGGCCAGCAGCGCCTGTCCGTAACCGCCTTTGCGGGCGTCGGGGTCGACGTACAGGTCCTCGACATAGAGACCGGCGCGGCCCTCCCAGGTCGAATAGTTGTGGAAGAACAGGCAGAACCCGACGGCGCCTCCCGCTTCCCCATCTGCGTCGGCCATCAGCACCTCGAAGCGCGGCGATGGGCCCCAGCCGTCGCGCATCAGGTCGTCGGCCGTCACCCTGACCTCGTCCTCGGCCTTTTCGAACCGCGCCAGATCGCGGATCATGCGCAGGATTTCCGGGATGTCGGCGGGCGTGGCCGGGCGGATGGTGGCGGTGCTATCGGGCATCGGGGATGGGTCCTCGGGACATGAATCGGCGGTCGATAGGCGAAGATTAAGGGTTCGATCAGGGGAAGGAAATGCTATATCGGGGCCATGACCGCACCCGATCCATGGCCTTCCGATCCCTTTGGCGACGACCCGCTCAACACCGAGCCGGGGGCGGGCGATGTCGGCGCTCCGGCCGGTGACGCGGACCCGTACCGCGCCCCATACGGCGCTGATGAACCGGGCGTTGGCGCCTCTGCGCCCGCTCCCGGATTGCCAGCTGACGGTCCGCCCGGCACCTATCCCTATCTCGACACGCTGAACCCGGAACAGCGGGCGGCGGTGACGGCGCTGGACGGCCCCGTGTTGGTGCTGGCTGGCGCGGGCACCGGCAAGACGCGCGTGCTGACGACCCGGCTTGGCCACCTGCTGATGACAAGGCGCGCCTGGCCCAGCCAGATCCTGGCGGTGACCTTTACCAACAAGGCCGCGCGCGAGATGAAGGAGCGCGTGGCCGCCATGATCGGCGGCGACGTCGAGGGCTGGTGGATGGGCACCTTTCACGCGCTGGCCGCGCGCATCCTGCGCCGGCATGCCGAAGCCGTCGGTCTGAAATCGAATTTCACCATCCTGGATACCGACGATCAGATTCGCCTTTTGAAACAGGTGATGGAGGCGGGCTCGGTCGACGGCAAGCGCTGGCCGGCCAAGCAGTTGCTGGGCGTGATCGAGCGCTGGAAAGACCGCGCCCTGACGCCGGATCGGCTGACGCCGGAAGATGGCGGCGATCTTGCCGGCGGCCGGATGATCCAGCTCTACCGCGATTATCAGGAGCGGCTGCGCAGCCTGAACGCCTGCGACTTCGGCGATCTGCTGCTGCACACGCTCACCCTGTTCGGCCACACCGCCGTCGATCCCGGCACCGGGCGCACGATCCATCCGATCCTTGAGGAATACCAGCGCCGGTTCCGCTATCTGCTGGTTGACGAGTATCAGGACACGAACGTCGCCCAGTATCTGTGGCTGCGGGCGCTGGCGCAGGGCCACCACAATATCTGCTGCGTCGGCGATGACGACCAGTCGATCTATGGCTGGCGCGGCGCGGAGGTCGGGAACATCCTGCGCTTCGAGCAGGACTTTCCCGGCGCGACGGTGATCCGGCTGGAGCGCAATTACCGTTCGACCGGCCGCATCCTGGGCGCGGCGTCCGGCCTGATCGCCAACAATCAGGGGCGGCTGGGCAAGACGCTGTTCTCCGAGGGCGCCAGCGGCGATCCGGTTCAGGTCCGGATCGTCTGGGATGCCGAGGAAGAAGCCCGCTGGATCGGCGACGAGATCGAGTCCCTTCAGACCCGTCAGGTGCCGCTCAGCGACGTCGCGATCCTGGTGCGGGCGTCGTTCCAGATGCGCGAGTTCGAGGAACGGTTGATCACGCTGGGTCTGCCGTACCGGGTGATCGGCGGCCCGCGCTTTTACGAGCGCATGGAGATCCGCGACGCGATGGCCTATCTGCGGGTCATCGCGCAGAGCGACGATGATCTGGCGTTCGAGCGCATCATCAACGTGCCCAAGCGCGGCATCGGCAAGACGACGGTGCAGACCCTGCACGCCGCCGCCCGGCGGCAGCAGGTGTCGCTTTACGAGGCTGCCGCCCGGCTGGTCGAAACCGACGAGTTGACCGCCCGGGCGCGCACGCCGATCAAGGCCCTGATCCGCGATTTCGATCGTTGGCGCGATCAGGCCGAGCGGATCGGCCATGCCGATCTGGCCCGGTTGGTGCTGGACGAAAGCGGCTATACCGGGTTCTGGCAGGCCGACAAATCGCCCGAAGCGCCGGGCCGGCTTGAGAACCTGAAAGAACTGGTCACGGCGATGGAGGAATTCGACAGCCTGCTCGGATTCCTGGAGCATGTCAGTCTGGTCATGGACACCACCGTCGATTCCGGCGGCGAAATGGTGTCGCTGATGACGCTGCATGGCGCCAAGGGGCTGGAATTCGCCCATGTCTTTCTGCCCGGATGGGAAGAAGGGCTGTTCCCGCACCAGCGTGCGATGGACGAACAAGGTGTCGCGGGGCTGGAGGAGGAACGCCGGCTGGCCTATGTCGGCCTGACGCGGGCCAAGACGCGGGCGGTGGTCATGGCAGCGCTGAACCGCCGCGTTCACGGGCAGTGGCAATCCTCGCTGCCGTCGCGGTTCATCGGCGAGTTGCCCGACGATTTCGTCGTCCGCGAGCAGACGACCGGCATGCAGGCGCCCGATCCCCACGGCGTTTCCGATACGGCCGTCGCCCGGCTCCGTGAGGCCGCACGCACCCATGCCGCTGGTGGCTCCGGCTATCGGCCGACGGTGATCGACGGCGTCGACTATTCGGTCGAGAAACGCCCGCAGTCGTCGGTCAGCTACAGAAAAGGCGACCGTGTTTTCCACCGCAAATTCGGCTATGGCACCGTCGTTGCCGCCGACGGTGAGAAACTCGGCATCGATTTCGATCATAGCGGTGAAAAGCGGGTGATGGACAGTTTCGTCGTCCCCGCATCGAAGGCGGACTGATTCATGCGTGCACCGATACAATCTTTTGCCATGGCGCTGGGCAGTGCCGCGCCGGTTGATACATGGCGTGTCGATCTGGCCGTTCCGATCGACGCGGCCGAAGCGGTGTCGGAACTGCTGGGCGATCTGGGTTCGGTGTCGATGTTCGGTGTCGATCAGGATGCCGACCTGCAGGTTTCGGTCGTTTGCCCCGAGGAGCCCGACCGCGGCGATATCGGCGTGCGGCTGGCCGTCATCGCCGACGCCTTCGACATGGCCGAACCGCCATTCACCGTCGAGCGGGTCGAGGGGCGCGACTGGATCGCGGAGACCAAGAACGCCTTTCCGCCGGTCGAGATCGGTCGGTTTTTCATCCACGGTTCGCATGTCGAACGCCGGCCGCCGCCCTCCAGCATCGGGCTGCATGTCGACGCGGCGACGGCGTTCGGCTCCGGTGAGCACCCGACCACTGAGGGGTGTTTGCGCGCGATCGAGGCCCTGGCCAAGCGCCGCCATATCCACAACACGCTGGATATGGGCTGCGGGTCGGGCATTCTGGCGATCGCGGCGGCGAAATGCTGGGCGACGCCGGTGCTGGCGGCGGACAATGACGGCCGCAGCGTGCAGGTCGCGGCAGAGAACGCCGGCCTGAACCGGGTCGCCCATCTGATGTCGGCCGCCCGGTCCGAGGGATACCGCAACCCGGTGATCCGCCGGCGCGCGCCTTACGACCTGATCCTGGCGAACATCCTGGCCCGCCCGCTGACACTGCTGGCCCGCGATGCGGCTGGCGTCCTGGCGCCGGGAGGAATCCTCGTATTGTCAGGCTTGATGACCCATCAGGAGGCCATGGTTCTTGCCGCCCACCGATATCAGGGGCTTCATCTGATCGAACGCCGGGTCATCGGCGTGTGGTCGACCCTGGTTCTGCACAAGCGTGCCGACTACGGTTCGTGATGTCGTCACGAGGACGCTGGCGTTAAGAAAAACCACACGACTGTAACGTATGCAGACGGATCGATCGCCATTATCGCCCGCCCCCGTCCCCGTCTGCAGCCCGAAAATGATCAGCCGTTTTCCCTCCACGAGCCTCAGAGTGCGTTTCGCGCTGGTCTTTGCCGGCGTCGTCATCGTCCTGATCAGCCTTTCGAATTTCGTCATCGGTCAGCGCGCCGGTGCCGTCCTGCAGTCGTCGATCGGCCGATCCCTGGTCGAAACGGCGGCCCATATGGCCGACACGCTCGATCGTCACATGCATGCACGGCGCAACGAGATCACACTTCTGGCCGGGCTCGACCCTCTGCGGGCCCTGCCCGACACCGCTGCTGCCCGGTTATTGCTGATGCGGCTGCAGGACAACGTGCCGGCGTTTTCCTGGATCGGCCGGACCGATGCGGGCGGGACGGTGATCGCGGCAACGGGAGGATTACTGGAAGGGGCGGATATCGGACACCGGCCGGTCTATCTCGAAGCGCTTGAGACGACTTTCATCGGCGATGTTCACGAGGCTGTGCTGCTGGCCAGCCTGCTGCCCAACCCAACCGGCGAGCCGATGAAGTTCGTGGATGTCAGTGTGCCGGTCCGCGATACCGAAGGGAATTTCGCCGGCGTCCTCGCCGCCCATCTGAGCTGGGACTGGTCGCGCGCCGTTGCCGAGACGGTGCTTTCGCCACTGGACGGTAACAGCGCCATCGACGTGTTCGTGATAAGCGCGATCGATGACTCGGTGTTGCTGGGTCCGGATTCCGATATCGGACAGCGGTTCGAACTGGCGGGACTGGGTCGCGCGCGGTCGGCTGGAACATGGCGCGGCGTTGAAACCTGGCCCGACGACCAAGACTATCTGACCGGCTATGCCGTCGCCGACGGCTATCAAAGCTATGCGGGCCTGGGCTGGACGGTTGTCGCGCGCCAGCCGTTGGCGGTTGCCCATGCGCCCGTGACGGCCATGCAGTGGACTTTGGCGCTGTGGGGCGCGCTTCTGGTCACGTTATTCGCCGCGCTGGGGTGGTGGATTGCCGGATGGGTAACACGGCCGCTGAGCGAGATCGCCGTGACCGCCGACCGGTTGCGGAGCGGCGAAATGAGAGAGATCCCGCAGCATCGCGGCATCACCGAAATCGAGACCCTGTCGGCCGCGCTGCGCGAATTGCTGCATAGCCTGACGCGTATGGAGGCGCTGGCCCACCGCGACCGGCTGACCGGTCTGGCCAACCGCATCGGGCTGGACGCCTATCTGGACCGCGCCGGCCCGAACGCCGCCCGCACGGATCAGGTGCTGGCGTTTCTGTGCCTCGATCTCGACGGTTTCAAGCCTGTGAATGATCGTTTCGGCCATGGTGTCGGCGATGCGGTGCTGCAGGCCGTGGCGCAGCGCCTG
This sequence comes from Fodinicurvata sp. EGI_FJ10296, assembly GCF_040712075.1. Classification (NCBI taxonomy): domain Bacteria; kingdom Pseudomonadati; phylum Pseudomonadota; class Alphaproteobacteria; order Rhodospirillales; family Rhodovibrionaceae; genus Fodinicurvata; species Fodinicurvata sp. EGI_FJ10296. Next base: position 117,509 of record NZ_JBFCVL010000009.1, read on the forward strand.
CGTCAGGTCGTGCGCGGCGGCGATCAGGCGGTCCGGCTTGGCGGGGACGAATTTGCGCTGATCCTGGCGCTACCGAACGCGGACTGGCGGCAAATGTCGGAAACCATCGCCGGGCGCATCGTGGACAGCATTGCGCAGCCCATCGATGCTGACGGTGCGACGGTCCGGATCGGCTGCAGCATCGGCATCGCGTGCTGGACGCCCAACGGCGATGCCGATTTCTCCGCCACGATGCGCATGGCCGACGAAGCCCTTTATACCGCCAAACGGGCCGGCAAGGGCCGCGTGGCCGTCCGCGAGGCGTGATCGCCGCACGGTATGGCCGCCCATTCGCTCCTTTCGGGCACACATGCCCGAAAGCGTCCGGGTATCGGTTCTGATATTTGACATATCATAATTCAAGTGATAGATGGCATACATCCCGTTCAGGATATGCCCATGATGACCGCCGCCCAAATGCGTGCCGCACGTGCTCTTCTCGGCATTGACCAGAAGACCCTGGCCGAATTGTCGGGACTTTCCATCCCGACGATCCAACGCATGGAATCAAGTGGTGGCAATGTTCGCGGCGTGGTCGAGAGCCTCACCCGGGTTGTCGCTGCCCTTGAAGCCGCGGGCATCGAACTGATCGGTGACGGCGCTGCCAGTCCCTCAGGCGGACGCGGCGTTCGATTGAAGTCATCATCCTCGTCATCCTGAACCAATCCGCGACGGCGACCGCCGACGACAAGCCGACGATCCCGCCGCTTCCTACCTCAAGGTGCGGCAACAAGTGAAAGCAACGACAGACAGATCGAGCGACGCGCCCAGCTTTGCGGACCTCTACACCCCGAAAATTCTCACGGTTCTGCGCGAAGGCTATGGTTTTCCTCACCTGCGCGCCGATGCATTGGCAGGACTTACCGTAGCCATCGTGGCGCTTCCGCTTTCCATGGCCATCGCCATCGCCTCGGGCGCATCGCCGGCCCAGGGCCTTTATACGGCAATCATAGGCGGCTTCATCGTCTCGCTGCTCGGCGGATCGCGTTTCCAGATCGGCGGTCCGGCTGGCGCGTTTATCGTTCTTGTCGCGGCAACGGTCGCACAGCATGGCATCGACGGCCTGATCCTTGCCACCTTCCTGTCGGGGCTGATGCTGGTGGCGGTCGGGTTTTTGCGGTTCGGCACGTTTATCAAGTTCGTTCCCTTTCCGGTAACGGTCGGTTTCACCGCCGGAATTGCGGTGATCATCTTTGCCAGCCAGATCAAGGACCTATTCGGCTTGACCCTGGACCACGAACCCGGCGAGCTGCTCGAAAAGATCCCGGTCCTTTGGGGAGCGAAGGACAGTGTTACGGTTGCCGCAGTCGCAATTTCTGTTGCAACCGTTGCAATCATCCTCGGATTGCGCCGCTGGCAGCCGCGTTGGCCGGGCATGCTGATCGCCGTTGCGCTGACCGCGGTCGCCACGGCGGTGATGGCATTGCCTGTCGAGACCATCGGCACGAAGTTCGGCGGTATTCCCTCGTCGCTTCCGGTGCCGCACTTGCCCGATCTGTCGATGGACCGGATCATCGCGGTTCTGCCGGCTGCCCTGTCCTTCACCTTGTTGGGCGCCATCGAATCACTGCTGTCGGCCGTCGTCGCTGATGGCATGACCGGACGGCGGCACCGTTCGAACTGCGAGCTCGTCGCGCAGGGCGCGGCCAATATCGGGGCCTCGCTCTTCGGCGGCTTTTGCGTGACGGGCACCATTGCCCGCACGGCCACCAATGTGCGTGCGGGCGCGCACGGGCCGATTGCCGGGATGCTTCATTCCCTGTTCATTCTTCTTTTCATGCTCGTCGCTGCTCCCCTCGCAGCCTATATCCCGCTGGCGGCGCTGGCAGGTGTGCTTGCCGTGGTCGCCTGGAACATGATCGAGAGACCCGCCATCGCGATCCTGCTGCGTTCGGGCTGGGGCGAAGCGACGGTTCTGGGGGCGACCTTTTTCCTGACAGTATTCCGGGACCTCACCGAGGCTATCGTCGTCGGCTTCGCGCTCGGCTCAGTGCTGTTCATCCACCGGATGAGCCGGACAACGGCGGTTTCCTCCCAGAAGCCGTTTGTGGGGCGAGACGAAGCCGACGACGCCCATCCGCGCGAAGCTTATAACGAGTCGGCTGCCGCGAACCCCGATGTCGTCGTCTACCGGATCACTGGTGCCCTGTTTTTCGGCGCGACAGCATCCATCGGTTCCGTTCTCGACCGCATTCAGGACAACCACAAGGCACTGATCGTCGACTTCGAGGCCGTGCCCTTCCTGGATTCGACCGGCGCGAACATGATCGAAAGTCTGGCGCACAAGGCCCGCCGGCATGACGTGACGCTCTGGCTGACCGGTACCAGCCGCGACATCCGGCGCGTTTTGCTCACCCACGGCTTGAAGAAACCGCTTGTGCGGTATGCGTCGACGGTGGAAGCCGCGTCGGCAGCGATGGCCCGGCAAAGCAGTTTTCGTCAGGTTTGATGTGCTTCACGATGCGCCGAATGGTGTTCCGGCGGCCGGATGCGGAAGAAGAGGGCATACAGGACCGGAACCGCGACCAGCGTCAGGATGGTGGCGAAGGCCAGGCCGCCCATGATCGTCACGGCCAACCCGATGAAGAACGCATCGGCCAGCAGCGGCACCATGCCGAGGATCGTGGTGCCGGCTGCCAGCATGACCGGGCGCAGACGGCTGACGCTGGCGTCGGTCAGGCCTTGATAGGGATCCTTGCCCCCGGCGATCTGGTCGTCGATCTCGTCGAGCAGCACGATGGCGTTCTTGATCAGCATGCCCGACAGGCTGAGCAGGCCCAGCAGGGCCACGAAGCCGAACGCGACGCCCGTCGACAGCAGCGCGATGACCACGCCGCACACGGACATCGGCACGATCAGCCAGATGATCAGTGGCTGGCGCACCTGGCCGAACAGCACGACGCTGATGATCAGCATGACCAGAAATCCGAGCGGTAATTGCTGGAACACGGCGGTCTGTGCTTCGACGGTGGCCTCGTACTCGCCGCCCCATTCCAGCGCATAGCCGGGCGGCAGCTCGATGGCTTCGATTTCGGCGACGACGGCATCGCGGGCGGTCGCGGCGGTCAGGTCACCGACGGGGTTCGACTGGACGGTGAGCGTGCGCATACGGTCACGGCGTCTGATCAGCGTGTCCTCGCCGACCGTTTCGATCCGGGTCACGATCTGTTCCAGCGGCACATAGGCTTCCGCGCCGCTGGACCAGACCAGCCGGTCGCGGATCGAGGCGGTCTCCGCCCGTTCGGCGTCCGGCGGCCGGGCCAGGATCGGGATCAGCCGGTCGCCTTCGCGATAGGTGCCGGCCTGCACCCCCTCGGTGACGAATCTCAGTGTCTGCGCAAGGTCGGTGCGGGTGACGCCGGCGATGCGCGCGCGTTCGTCGTCGTAATGCGGCACGGCCGTCAGTTCGCGTTGACGCCAGTCGTTGCGGATATCGTTCAGCGCCGGCGAGGCCCGCATGATGGACGCGGCCTGCTGTCCGAGCTGGCGCAGTGTGTCGGCGTCCGGCCCGGAGAACCGCGCCTCGACCTCTGCCCCCGCCGGTGGACCGAATACGATCCGTACCGGCCGGGGCGTGCTGTCGGGATAGCGCGATTCGATATGGCCGCGAATGCGGTCCGCCAGGTCGGCAATGGCGTCGCGCTCGTCGACCCGCACGACGAACTGGCCATAGCTGTCATTGGGCTGTTCCGGCGCATAGGTCAGCATAAAGCGCGGCAGGCCCCGGCCGACCGTCGTGGTCAGGGCCTCGACCTCCGGCTGGTCCAGGATGAACGACTCGATCTCGGCCATGTCGCGGTCCACGGCCCGGATATCCGTGCCCTGGGGCATCCAGTAGTTCACATAGAACATCGGCGTGTTCGAGTTGGGAAAGAAGCTCTGCTTGACGAAGCCGAAACCGACGAAACACGCCGCCGTGATTACGATCAGAAGGCCGACTGTCACGGCGCGATGGGCCAGGGCGATGGACAGGACACGGTGATACCCGCGATAGAGCCTGCCGCCATAGGGGTCGCCGCCGCCATGTGGGCCGGCGCCGCGAAACAGGTAATGGCCGAACAGCGGCGCCAGCATGATGGCCAGAACCCAGCTCAGCATCAGCGAAATGCCGATCACGGCGAACAGCGAGAACAGGAATTCGCCGGTGATGTCGTCCGACAACCCGATGCCGGAAAAGGCCATGATGCCGATGACCGTGGCGCCCAGCAGCGGCCACCGTGTGCGCCGCACCGCCTCCGAAGCCGCGTCGCGCAGCGTATTGCTCCGCTGCAGTCCGACCAGCATGCCCTCGGTCACGACGATCGCGTTGTCGACCAGCATGCCCATGGCGATGATCAGGGCGCCCAGCGAAATCCGCTCCATCTCGATGCCGAAGACGCGCATCATGAAGACGGTCCCCAGAACGGTCAGCAGCAGCACCGCGCCCACCACGATTCCCGACCGCCAGCCCATGAACAGGCACAGCACGCCGATGACGATGGCGACCGACAACGCCAGACTGACGACGAAACCGTTGATCGCCCGGTCGACGACGACATGCTGTTCGTAGATCGGGTGCAATTCGACGCCGACCGGCAATTGGTCGTTCAACCCGGCCAACCGCCGTTCGACGGCCTCGCCGACTTCCACGATGTTGGCGTCGGTCAGCCCGGCGACGGACAGGGTGAACGCGCTTTCGCCGTTGTGCCGGATCAGATGGTCGGGCACCTCGACGGGCTGGCGCGAGATTTCGCCGAGATCCAGCAGGGATATCTGCTCCGTCGATCCGGGCAGGCCGATGCGCAGGCTTTCAATCGTTTCGACGGTGCCGAATCCGCCGGTGGGCGCCAGTCGGACGGAGCGGTCGCCGATGCGCATCGCGCCGGCGTCGGCGATGTCGTTCTCGACCTGGATCGTGTTGATGATCCGGGACAGCGGAATGCCGAGCGACGCCAGACGTTCCTGGGCGATGTCGAGATAAATCGCCTCGTCCCGCAGGCCGGCGATATCGACCTTCGAGACGCCCCCCACCGTAAGCAGATTGCGGCGCAGGAACGAGGCCAGGTCGGCACGCTCTCGGTCGTCGTATCCCGGCGCCGTGACGGCATAACTGATGCCGAAAACGTCGCCGAAATCGTCGTTGACCATCGAGGCGCGCGCGCCCGGCGGCAGATCGCCCTGGGCATCGCGCACGTTGCGGCGCAGTTCGTCCCAGACCTGTGGCAGCGCCTCGCCGTCATAGGTGTTCTGGATTTCAACGGTGATTTCAGACAGCCCGGGCATCGATTTCGAGCGGACCTGCTTTAGCTGCGCCATCTGCTGGACCGCCGATTCCAGCACCTCGGTGACCTCGCGCTCGACCTCGCTCGCGCTGGCGCCGGGATAGGGCGTGACGACGATCGCCTCCTTGATCGTGAAAGCCGGATCCTCCAACCGGCCGACGGTCAGCAGTCCGACGATTCCGCCGATCAGACACGCCAGAACGATCAGCCAGGTGTTGACCGGACGGTCGATGGACGTATGCGCGATGTCCATGGGGGCGGCGCCCTCTTCTGACGTGCGGGGGGACCGGGAAGGTCCCGGAGATGGCGGAAAATCAGAACGCCTCGATCGGGCGGACCCTCATGCCTTCATTCAGATGATGCGCGCCGGCTGTGACGATGCGGTCATCGGCGGACAGCCCCTCGGTGATCGCCACGCGGTCGTCGACGATCGGGCCGACGGCGACCGGCTGGCGGCGCACCTCGCCGTCGGGACCGCTGACGACCCAGACATGGAAGCCGCCGTCGTTATCGGCGACGACCGCGGACGAGGGTGCCGAGACGCCGGGACCCGTACTGGCGCCCATACCGCCGCCCGGCGCGATTTCGACCCTGCCGATCATGCCGGGCAGAAGGGCGGGCGCCTCGGGGTAAGGCATGGCGAAGGTCACGCGATAGGTCTGCGTGACGTTGTCGGGTTGAGTTTCGTGGCTGCGATAGTCCAGGTCGAAACGGGCACCGTCGGCCGCCGGGAAAACGACATGGGCCTGAAGGGCATCCCTGTTGCCGATCATGCCCATCAGACGTTCGGGAATATTCACCGCGATCCTCAGTTCGCTCACATCCTGAACCCTCAGCACGGGCGTGCCTGATGTGACGTTGGTATGGGCGTCGACGAGCGTGCGGGTCACCAACGCGTCGAACGGCGCCTCGATGGTCGTGTGGTCGAGATTTCGGCGGGCGGTTTCCAGCGCGACCTCGCGCAGATCGTGTTCCGCGACCGCCTGTTCGTGGACGGCTTCGGAGACGCTGTTGCTCTGCAGCAAGCGGGATTTGCGGTCGAGGTCCTGACGGGCGAGGTCCAGCCGCACCTCGGCCTCACGCACGGCGCGTTCGTAGTCCTCCGGGTCGATGGCGGCCAGCCTGTGTCCACGCTCGACCCGCTGCCCCTCGCGCACCGGCATTGCGACAAGTTCGCCGCCGACCTGGAAGGACAGATCCGTGGTCTGCACGGCCTCGATCCGGCCGACGAACCGGCGGATATCGGGGGCAATGCCGTTAGAGGCGCTTTCGATGCGTGCCGGACGCGCCGTGTCCTCGTCACCCTCGTTCGAGGCCGTGGTCTCGATGCACGCGGACAGGATCAGGGCGGCGGCCAGCGCCACTGCCGGGCCGGCGCCGGGCACCATGCGGCGCGATATCGGGTTGGAGCGCGGCATCGCCTTATCCTTCCACTTGCCGGAGCAGATATCGGCGCAGATTTTCCCGTTCCTCGCCGTCGAGCGGACAGACGTTCAGCATCGATGTGAAGACGATGCCCTCCATCGCGAACCACACCATCAAATCGCGGTCGAGATCGGTGGACTCCGCCCTGATCCGGTCCAGCCACTTGCGATAGACGCGACGGATCGGGTCAAGCAGTTCCGGCTTTTCCGCCCCGGCGGCGAGCACCGCCATCTTGACCTGCGGATCGACGCATTCCTTGAGATCGACCGCCCGCAGCAGGGTTTTGACCATGGCGTTGCGGTCATCGCGGTGGGTCTCGAGATAGCTTTCGAGCTCGTGGTCGATGCGGTCGACCATGCGTTCGAGCATGGCGACCAGCAACGCTTCCTTGTTCGGGAAATTGTAGAGCAGCCCGCCCTTGCTGACCCCGGCTTCGCGGGCGACGGCATCAAGCGTGACGTGTCCGGCGCCGTCGCGGACGGCGACGCGTTGGGCGGCGTCGAGAATGGCGCTGCGTGCATTGGCGCGTTCGGGTGCGGCGGGCATCGTTTATCCTGACTGTACCGTCTGGACGGTTTGCAAGATGCAACATGTGCGCGATGGTGCACTGCGTCAAGCAATGATTGGAATGAGGGCCCGGAAAATGGAGCCGTCAGCGGGCGGGCAGCCCGTCGGCAAGCAGTGCGTGAATAACCGCCTGGATCCCGTCGCGGCCGCGGCCCTGAGCGGCCAGGGCGGCGTGACAGCGTTCGGCGGCTGTCAATCCGGGCAGCGAAAGCGACAGCTTGGCGGCCTCGTCCAGCGCGATCCGCAGGTCCTTGACGAAATGATCAATGAAGAAACCGGGCGCCATGTCGCCCTCGACCATCTTGCGGCCGTGGATTCGCATCAGGAAGCTGTCGGCGGTGCCGGCCGCGAGCGACTCGACCAGGGCTTTCGCGTTCAGCCCGCCCGCCACGCCAAAGGCGAGCGCTTCGGCCACCCCCTGCAAAGTCGACGCAACGGCGATCTGGTTGGCGATCTTGGCCCTCGAACCGCTGCCGGGCGCGCCGAAATGATGGATGGCCGACGAGAAATGCGCGAGAACGGGGCGCGCGCGCTCCAGCTCGGCGTCGTGAGCGCCGACCAGCAGTGTCAGCGTTCCCTTCTGCGCCCCGCCCTGACCGCCGGTCATCGGGGCGTCGATGAATCCGACACCCCGCTCGGCCAGCCGGGCGGCAATGGCTTCCGCCAGAGCGGGCGACGAGGTGGTCAGGTCGACGGCCAGCGTGCCCGTCGCCATGGCGCCGGCCAGATTATCGCTGTTCGAACGTTCGCCCGGTCCGTTGCCGAGGTAAACCTGCTCGACCTCGGCCGGGGTGCCGAGACAGGTGAACACGATGTCCGCGTCGAGGGCGGCAGCGGCCAGGCTGTCGGCGACCCGCGCCCCAGCGGCGGCGAGTTCGTCGACCACGGGCTTGTTTGTCCGCGTCGCTATGGTGACGGGATGGCCGGCGCGGACGAGGTGCCCAGCCACCGGGGCGCCCATGATTCCAAGTCCGACGAACGCGATTCTCATCGATCGGCTCCCGCTTGCCGTGGCGGCGCCAATCGACATCGGCGCCGGAACTGCAATCGTTCTACCGCCCGGATCGATAACGAGACAATCGCATTCTGGCGACCTGTGGCCTCAGACCAGCCTGTTGACGTTCGCCGGCCGGCTAACGGCGTGAGCGGCATCTTCCGGCGTACGGAATTGCTTCAGTGCTTCCGGTCCCTGGACGACCACGGTTTCGATCAGGCCACGCGTCAGGCCGATGTCTTCCAACTGCCGGTCGGACAGGTTCATCAACTCCTGATACGTCACCTCCTGGCTCGTACTCAGACCGCTGAAGCCAAAGAAGCGGGCGCCAGCGCTTACGGTCGTGGTCAAGGCACCGGCGATCTGTGCAACGATGGGTCCGGTGATCATGCTCTCGTATCCTTCATTTGAACGGACAGAACCCGGCACTCGGGCCGATCCCGCTTTCAATAATGTGCGCACTGATCATATCATCGCAAACGAAGAATTGTGCAGCGCAGCATCCTGTTTTTCTCATGACGGCCGACACAAATTAGTAACCGGACCTATGATCCGAAGGCGTCCGGCTGTCCGTACCCCGCGCCTTGACCTGTTGTGAATGCGATCACACTATGCGACGGGGGCATCGTTCGGGCTGTTCGGCGGCTGGTGGTTGTGCCCGTGGAACAGTCGAACGAGCAGGACGACCATGAAAGTTGCCGACTATCTCGTTGCATTTCTGGCGGCATGCGGTGTTCGCCATATCTACGGTTATCCCGGATCGCCTCTGGTACCGCTGCTGGGCGCCCTGCAACGCCAGGACACGGTCCAATGGGTGCTAATGCGGCACGAGAATGCCGCCGCCCTCGCGGCCGCCGCCGAGGCAAAACTGACCGGGCGGCTGGCCGTCTGTATGGCGACGTCGGGACCGGGGGCATTGCAGGCGGTGTGCGGCGTGGTCGAAGCGCAGCTGGACCGGGCGCCACTGCTGGCGCTGACCGGCGTCGTATCGCGTGACCAGCAGGGCCACTGGGATTTTCAGGATGTCGATCAGACCAGTCTTTACAATGCGATCCTGCCGCGCAGCGTGACCTGCGCGTCGTCGTCTCAACTGGTCGCGCTGTTGCGCAATCTGATCGGATTCGCCATCCAGAATCAGGGGGCCGCCCATCTGGCGCTGCCGGTCGATATTCTGGACGAGGATGTCACGCCGGGGGACCGTCTGTTCGATCTGTCGTCAATCAGCCCGCCCTGCGTTCCAGTGGCCCCGGGTCCGGATCGGGCAACCTTCGGGCGGGCCGCGGCCATGGCAGAGACCGGCCGGTCCGTCATTGTCGTCGGCCGGCGGGCGGGCGGTGCCGGCGCCAGCATCGAGGCCCTGGCCGAAGCGCTGGGCGTGGCGGTCGTGTCATCCTTTGACGGCAAGGGAATCGTCGACGAAAGTCATCCCCATTATCTGGGTGTCCTGGGTATTTTCGGGTATCCGGCGATCGCGGCGACCAAGCGGGTGGTGGAGGCCGCGGACACCGTCATCGCCTTTGGCGTCGACAATCTGAAACCGTTTCTGGCGGACGGGCGCAACATGCAGTGCCGCCGGCTGATTCAGTGTTCGATGGACAGCACCACGGCATCGCTGGACTATGCGGCCGAGATGATGCTGCTGGGGCCGCTGGCCGATACCGCCGACGGAATCGCGGCGCATCTGTCGCCACGGCCGCCATCGGATATCATCGAACGGCTGGCTGGTGAGCGGCTGGAAACCATGGACGGCATTCTCGACTCGCTGGCGGCGCATGACGACCTCAGCTTCATCAATCCGCTCGATTTCCTGTTCCAACTGAACGGATATCTCGATCAGCGCCACAGCGTGGTCGTGGATACAGGCTCGCACACACTCTGGGTGGCGCTGTTCCTGCGCCTCAAACACCGCCAGCCATTCTTGGTCAGTTCACGGTTGGGCACGATGGGATTCAGTCTTCCGGCCCTGATCGCCGCCCAACTGAGCGACCCGTCGCGGCAGGCCGTCGGAATCTGCGGCGATGGCGGCTTCGGCATGGTCGGCATGGAACTGGCCACCGTCGTGCAACACCGCCTGCCGATCGTGCTGATCATCGTCAATAACGGCGTGCTGCAGAATGTCTATGCCCAGCAGGCGGAACCCTATGGCACCACGATCCATAACCCGGACTTTGTTGCCATGGCCGCCGCGTTCGGAGCCGACGGCGCGGTGATCGACGGGATGGCGGATGTCGATGCGGTTCTGAATCGGGCCTTCGCCGTCACCGATCGGCCTTTCGTCATCGATCTTCGATGCTCGCCGGCCCTGTTGGCACCGCTCAGCAAATGGGAAACGGCAATGGCACAGGACGATGATGCCGATTGACCGGTCACGCTACGGGCGTTGAACGCCCCCGCGTGCTGGCTGCGCGTTCCGGGGACGCCGTCCGAAGCCGATAGCGCTCGCGGTATGCAGCCGGGGCCATGCCGCAGTAGCGCCTGAAGACCCGGCGGAAAAACGAAACGTCTTCGTACCCGACCGAGGTCGCAACCCGCTCGATCGACGTCGCGCCGTCTTCGAGCATCTGCCGGGCCGCCGCGACGCGGACCATCTGAAGATACGCCCCCGGCAGGCAGCCGGTCGCCGCCTTGAAACGCCGCATTAGTGTGCGCACACTCATTCCCGCCACGCCAGCCAGCTCTTCAGCGGTCACATTCCGCCTGAAACCGGCGTGAAGGTATTCTTCCAGGGCTCGCATCTTCGCGTCCGAATGCGGTCGCGATATCGGCAGGATTGCATAGCCGGACTGGTGCAGGCGGGGCATGTCGAGAAGCAGCGCCTTGGAACACTCGATCGCCGTCTCCCGTCCGCACAGCCGTTCAACCAGATAAAGGCTGAGGTCGGTCGCTGCGTTGACGCCACCGCCGCAGAACAGTCCGGCATCCTCCGTAATCAGCATGTCGGTCTGCCAATCCACCGTTGGATAGCGGCGCTGGAACTCCTCAGCCACGCCCCAATGGGTGGTCGCCCGGCGTCCGGAAAGCAGGCCGGCTTCTGCAAGGAACGCCACGCCCGAGCACACGCCGGCCAACAGGGTTCCCTGGCGTTCGTATCGTTCGACCAGCCAGGGAAGCAGGGTGGCGTGGCGCTGCATCCATTCCGAGGGCAGAGGGCCTGAGGCCGAGATGAATATCAGATCGGAAGGCCCGACCTCGTCGATGCTCTTGTCCGGCGCGATGCGCAGACCGTAGGCGCTCTCGACCGGTGCCCCGTCGATCGAGGCCATCGTGACCCGGAAGCGGGGCCGGACAGCGACGCCGCTCATCTCGTTCCACATCTTCCCGGCCGCCGTGAACACTTCGATCGGTCCGACCGCGGTGGACGCATATCCCTCGCTGACGAGGATGATCGTCGCATTCAGCATATCTGCGTCTTCAGCCATGAATGCCCCCAATCGTCATGGACATTATTCCGAAGGTCGCGCGCGGGTTCCAGGGTCCGAACCCGAACTGGCAGTTTCATCTGCTGTTGTTGTCACGATCGCCGGCTTCGATCGAATGGCCTTCTGGCGCATCATTCAAGCGTAACCGATAACGAAGGAGGACGTCATGGATTTGTATGTGATTCGCCGTCGTGGTGCCTGGGCCAATCAGGAAGAACTCGAAGCTGCCGGTGCGGTGTCGGCACGAGTCGGCGAGGAAATGGCCGATCGTGTTCGGTGGATTCGCAGCTACGCCGTCTCGGAGCCGGACGGTCGTGTCGGATCGGTGTGCATCTACGAGGCACGCGATCCGGAGTCGATCCGTGAGCACGGCCGGCGCGTGGGCGCGCCGAGCGAGGATTTCCAGATCGTTCGCGGCACTGTCGTCAGGAACCCCGATCCCGGCGTGCCCGGCCTGCCGGAAGCCGAGGCTGAAGAGGGCGCCATTCGGTCCTCCCCGGCATGACAATCTCAGGGGTGGGGGGCTATTCTATTCGCCCAGCGTGATCGGCCCGTGCCAGGGATAGGCGTCGCCCGGGCCCGGATTGGCCGCCGGGCTGTGGCCGCCCAGATGGGCGGTCACGCCCCACACCGCATTCAGGGCCGTTTGCACCGCGCCCTCGACCCAGGCCGGTGTCCAGCTGATGCCGTCGCCGGCCAGGAACAGGCCGCGCTGTTCCGGCGGCATGCCGTCCTGGTGGAAATGGCCGAACATTCGGTGGTTGTAACGATAGTGGCCGGGCAGCGCGCCCTTGAACGCGCCGAGGAAATTCTCGTCGGCCTCCCAGCTTACCGAGATCGGGTCGCCGATAATATGCACGCGTATGTCGAGGCCGGGGTAGATTTTTTCCAGCGCCGAAAGCGTCAATTCGACCCGTCGTTCAACCGGTTGCGGCATCATCTTCAGGGCGTCCGACATCCACGAATAGCTGAGGCAGATGACACCGGGCTTGCCGGGACCGTTGTCGAACAGATAGGTGCCGCGCGACAGCCGGTCGGTCAGCGTCATCGACATCAGATCGCGGCCGGTTTCGGGATCCTTGTCCTTCCAGAACGGCCGGTCGACCATGACGAAGGTCTTGGATGACTGCATATAGCGGGTGCGGTCCATCGCCATCCAGGTTTTCTGGCTGATCAGGCGCTCCTCGGTCTCGATCGCCGTGGTCAGCAGCCAGCTCTGACAGGTGGCGATAACAGCGTCGAAGGATTCCGTGCGTCCCCAGCGGTCGGTCACGGTCAGGCGATCGTCGTCGGCGCGAAAGATGCGCCGGACGCCGGGACGCGGCGCGCCGCCGTTCAGCCCCGCCAGGGTCGTTCCCGTCGGCCAGTAGACGGCATCGTCCGGGGCCCGGCGCCACAATCCCTGGGGCACCTGCTCGACGCCGCCAACGATCAGGTGCTGGTCCTCGTCGCATTCGGTGGCGTTGACGCGCAGGATCTCCAGCATGCTGTTGGGAAAATCGGAATCCCAGCCGCCGGTGCCGAACCCGACCTGGCCGAAAACCTCGCGGTGGCGGAAGCTCAGCGCCTGAAAGGCATCCGACGATGCCACGAAATCATAGAAGGTCCGCTCGTCCCAGTCGCGCACGATCGGATTCCAGATCTCCTTGACCCGGTCGGCGTCGCGGTCGCGGATGGCTGCCTTCAGATCCGAGAATCGCGCGCCCTCCTCAAGCGCCGCGTCATAGGCGTGGGCGACCTCGCGGAACAGCGGCGGCAGGTCTTCCAGCGTTTCGGCATAGTGCGTCTCGCCCTCCAGATCGATCACCGTCGACCCCGCCGCCGGCGTGAGCGGATTGGGGAACGGCGCGGATTCCAGCCCGAGCATATCAACATAGTGATAGAAGGCCCGTGACGACCGCGGAAAGCGCATGCCGCCCAGTTCGGCCACGATTCCGTCGGTGCCCTCGAACGGCTGCGAGCGAAGGCGGCCGCCGAGTTCGCCGGATTCGAACAGGATCGGGCGCAGCCCCAGACGCATCAACTCGTAGCCGGCGACGATGCCCGCGATGCCGGCGCCGATCACCGCGACACGGCTGCCGTGCCTTTCCGCCGGAATTTGGCCCAGCCCCGCCGGATTGGTCAGCCAGTCGTCATAGGCGAAAGTGAAGTCGGGGCCGAAGACGGAGAACGGCTTTTCGGTCATTCAGGTGGTCTCCGGGAAGCATGAAGGGGTGGCGAATAAGGTTGGGCGGGATGCGGCGTCAGCGATAAAGGTCCGGACGCCGGTCGGCAAGATGCGTGGACATCGACCGCACTTCGGCCAGTGTCGATTTCGAGAGATCGGCGACGATCAGCGCCGGATCGTTGGCGGCCCGTGCCAGATCGTTGCCATCGGGGCCGCAGATGCACGACAGGCCGCAATAGTCGAAGCGGCCTTCGGGGCCGCAATAATTGGCGTAGGCAACATAGACGGCATTCTCCTCGGCCCGGACGGGGACGACCCGGTTGGCGATGCTGACAAAGGGCAGCATGTTCGCCGTCGGCACCAGGATCGCCTCGACTCCCTGAAGCGCGAAATGGCGCGCCACTTCGGGAAACTCGATATCGTAACAGATCGCCAGCGACACCCGCCAGCCGTTCAGGTCGACCGGTTGGGCCAGCGCATCTCCGGGTGTGAATTGTGACCGGTCGACATCGCCGAACAGATGGGTTTTCCGGCAGACGCTCAGACAGTGCCCGCCGGCATCGATCAGGGCGGCGGCGTTGTACGGCTTGCCCCGGCCGGCACATTCGGGGAAGCCGGCGACGATGGCGATGGCGTGCCGCCGGGCGATCGACGCGACGGCCGTCATTATCGGGCCGTTTACGGCTTCGGCGCGTTCCGCCACCTTGGCCGGGCCGATGTCATAGCCGGTCATGCCCATTTCCGGCGTCACCAACAGCGCAGCGCCAGCCGATTTCGCCTGGGCGGCAAGGGCGTCGAGCCGGGCGAGCGGGTCGGCGTCACCGGGCGGCGTCTGCTGGGCGAGGGCAATGCGCATGTCGGTCTCTGGTGGTTGCAGTCGGGGCGCGCGATCAGGGGGCGCAATCAGGAGCGGCCGACTATGCGGTGGGCGAGAATGAGGGCGCCGTCGACGCCATCGCCGAGGGCCGGGGCCAGTGTGCCTTGAATGGCCGCTGGAAGAAACGGAGTCAATGGATCCGCAAGGCCGCCGACGATCGACAGCCGTTCGGCACCCGCCGATACCAGCCGGCTGGCCATGAGACCCAGCATGCGGCCGCTGTCCCGCAACAGGGCTTTCGCGGATGGATCGCCCGCGGCGGCGGCATCGACGACCATTGGTGCCATGGTCGCATAATCGCCGGGGCCTGCCCGGCTGCGGAAAGCCACCACGGCCTCTGGATCGCCGCGAAATCGGCCCATGACCGCCCGCGCCAGCGTACCCTCCGGCCGCAGCCCGTCATGGGCCAGAAGTCCTTCGCGCACGGCTTCCAGCCCCAGCCATGCCCCGGACCCGTGATCGGAAATCGGAAAGCCCCAGCCGCCGATCCGCGTCGTGCGTCCGCCAACCATGGCCACGGCGATGCTGCCGGTGCCGGCAATTACAATACCGCCATCGCCGCCGTTATGGGCGCCCAGGCAGGCGGCTTCGGCATCGCTGGCGAGCGCGCGCGACCGGAACGGATGGGCCAGCGTTTCGGCGCGGCGCCGTTCCCGGCTTTGGCCCAGACCGGCCAGCGCGATACCGGCGACGGTACGGTCCAGCGTTTCCCGCGACAGGCCAGCCTGCTGCAGCGCGTCGTCGCACAGACCCATCACGGCGCCCCAGGCGGCGACGGCGTCCGTTGCCATATTGGCCGGCCTCCCGGTCGCGGTGCCGAGCAGCCGGCCCGATCCGTCGACGAGGCGCGCGCGCGAGCCGCTGCCGCCGCCGTCGATGCCGATATAGATCCGGCGATCACTGTTGGTCATGCCGTTGCGCCATTCTCGTCGCCGACCCGCCCGGGCGACGGGCCGGGTTAAGGATAGGCTCGACCCCGAACAGCGTAAATACCGGTTTGGCGGACGCTGAGGTTTCGTTGTCGGAATCACAGATCGATATCGGCTTCCTCGGCTTCCCCGGGTTCGTCAGGTGCGGCCGTGCGCTGGATCTCGGCAAGCTTGCGGTCGAATAGCCAGACGACGAGCGCGGGCCCCTCCTGGTCGCGGTCGACGATTGTCGCAGTCACTACGGGGCCACACCGATCGGGATCCTGCATCTGGTATGATGGAAGTCCGTTTCGGTCTTTCGGCCAGCCGAGTTCGTACCAGAATCCGGGCCGAAGCGCCCTGCTGTCGCGCTCAAGCCGCTCGATATCCGAGGGGCTCAGCCGGGGCGCGTCCCTGCTGCTGTCGCTGCTGACCGTCGACATGCCGCCACAGAAGTCACCCTGATCCTCGCCCGGGGGCAGCAGGCCCCACAACATGTAGCGATCTTCTTCATCCAGCGAGGGCGGGCCGTATTTGGATTCCAGCGATCTGCGCAGACCTGCCGGCGTCGCCTGTTCCGGCGTCAGGTCCAGCCGCCGCATGATCCCGATGATCGGCTGCGCGTCGATCCCTGCGGCATAAACTCCCACGATGGCCTCGTTGGTGTCGGGCTGCAAAAGGCCGACGGCGGTGCCGAACAGCCCCTCAGCCGGTCTTTCGGGTTCGAACAGAACCGCACCGGGCAGTCTTTCGCGGACTGTGGCGAGAAAGTCTTCAAGCGGCATGCCCAATGTCAGGCCCACCACATCGAGCGCCTGCGGCGGGGTTGCTACGGGAACCGCCCAGTCTTCCGGCTCCAGCCGGTCGAAGTACCTGACTTCGTCGGAATTCTCCCGCTGGTGGCCCGTCGCCGCGATCGGGGTTGTTGACAGCGTCACCACGCCAACGAGGCCGGCGCCGTCTCTTTCCGCCGGGGTGATGGGGGAAAAGGCCGCCGATTCGATCTCGGCGATATAGGTCGCGCTCGTGAACCGCACGCTGGGTTGCAGCGTCGGCTGCGCCCTGATTCTCACAAGTGCGTCCGCATAGCCCGCATTGCTCAACTCGGTGATAATTCTTCGCGGTTCAGCCTGACGGGGTACGTAGCCGCACGTAGCAGGCGTCCCGATGCTTGGCCGTCCTTGGGATATCCACACACGGTCTGGTCCGGCGCGCGGTGGCCAGTTGCCGCCGAAGCGGAGTGCCTCGTCGGGTATGGCCGCGTCTGCCATGAGGCTTGTGACATTGTCATAGGCGGCGACGCGGCGGCTACCGATCGCGTTCGAGATGATTTGCGACAATCCGTGGCATCCGGTTTCGGGATGCATGAACTGCCCGAAACCGAGCGGGATCGCGACTTGCGATGGCAGATTGGCCGCGCGGGCGCGTGTCCAGTCCCGGAAAACCGGCAGAAGGCGCGCTAATTCCGGCTCGGTCAGGGGCAGAGACGGATTATCGAAAAACCGCCCCCACTCCACCGAAACCGGAAGCTCCGCATTCTCCGGCTCGCCTGCAAGACTGCGCTCCTTGAGCAGACGCTCCACAAGCATCCGCGTGTAGGCGGTATCGTCATGGGCCTCGGGCGCGAGACTGACCGCGAGCAGGTCGAGGCCTTCGTGGTCGAGCATCAGGACATCCGGCGGCAGGATATCCGGTGTGGTACCGTTTGCCGGGCCCAGTTCCGGCGGTGCCGCGATCATGAACCGGTCATCGTCGGTCAGCGGCCAACCGGAGCCTGTTGTCGTGCCGAGCATGAGTTCGATCGGGGCGGATATCACCAGAACCGGCTCGTGATCATCCTCTGCGGCCGCCACGGGGCGGACGCGCGCATGGCTTGCCAACTCCATCCCGTCCCGCGAAGCCGCGCTTTCAAGGTCGAGATAGGCCTCGAACGTGTCTCGCTCAGCCGGATCGATTCTGACGACCTCGTATCCGAAGGATTGTTCGCCAACCAGCAGGGGAGCACGGATCCCGGAAATGTCCTGGTTGTGCGCCACCGGGTCGAACGACACGGATTTGACCGGATAGCCCCCTGCGGCCTCGTCATATGCCTCCAATTGCCACCATGCCCCGACCCAGTAGTCGTCCCGCGCAGACGCGATCACCTCGTCCGTGAGCGACGCGTTAAGCCGGGCGCGCTGACCTTCCGGCGCGCGGGCAACCTCGCGCAGATCGCCGACGACTTCGGACACGAGGTCGCGGCCGCCGGGGAGCCGGCCCATGGCGCCAAGCAGCGACTTGCCTGTCGTGGCGTAAAGCTCTTCCGGCAAGAGATTCGGACCCGCTTCGTCTTCCGCGGCGGGTTCGACCACAACGGCAATCGGGACCGTCATTTCCGGATCGGCGAAAACCGTAACGCCGTCAATCCTTGAGATGAGGCGGACGAACCCGAGTTCTTCAGGGAGGATTGGCCCGCTTCCCCTTGCGCGGACCGCAGCGTCCGTCAGGGTATAGTCGATCGCGACGAACAGTGTTCGCGCCATCTCGGTGCGGCGCTCCAGTTGGGACAGGAGTTCGATTGCCTCGGTCTCGGACATAGGAAGAAACGCGGGGACCAGACCTTCGACCTCGCGACCGGTCAGTGGGTCCCGGGGCATCCAGCTTCCATTCTGTCCGCGAAGCGGGAAACCCTGGAGCGTGAAATCGTAGTCGAGAAGGGTTGCCCGGGCCACATCGCGCACGGGTAGTGGCAGCACCGGCATCCGTGCGGAAACGACCGCGCGCAATCCCGGCTGTGCGTCGGCGAGGACGGATCGGCGTTCGAGTTCATTCATGTTGTCCGGCTCGGTCAGAAATTCGACCGGGAACAGCTCATAGGTCTCGCGTTCGGTGAGAACATGCCGTCGCATGATCTGTGCCGCCTCGGGGCTGAACGGGCGCTCTTGTCCGGCGGCGAGAATAGCCCCGAAGCCAAGTGCGGTCTCGATCGTTCGCGTCAGGGAGCCCGTGCCGAGCAGCCCTGTCGACGCGCCGACCGCCCGCCCCTGAAAGGAATTGACGTCCCATTCGGGCACATAGCGGCCCGCACTGATTCCGCCGCCGAAAACCGAAACCATGCCCTCGGGGCCCGTCGGCCCCGGCCCGCCGGACGGGATGGCGCTGTCCTCAGCGCCGGACCAGCTGGCCAGTATTCGATCCGGCTCGGGCACGAATTGCCCGTCGACACGGCGTTCGGTCCGCCTTGCGAGTGTGGCGGATTCGATCTGCCCATCTGCCGAAATCCCGCGAAGAGCGCCGCCCCGCACATCGGCGATGGGGTTCGACATCGTCAGCAGGACACGGACGACCAGCCTGTCCCTGACGGCGTTTCCGCGCTCCAGGTCCGGCCTTGAAAACTGGTCAGGCAACGGAAGGAAGAACGGACGGCTGCTCATCCATCGGAAATTGGCGCCCATGCGGTTCCAGTTCAGATTGATCGCAGTCAGCGCATGCACGCCGTCAATTTTTGTGCCCACGGTCGATAGCACCAGTCCGCGACCCTCAGACGAATACAGCGAAGCGGGAAACTCCAGCGCGATCCGCGACGGTGCCGGCAGGTCTCGGTAATGGTCCGATATCGCCCTCAAAAATGCTTCATATTCGGGGCCGCTACCGGGCCTTTCCGGCGCCTGCGGCGCGTCAGGCGCAAAGTCGATCTGCCACGAGTTCCAATGGTAGCGCTGACTTGAAGCAAGTTCCGGAAACTGGCCGAGCGCCCACCCGAAAAGCGCCGCCTGCACGGCCTCATTCCCTTCCACCACCGCCGTAGCATTCTCATTTCCGACCGTCACGTCCGTGCCCGTGTTATTTCCAACCGTCACGTCCGTGCCCGTGTTATTTCCAACCGTCACGTCCGTGCCCGTGTTATTTCCAACCGTCACGTCCGTGACGGGGGCCTGAACCGCGCCGCCCGGCAATTGCGGCTGCGCTTCCGTCAAAAGTTGCGGTGGCTGGTCCCGTGGTGACTGCTGATCTGAGGCTATGGAGATGCGCAGCGATGTCGCGCGCCCAGAGGTCCCGAAAACCTCCACGAGGATGGGTATTTCCCGCTCACCAAGAATGGCCCGCACCGCCGCAGGATCGGCAGAACCGTTCGCAAGCAGCCCCGCCAGTTGCGCGCGATCCTGTGGTGTGGCGAAGGTCCGGTCTTGTGTGTCTCCCGATTGCCGGATGCCGAACCGGTGAAAATTTGCCCGGTCCTGTGTCAGGATCTGCGCCGGCTCGCCAAGAGCCACCCCCGAAGAATTGAAACGGTCCTGCTGTCCGATAACAGCTACGTAGCTGTCAAGAAGGTCCTGTGCCGCCACCGGAGAAGAGATGGCAACAGCCAGACAGAGAATGCCGAAAAATCTGTAGGTGATTGCCATGTTCATTTCCTCTTGGGCGACAGTCAATCACGATCTAGGTTAGTAACAATTCGGCTATATAGAATCAGTTCAGGTCGATACTCGAAATGCATTCCGTCGAAATGGTGCCATTTCCCGCCCCAGATAAATCCGTAACGCTCCATCGTCCTGACCAGTGCCTGGGGAATTTCATTGTTGTAAGTGGGAACGGCTCCTTGCCTCGCGCCCGTCCATTGCCAGTACTTGCCGATGTCGGCATTGACGTCTATGGCGATTCCGAAGCTGTGGGTGCTTAGCCTTGATGTCCCGCTTATCACGCGCCAGTTGAACCCGCCTCCGGCGCCCCGGAACACGGCGCGGTAATCTTCGCCCGATGCCGCCAATTCCGCGAGCGCCGCCCTGAATTGGCAGGAGACGTTTCTTTTTCGGGTAACCTGGAAGGGCCGATCGGATAAAGCGGGTTCGAGCACGTCGTCCAGACTTGCGCGCGCAGCGTTCTCGTCGGCGAAATAGAGAGCATTGAAGAACGGTCCGTTGCGCAGACGACCCGGATCGAAAAATGGTTCTTCGCGAAGCGACAGATCGAAGTCCAGGGGGTAGCGATATTTGAATTGCTCGCGGATTGTCGGATCGCGCAGCGCCGCATCGGCAGGGATATCGCGAATTTCGCCTAAATCGAACCAATTCTGCCCGTCGAATGAGACTGCCGTGCCGCCGGGCGATACAACGATGTCTGTATAGGCAAGCCGCAGTGCGTCAAGCTCCGCCACTTCGCTTTCCCGCGGCGTTTCGATGGCGAGATAATCCGTTACCTGGCACGCTTCAGCTTGCAGGCTGGCGAAGCAGACAAGTGTTATTGTTTGCAGAAATAAGTTGGTATTTGTCAGAGACGGCATGAAGAGATTGTCCATTCTAATTTTCGCGGGCCATCAATTGAAAATTAAGGACAGAAAACTAACAATATTTTCATAAATATGCGAATTTTAGTGCGGAAATAGAGATTCTTACTATATATCTAAAGTTATTATGCTGGCCCGAATGATCGATAATCAATTGATAATATGGGCAAAAAATATACCCCATTTGGATATGGGTGATGGGACGGTTGCCGCATTTTTTGATTGCCGGGATGCGATCGCCGATGTCGGCGGCGTCCCGATTATGTCAGGAACTGCCGTCAGGGCGGCGCTTCATCGTCGGGATAAAGCAGTATCGCGGTCCGGTGTCGGCGGAAATCGGTGGCCTGAATGCGCCAGGTTTCCAGGACCTCGTCGGGATCGGCGCCGTGCAGGAGAATCCGGCGCGCGTCGTCGCCACCGCTGAGCCGCTCAAGGAACGCCGAGGCCGTGACGTCGTCCGGCGCCAGCCGGGCGATCGCCGCGAAAAGCCTGACGACGAGCGCAATCGGATCGGCCCGCCGCCGATCGGCGATGTGCAGCGCGATGCCGCCGCACAGGACACCCTGATGTTTGAAGAACGCCGGACGAAACGTGATCGGCCAATGATCGATGCCAACGAGAGGCGTTTGCGCAAGTTTGTCGTTCAGCGCCTCGCCGGACAGAAATGGCGCTCCGACGGTCAGAAACGGGCGCGTGGTGCCGCGCCCCTCGCTGATATTCGTGCCTTCGAAAAGGACGGTCCCGGCATACCCGAACGCCGTTTCACTGGTCGGCAGGCCGGGCGAGGGCGGCATCCAGATGGCGTCGGCGGGGCACGGATTGCCCTGCCAGTCGCAGCGTATTACGGTCGGTGGCGCATAGTCGCGCTCGCGGGCATCGCGCATGGCCATTTCGCCCATGGTCAGGCCGTGGCGTAGCGGGACGTTCATCGGCGCGACAAAGGCGGTTCGTTCATCGGCGAGGCCCGGCCCGGCGGCTGTTCGGCCAAGTGGGTTGGGGCGGTCGAGGACGATCGCCGGTACGCCTGCTTCCGCGGCGGCGGCCGCGACACCAAGCATGGTTGCAGAAAAGGTATAGGCCCGGCATCCGGCATCGGGCAGATCGATCACGACCGCATCCAGATCGGCCAGATGCCGCTGCTCCGGGCGGCGGCGGGGGCCATAGAGGGATATGACAGGCACGCCGTCATCACCGGCGCTGTCGCCGCCCGATTCGCCGGGATCGAGCGTTCCTTCCAGCCCGTGTTCCGGCGAGAACAATCGCGCCACGGTCGCCCCGGCCTCTGCCAGCACCGTGTCGGTGCGGCGCCCGAGCGCCGGCCGCTTTCCGGGTCCTGTGCCGGAGCCTTCGAGGCTGCGCGAAGCTGCGGTCGTCACGACCCCGATCCGGCGACCGGTGACGAGATCGCCCCAGGCGTCGGGCCGGTCCAGCGCGGCATGGGCCCAGTCCGCCATAATGCCTCTCCCAATCCAGATCCCTGCAACCGTCTGCTGTGCAGCAAAAACGATAGACCGCATTGCGGGGATACGTAAACACGTTGCGCGCGGTGGCGAACTGCGCTTCCCTCTGGGCTTGCAACCGGGTTCTACCCCGAATCTCTTCCGCGACAGGACGTTACACCATGGCCGATATCAGAACCGAAAGGCAAAGTCGGCGCGCTGCCGGCCTCGATACCTGGCCGGCGGAGGATGTGGTCGAGGCATTACTCGACGGTCAGCTGGCCGCCGCGGCCGCGGCTCATGGCACCGCCGCGGCCATGACGGCTGCGGTCGAGACCGTCGCGGCGCGCCTGGCCGAAGGGGGGCGTCTTGCCTATGTCGGCGCGGGCACCTCCGGCCGATTGGCGGTGCTGGACGGGGTCGAGTTGGTGCCCACATTCGGCTGGCCGCGCGACCGGCTGGTTTATCTGCTGGCGGGCGGCGACCGGGCGATGTTCAACGCCGTCGAGGGGGCCGAGGACGACGCGGAAGACGGCCGTGTCCGGGTCGGTGCGGCCGGTCTCGGCCCGGCGGATGTGCTGGTCGGGGTTGCGGCGTCGGGGCATACGCCGTTCACCGTCGCCGCCGTCGCGGCAGGGCGCGAAGCCGGCGTGCTGACCGTGGGGATCTGCAGCGATGCCGCCAGTCCGCTCGCGGCCGCGGCCGACCATCCGATCGTTGTCGACAGCGGGGCGGAACTGATCGCCGGCTCGACGCGGATGCGCGCCGGTACCGCGCAGAAGGCGCTGCTGAACACACTCAGCACGGGGGTCATGATCCGGCTCGGCCATGTTCATGACGGCTATATGATTGCGGTACAGCCGACCAACCGAAAGCTGCGGGTGCGGGCCGCCGGCATCATTGCGGAAATCGCCGGTTGCGATCACGCCGCCGCTGAGGCGGCGCTGGCGGCGGCCGGCGGATCGGTCGCCGCAGGCGTGCTGATTGCGGCGGGTGCCGAGCCGGACCGCGCGCGGCGTCTGCTTGACGATGCCGGCGGGCATCTACGCCCAGCCCTTGCCCGTCTGAAAGGCCGGGAGCAGTGCTGATTGGCCGATCAGGGCGGCCAGCCGGTTGGCCACTGCCCGGCGCAGCGGCATGATGCCGGTGTCCCTGTGCCGCGTTGGGTGTACGCGATTGGTCAGCAGCGTCCAGGCATAGCCACGGTCGAAATCGATCCATAGCCCCGTGCCGGTGAAGCCGTTATGGCCCAGCGTGCCGGTGCTGCACAGGCTGCCGCCGGTCCAGAGCGGATAGGGTCGTTCCCATCCCAGCGCCCGCCGGTCGGTCTGGGGCGTCCGCATGGCGGCGAGCGCGGCGGGGTTCATACCCGTGCCGTCCATCATGCCGAGGGCGAAGGCCAGAACGCCGTCGACCGTGCCGAACAGCCCGGCATGGCCGGCCGCCCCGCCCAATGCCCAGGCATTCTCGTCGTGAACCTCGCCCTGCAGGGTGCGGCCGCGCCAGTTGCAGACCTCGCTCGCGGCCGTCTCTGCGGCGGGCGGCGAGAATGTCAGCCCCGGTCCAACCGGCAGCGACCGGAACAGCCCGCCGGTCAAGCGTTCAATCATCAGACCCAGCAGGATATAGCCAATATCGCTATAGGCCGGCGCGCCGGGCGACCAGTCGTGCTGCAGTATGGCCTGGCGCAAGGTTGCCCCGGCCGCCCAGGTATAGAGCGGTTCGACCGGCGCCAGGCCGGATTGGTGGGTCAGCAGCGCCCGCACAGTCAGCGCCCGAACCGGCGCGTCCGGACGGGTCTGGTTGAGTGTCGGCAAATGGCGGGCGATGGGGTCGTCCAGGTCGATCCGGCCCTCTGAGACCAGCCGTAACACGGCAGGCACGGTGACCATGACCTTGGTCAGACTGGCGAGATCGAACCATGTCGCGGTGCTGACGGCGGTGGCGCTGGTATCGATGGTATGGCGCCCGAAGCTGACGCTGGCGGACGTGCCGTCGCGCGTGATTATGCCCAGCGTGCCGCCGGGAATGCGGCCCTGATCAACCGCATCGCGAAGGGGGGCCGCCGCGTCGGCGGCGATCTCGGCGCAGGACGGCGTCGTCATCGTGCCCTGCCGATCATGCCCCCGCCCTTCATGACCGGCCCATCACGCGTTCTGCCGGTTCGGTGCGCGGTGGTAGATCGCGCCCGTCATCGGCTTGGGCACGCCGGTCGTGCCCGGGAACGAGAGCGGCAGGCAGCGGGCGGCCCGGACGGCCAGGTACCCGAAGGCCTGGGCTTCCAGTGCATCGCCGTCCCAATCGACGGCCTCGACCGGTTGAACCAGCGCATTCGTCGACACCTGCAGGCCGTCCATCATGACGGGATTATGCCGTCCGCCGCCGGTGACCAGCCAGCGGGACGGCGGGCGCGGCAAATGCGCGATCGCGGCCTGGGCGGCGGCAATCGTGAACGCTGTCAGCGTGGCGGCGCCGTCCTGGACGGACAGAGCGTCGAGCCCCACGAACGTAAAGGCGTTGCGATCCAGGCTTTTCGGTGGCTTCTTCGCAAAGTAGGGTTCAGCCAGCCAGGTCTCGATCATGTCGTGGTGAACCCGGCCACTGGCGGCCGTGCGGCCGTCGCGGTCGCACGGCGTGCCGGTGTGGCGCAGCATCCAGTCATCCAGCATGGCATTGCCCGGTCCGGTATCGAACGCCAGCAGGCTGTCGCCGTCGATATAGGTGACGTTCGCGACCCCGCCGATGTTCAGGATGGCGACCGGGTGCGGCAGACCGGTCGCGAGCGCCCGGTGATAGGCCGGCGCGAGCGGCGCCCCCTGGCCGCCGGCGGCGACATCGGCGGCGCGGAAATCGCTGACGACGTCGATACCCGTCCAGGCAGCCAGGCGATAGCCGTCACCGATCTGATAGGTCATTCCGGCGGCGGGATCGTGAAATATGGTATGACCGTGAAAGCCGATCAGGTCGATCCTGTCGCGGTCGAATCCGGTGTGATCCAGAAACGCTGAAATCGCCGCGCCATGGGCGTCGGTCACATCCTGAGCCAGTTCGGCCAGGGAGTCGGCAGGCATGCGCCCACGCTTTGCGACCGCTTCGGCGAGCCGTTTGCGAAGGGACGGGTCATAGGCGACGGTCGTGAAGGGACCTGTCTCGACGGCGGATCGTCCGTCGGTGGACAACTGGGCGACGTCGATACCATCCATCGAAGTGCCGCTCATCAGCCCGATTACAGTCAGCTGCGCGGTTTGCGTGCCCGACGTTCGGTCACCGGATTCGATCGTGGCGGCGCCCGACGCCGGCCGCCCGGCCACTGTCGGCCCGAGCAGAATGGGGTCGGTTACCGATCGATGATGCGAACGGTCAGCGGCCGAGGAGCCCGGCTGCGAAGCGCTTGTCGGCGGAGCCCTCATCGCGGTTGCCCCCGGCTTTCACCCTATCGGTCCCCGGACTGGAATTCCGCGTGCACATACATGACGATCAGGACAAAGGCGACGATAATGACGTCAATAGGCATGGCGCACCAATTTTCAAAGTCTATGAAACGGCCCGCAGGAACGGGCCGGCAAGTGTTGGGAACATGGCATCGCCAGTGTAATTCGTCCAGTTCGATGTTTGCACAGGGCCGAGCGCGGGCGGCCTGTCGAGGCCGCGAGGGTCAGCGCAGTTTCTCAAGGCTCTGCGTATCGGAACCATAGCTCCAGCTGCTTTGTGTGCAGAGGCTGCGCACATATTTCCGTGCCGCATTCGTGTTGAGACCCTTGCGCTCCGCGGTTGCCATCAAGCTCATGAAAGTCTGTTTTTCCGGCCAATAGCCCAGACTGATGGTCAGATTGTCACTCGTGCCGGAAATCGCGCAGGCGCCATGCGTCAGGCCTTCGCCGAGGGCAAAGGCGAATTCAGAGCGTGTTCCCAATGCGCCTTCCCACATGCCCGCCCGCCATGCGGAGTTGAGCTGGTTGTAGATGCCGCTGGAGACGGTCGATCTTGCTTCGCTGGAAAAAGTGCTTACGGCCATACCGCCGGCCTTCTTGGCATTGCCGACATTCGTCTTTACCTGGTTGATCTGCTGAACGGTTGATCCGAACTGTCCGGCACTTGCCATGCTGCCGAATGCGCCGCCGAGATGCGCCATGACGACCCCCTTGGCTTCCTTGATGATGATATCCCGGGTCGTCGTTGGTTTATTGATTATGACCCAGAAGCAAACGAAGCTGTCGTCCCAGCCGTCGGACGCCGGCACGAACCCGCCATTGTCATTGGAGAGAATGACCTTTTTCTTGTTGATCGCGCTGACGGACAGACCGTGAATCCGGCGCCACAGTTTGCCGTGACCCTGGGACTTCAGGCGCTGTTTCATTTCGTTGGCGATGATGAAGCGGATGATGCCGGCGGCAAGTTCTGGCGTCACAGTGGTTTCCCTGGTTGCGCGCGCGCGCGACATCCGATGCAGCGGGCGCGCTTGGCCGATATCCTGATGATAAGGATAAAAAGATGCAACCGCAACAGAAATACAACTTATGCGGAATATCCCGATTCTGTCGCGGAAGGCGGAGGGTGGAAGCAATAGCGGCGGCTGGCAGATTTGCGCCGCGCGGTTGTCTTGGCGGCCGATTGTGCCAAACTGTATGTCCGGAGCGCGGGGCGTTGTTCCAATGCCGCGACCGCAACGACAACGACGAGACAACAAGGGATTTGCATCATGCTGCGCAATACAGCCACGAGAGCCTGTCTACTGGCCGGTGCCGCGACGGTCGTCATGGCCGCTGCTGTTGGTTCCGCAAACGCCGAAGGCGACCCGGAATCCTGCGAAAGCGTCGAGATCGCCAATGTCGGCTGGACCGATATCACGGCGACAACCGGCGTTGCCGAGGTCCTTCTGGCGGGGCTGGGATACCAACCGGAAGTGACGGTTGCCTCGGTGCCGATCACCTTCGAAGGGCTGGCGCGCGGCGATATCGATTTCTTCCTCGGCCTCTGGATGCCGACCATGGACGGTATGATCGAGCAGCATCTGGAGGCCGAGCGCATCGAACAGATGGGCGCCAATCTGGAGGGTGCGAAATACACGCTGGCGGTGACGCAAGGCGCCTATGAGGCCGGTCTGACGAGCTTTGGCGACATTGCCGATCACGCCGACCTCGTCGGGGAGCAGATCTTCGGCATCGAACCTGGCAATGACGGCAATCTGCTGATCGAAGGAATGATCGCGGAAGACGCGTTCGGGCTGTCCGACTTTACCCTCGTCGAATCCAGCGAGCAGGGTATGCTGATCGAGGTCCAGCGCCGGGCCGATCGAGGCGAAGAGTCGGTCTTTCTGGGGTGGGAGCCCCATCCGATGAACCGTACGCTGGACATGGAATACCTTACCGGCGGTGAAGACTGGTTCGGCCCCGACCTCGGCGGCGCCACCATTTACACGCTTGCTCGCACCGGTCTGGCCGATGACTGCCCGAACATTTACCGGTTGCTCGAAAATCTTCAGTTCACGCTCGAAATGGAAAACGAGCTGATGGCCTATATCCTCGATGACGGTATGGAAGGCGACGAGGCAGCGGAGCTGATGCTGACGAACGATGCGTCGCCGCTTGAGGGCTGGCTCGATGGTGTGACGACGATTGACGGCGGCGACGGCGAGGCAGCCGTGCGCGACCATCTGGGCCTCTGACCCTGATTCCGGGATACTGATGCCGGTCGGGACCGCGTTCCCGACCGGCTCCGGATGGTTCCGGGGCAGCCCGATCAGGCAGCCTGAAGTGCCTGATCGAAGGTGCGGGCGCCCCAGTTCGTCTTGCGAAGCGCGTTGATGACGCGGTCCTGCGAGTGCTGACCGAACAGGTTGAAGCCGTCGCGCGGCAGCTTCACGACTTTGCCGACGGCGCGGCTGCTCTTGCTGACCGGATCGAACGCCATGTTGAAATTGATGATCGCGTTTTCGGCCCGGTCCAGGCTGTCGGCGGTCACGTTGACGGTGGGGCCGTGGATCATCCCGCCCCTGAGCATCTTGTGAACGGATGGGGCGTTGAAAACACAGGCCGGCAAGCCGTGACTGACGCCGGCGATGACGGCAAGGGCCCCGCCAAGGCTATGGCCGGTTAGCAGGATCGACTTGCCGCCGCCGATTTCGCGGGCCTGCGCTATGATCGTGTCGACATGCGGCAGGCTGGCCGGCGCGCCTTCGACGGCCCAGAGTGCGACATCGGTCTTGAGATTCTGGCCGCCGACCATGCGCCCCTCCTGCCCCTCGTTGGCGACGGTACCGCGCAGAGCCACGACGAGGGTGGAATCGTTCGGGCGTTCGTATATGGCACCAAGGAATCCGGCTTCGATCGCTTCCCAGGCGAGGACGGTCTGATAACCATTCGGCGCGGTCTGGTGGCCTTGCGTTGCTGGTGTCGAGCCTCTTGTCCGATAGAGGTTGTAGACAACATTTGACGACACCGCGAGGTCCATGATTGTTGCCGGCATTTGATCTTTCTGCTCCCACCTTTGTTACCTATGTTGGACTATGACATCCGTGTGAAGAAGTTCAACATTCGGGGCGGATTTCGCAGAAATTTTCAGTACAGTCCCCACAGCGCATAGTCAGTCTCGGGGCAATGTCTCTGCGAAACGGTAAACGGACAATTGTCGGTCGTGCCGGACCGTCTTGGGCGTCTGCCCTTGGGCGCTTGGCGGTTCAGCTCCATATGGTGAAGCTGTTGATTACGGAGTCGAGGAGCGCTCAAGCCTTGGCAGTGCCGATGGCGCTTGAACGTGAGACGATGGCCCGCTAAGACCGGACCAACATGTCCGGCGTCGATTGGCGCAGCGCGTTGCGATGCCCACCGAAATTCCTCCTTTGGAGTACCCCACTGGAGCACCCCGATCTGAGCATATTGGGGAACGGGAATCGGGCGCAGGACCTTGTATTGGAGGATGTATGACCGAGATCCCAAAACGTGGCCACTTCATCGGCGGCCAGGAGCGCGTTCCGGACGGCGCGCAGACATTCGAAACCCGGAATCCGGCGACCGGCGCGGTGTTGGCCACCGTGACCGAAGCCGACGGCGCGATCGTCGATCAGGCCGTGGCCGATGCCCAACGGGGCTTTCTGGAATGGTCGGCGCTTTCCGGCGCCGAGCGCGGGCGGCGGTTGTGGCAAGCGTCACGGATTGTCAGGGACCGGCGCGACAAGTTGGCCCGGCTCGAAGTTCAGGATACCGGCAAGCCGATCGCCGAAGCCCCCGAGGCCGATATCGACAGCTGCGCGGATTGCATCGAATATTTCGCCGGGGCGGCCAGCAAGATCGAAGGCCGGCATATGGATCTGGGCGGCGACTTCGCCTATACGCGCCGGGAACCGCTAGGCGTTTGCGCGGGCATCGGGGCCTGGAACTATCCGATCCAGATCGCCGGCTGGAAATCGGCGCCGGCTCTCGCGGCCGGCAATGCGATGGTCTACAAGCCGTCGGAAATGACGCCGCTGACCACTCTGGAGCTGGCGAATATCTACATTGAGGCGGGCGTGCCGGCCGGTGTGTTCAACGTCGTACAGGGGACTGGCGCTGTCGGCAGTGCCCTAGCCAGCCATCCTGGAATCGCCAAGGTTTCGTTCACCGGATCGGTCCCAACCGGCCGGCGCGTCATGGCGGATGCCGCAGAAACGCTCAAGGACGTGACGATGGAACTGGGCGGCAAATCGCCGCTGATCGTCTTCGACGATGCCTCGATCGAGGATGCCGTCAACGCGTCGATGCTGGCGAATTTCTATACCCAGGGTGAAATCTGCACCAACGGGACCCGCGTCTTCCTTCAGGAGGGCATCGCCGACGCCTTCCTGGAACGGCTGCTGGAAAAGACCGCGCGCCTCAGGATAGGCGATCCCGGCGACCCGGAAACCGACATCGGGTCGCTTATCAGCCCGACGCATATGGGCAAGGTGCTCGATTTCATCAATGGCGGTGTCGCGGCGGGCGCAAAGCTTCTCTGCGGCGGCAAACAGGTGACGACGCCGCCGCTCGACAAGGGCAGCTTTGTCGAGCCGACCGTGTTCGACGGCTGCACCGACGACATGCATCTGGTCCGCGAGGAAATATTCGGGCCGGTCATGTCGGTGCTGCGCTTTTCCGACGAAGCCGAGGTCGTGCGGCGCGCCAACGGTACCGATTTCGGTCTGGCGGCCGGGGTCTTCACGGCGAACATCCAGCGTGGCCATCGCATGGCTGCCGCACTCAAGACCGGGACCTGCTGGATCAACAGCTACAATCTGACACCGATCGAGATGCCGGTGGGCGGGGTGAAGCAATCCGGGATCGGCCGCGAGAATTCGATGGTCGCGATCGACCACTATACACAGCTCAAAAGCGTCTATGTCGCTATGGGGCCGGTCGAGACACCGTATCGCTAACCCGCATATCGGGCACCGACAAGAAACGCCGAGTGAAGAACAGGGGACAGGCAGAAGATGGGAATCGAGCGTATATTGACGTCATTGGGCGTGGACGTTGCCACGCGCCGCGCCGCGCCGGGTTCGGCGGCACCGGTCACGGTCCGGTCGCCGATCGACGGATCGGAACTGGCGACCCTGGCAGGGCAGACAACCGCCGACTGCGACCGCGCCATCGCCAATGCCGTTACGGCCTTTTCATCCTGGCGCGCGGTTCCCGCTCCCCGGCGTGGCGAACTGGTGCGCCTTCTCGGCCAGGAACTGCGTGACCACAAGGAAGAACTGGGCACGCTCGTCACCTACGAGAACGGAAAGATCTATCAGGAAGGGCTGGGCGAAGTTCAGGAGATGATCGACATCTGCGACTTCGCTGTCGGTCTGTCACGCCAGCTCTACGGTCTGACCATCGCATCCGAACGGCCCGGCCATTCGATGCGCGAGACATGGCATCCCCTCGGCCCGATCGGCATCATCACGGCGTTCAATTTTCCGGTTGCCGTCTGGTCGTGGAACACGGCCATCGCGCTCGTCTGCGGCGATCCGGTCGTCTGGAAGCCGTCGGAGAAGACACCGCTGACAGCGCTGGCCTGCGAGGCGCTGCTGCGCCGCGCCATGATGCGCCTGGGCGGCGATGCGCCCGACGGTTTGCTGAGCGTCCTGATTGGCGGCGCCGATCTGGGCGAACGACTGGCTGACAGCCCGGCACTGCCGCTGATCTCCGCAACCGGTTCGACCCGCATGGGCCGGGCGGTGGCGCCGCGCGTCGCCGGTCGTCTGGGCCGCACGGTGCTGGAACTCGGTGGCAACAACGCCATGATCGTTACGCCCAGCGCGGATATCGACATGGCCGTGCGGGGTATCGTGTTCGGTGCGGTCGGCACCGCCGGCCAGCGCTGTACGTCGCTCAGACGCCTGATCGTTCACGACGATGTTTATGACGTCCTGTTGCCAAAACTGATTGCTGCCTATCGGTCCATCCGGATCGGCGATCCGCGGATGGCCGAGACGCTGGTCGGGCCGCTGATCGACCAGTCGGCCGCCGATGCCATGGACAAGGCGTTGCAGCAGGCGGCGGCCGAGGGCGGGGTCGTGCACGGCGGCGGGCCGGCCGACGACGTTCCGGCCGGTGGCGTCTATCGCCGCCCCGCTCTGGTCGAAATGCCGGAACAGAACGCTCTTGTCCGCGACGAGACCTTTGCCCCGATCCTTTATGTACTGCGTTATCGCGATTGGGAAACTGCGCTTCATCTGCAGAACGACGTGCCCCAGGGGCTGTCGTCCTGCGTGTTCACCACGGATGTGCGGGAAGCCGAATCCTTCCTTTCACCGACCGGCAGCGACACCGGGCTGGCGAATGTGAATATCGGTCCGTCCGGCGCCGAGATCGGCGGCGCATTCGGCGGCGAGAAGGACACCGGCGGCGGCCGCGAAAGTGGCTCGGACGCCTGGAAGGCCTATATGCGCCGCCAGACCGCAACCATCAATTACAGCCGGGAACTGCCCTTGGCCCAGGGTGTGCGGTTCGACTTCTGAGGCGGGCCGACGCACTGTCAACGCTCTACCGGAACGTGTATATCCCGGACGGCGCCTCCGCGCCTCCGGGGCCGGGTTGAAGGATTGACGTTGCCGCCGATCGTGGTTCGGGATCGACCGTTGCCTTGCACTTTAACTGGCAGAGTCGCACAGTCTCCTGCGCCTTCGCCCCTGCGGTGCCGGCACCGCATCTTCGCTATAGCCTCGGAGGGGTCATGACCGGGACGACTGTATTCCTGCCCAAGCATATCATGCGACTCTGCGCGATCGGAACGCTTCTGCAGGAGGGCCAAATGACCTATCGCGCGCTTGCGGAATCCGTGCGCGATTTCTCGGCCCATCTGGTGGGGCCGTCGCTTGATCTGATGGGGTCGTCGATGGAGGTCCTGCGCTACGAGGGGCTGATTGCCACCGTCGGCCAGACGGATCTGCAATCGCCGTCCAATGCGGAGTCCCTGCTGCATGTGACCGCTCATGGCACGGATGAGTTCGTCAACCTGATGACGACGCCGACCGAATTGACGGTCGGTGATCAGACCAAGCTCGTGATTACGCTGAAAGTACGTTTCCTTCATCTGCTGCCGCCGGAAACCCGGAGCCGGCAGGCCGAGGAACTGGCTGACCACTACGAGGGCGCGCTGACGCGCCTCAGAACACTGAACGGTCTGTACGAGCGGGAGCCGGGTCACCTTTCGGATTGGCTGGCGCATGATATCGCGCAGATGGAACGGCGGCTGGACTGGTTCCGGGCGTTGGCCGACAGCGTGGCGGGCGACAGGTCAGCAGCCGCCACGGATCGCGACGGTTCATGACGTCATGATCCTCCAGATCGTCCTGATCGTGGCGCTGATCGCCGTCCTGTTCCCGAAATTCCGGCGCCGGTTGAAGGGCTTTACCGGTCTGGTCTTCGCCGCCGTGCTGCTTTTCATCTTTGTGGCCACGCTCGCGCAATAAGGCGCCCCGTTCCCGTTCCCGTCAGCCGCCGCGCGGGCGATGGACTCAAGAATCCAAATGCGTTAGGTTGTCTCCCATTAATACAACTTAAACGAACGGAAACCATGATAGCGGTTGGCTCAGCCATCCCTGAAAGGAGATTCTATGTTCAGTACCACACGTTTTGCGACCATGTCCCTTGCTGCAGTGCTCGCTTTTGGAATCGGGGCGCCGGCCAGCGCCGGTACCGATTTCGGCAGCCATGAAGACGTCATGGAAATCCTGCCGGATCTCGTCGCCTTTACCCAGGAGAACGGATCCGACGCCGCGATCGCGGCAATGGACGACCCCGATCACCGCTTTGGCGCCACCTCTGTCGGCCTCATGATCTGGGTGGATGGCAGCATGGGGATGCACAACAAGTACCCCGACCTCGCAGGTATCGATTTCAGTCAGTTGCAGGACCTGAGAGGCAACTATGTGATCGAGGAATTTACTGCAGCCGCTGAAGCTGGCGGTGAATACTCGCTAAATTACTGGCCGCATTACGACGATGAAACGGAATATGAGTATCACTGCTATTCAACGTGGGTCGAAGAGCCGGACATCCTGGCGACAGGCTGCCGTTGATTGGTTGGTATGCCGCCGTTTCGGAGGTGACCTCCGGCCGGCACACCACCAGGACCTGGTGATCATCTGAATCAGCTTGTCACAATATGCGGCGGATCCCCTTTTATGGGGATCCGCCGTTTCGTTATCTTGCGGTCCGTCGTGGCGGCGGTTTCATCGTCGATCCGCCGCATCTCAGGCCTTCATGGGCAGCCAGCCCGTCGCCGGAAGCCCCAGCTTTTTGACCAGCACCTCTTCCGTCGTCTGCAAAGCGCCTTCGACCCATCCCTGCTGATTTGAATAGGCCTCACCGCAAACATAGACGGGCATATCGTCGAACGGCTTAAGCATACCGGCTTTTACTTCCCAGGACCGTGCACCGATATTCCAGCTGTTCCAGCCGCCGCCGAACGGCTCGGCCGACCAGTTCGCATAGGCCGCGACATAGGGTTCGGGTATGTAGTTGATAGCGTGGATGCTGCGCAACTGATCCTGGACGGTGCGGACCATGTTGGTGATCGAAAGGTCCTCGTGATTGCGCAGGTCGATGATGCCCGCCAGGCTTCCGTGCCTGTTTCCGGTCAGTGGAACCCAGAAGTTTTTCTCCCGACCATCACAATAGCTGGCCATCATCAGAGAGTTCTGGTCGTCGTTGGTTATCCCGCCGGTGGACTCCGGCGTATCATTGAAGAAGCCGTCATAGTTCGACCCCCAATAGTAGATCTGCCGCAGCGACAGATCGGTAACGGTCTGACCGGCCTTCATACCGAGCTGGCGCCACCAGGGATACGGATAGCCCATGAACAGTTTGAACATCGGCAGCGAGGTTACCGATGTCGTCATTGAGACGAAGTGGCTGGTCCGGGGCATGGACAGGCGGTCGAGAGACCGTTTCGGCATGGCCAGTACGAGATGTTCAGCGGTGAGCGACTCTTCGTCGGCTAGATTGAGTCTGACGCCGGCGTAAGGTGAATCCAGCGGCTCCCAGCCTTTGACCTCCTGTTGCCGGAACGTTATGCCCTTGTCGATCGCCTCCTTCAGCAATCGTTTGGGCAGAGCGTCGAAACCTGCTCTGATCGAAGTAAAAGCCGCGCCCGCGCAGAAATCCGCGACGAACCAGGGAATCGCATCGGCGGCATTCCAGTTGCCCACAGTCGTATTATAGCCACAGGCAGTATGGACAAATCGATAGGCCTCGGGCGAAAGAACCCGTTCCAACAGATTCCACAGCCCTAATGTGTAAAGTGGTTGTCCGTCGACCATGAAGGTCCGCTTGATTTCTTCCCATTCGTCCTCTGATTTATAGACTGCGTCGGGAACGATGCAGTTGAGGGCATGGGTCAGCAGGGATAGCGGGTCGCGCCCACGCTCCAGGGGGGCAAGATCGTAAGGTACCTTGGACTCGTCCTTCAGATCGGGCGTTCGCAGATACTTGTTGCGGACATAGGCCATGTTGTTTCTCGAGTCGACCGCAAAGGGGACCGTCTCGAAATTGACCGGATCGCGTTGCTGCAGATCCAGCACCAGGTTGGTCACCATCGGCTGGGATGTCAGATATCGCATGCCGCCCAGTTCCGCGCGGCGGACACCGCCAAGGCCCGGAAGGGCTACCGATTTCAGGCGCCCACCGATTTCAGGCAACATTTCGAACAGGGCGATCCGCGATGGGTCGACGGCGCCGGACATGGCCAGACGCCAGGCGGCGAACGTACCGGCGACACCGCCGCCCACTACGACATGAGAAAAATCGGTCCGATTCATGTATGTGTCCTTGCATGTGTTCAGAAAGGGCCATGCGTTCAGAAAGGGCCTGTTGGTGTTGGATGCCGGTTCCACCGGGAAAAAGGCTTTTCCGCCTCATGCGGGCGCGCCAACACCTTTCGCGGCTTTATCCGGGCTCACGACCCAGGCTCTCGACCCAGGCTCATGGATTCCGCTGAGCGGCGAACACGGCCGCCTCGACGAGTGTCGCGCCGAGCATTGGCGTTACGCCCAGCCGCCCGAAGCCGTTGGCGCCAAACCATTCGGCATAAGCCATAACCATCGCGCGATCCTGGAGCCCCGCATCATCGAATCGCGTCGTCTGCACAACCTGAACGCTGTCGATCTCGCTCGATTGGGTGACGTAGAATGGCGTTGTGTCGACCAGTTGCAGTTCCTGGCGTTTGGCAGCTGCACGCTCCAGGTTCCGGCCGAGATCCGCATACCAGGTTTGGGTAAGCTCGCCGATGAGCAACCATCCGAACGGGCTGTGCCGGAATTGCGGATCGGCTGGCGGGTGGACGAAGGAAGCGATCGTTTGCGGCGCATCGTCGACCGTCAGCACGGGGATCGGACTGAACGATGACCATTCCTGGCCGGCCATCCACAAGGAATAGGCGACGATGGTCTGCGTGCTGCCCAGACTGTGGTCGCCGGCGGCGCCAGTCCATTCCTTGGGCGGCGGCGTGCTGAGGAATTGGGTAAAGCTGTACTGGGCCTGAGAAAAATAGAGCCCGAGGTCCGTTTCGCCCGCCAGACCGGGCAGAATCGGTCGGATGCCGAGTTGCTGGAATTTTACCCGCATGTCGTTGAGGTTCTGGCGGAAACATCGGTCCCAGCCAGGGGTGAGCTTCCCGGGAATGAACCAGCCTCTGTGGGTATAGCCCATTCCGGCTTCCCGCCCGTCAGCGCCAGATTGAGAATCGATCCGCATGCCGCCCCCCTGCCATATTTCCGATAGGTCAACGCATCATCTGATGTGCGATATACAACCTAAAGTAGCTATAAATCATTAAAAAGCAACTAATAGGAAAGATAATTTTCTCCCATATGAATGTGACGTTTTGTCCATCCGGCCGTTGGGCCCGACAACGTTTGCGTCGAACTCATCCAGCGGCGTGAGAAGGGTGCCGGTGTTTCGCAGTCACAGCTCTTACGGAGGGATGAATTCGGAGGCCCCGGTTCTATGTCATGAGAATTATGCCGGGGGCGTAGGGTCGGTGGACAGTGCGCCGACAGGATCATGGCAACAGCAGAAGGGAGAGTCCGCAATGTCGACACGGTTCACCATCGCGCATGGAGTAGCGGCCGCTGCTGTCCTCGCGCTTCATAGCGGGGCCGCTGCGGCCGACGCGGCCCGGACTTTCAGCGCGGGAGATTATGAGGTTAGGGCGGTGACGGTGGTTGACGGGCTTGAACACCCGTGGAGCATGGCTTTCCTGCCCGACGGCGCTGTTCTCGTCACCGAAAGGCCCGGCCGCCTCAGGATCGTGCGCGACGGCAGACTTGCCCCGGAGCCCCTTTCGGGCGTCCCCGAGGTCGTTGCGTCGGGGCAGGGCGGGCTTCTCGATGTCGTTCTTCACCCCGATTTCGAGGCCAATTCGCTGGTATATCTGAGCTACGCGGCCCAGGGACCCGGTGGAGCGACAACCGCCATTGCCCGCGGGCGGTTCGACGGCGAGGCGCTGGTCGATACGTCAACGATCTTCATGGCAGAGGCCGAAGGGGCAACAGGCCGTCATTTCGGCGGCCGCATGGTGTTCGATCCCGACGGGTACCTCTACCTCACTATTGGCGACAGGGGGGAAATGGACCGCGCCCAGGACACGGGCGATCATGCGGGCACCACATTGCGCCTTCGCGACGACGGTAGTGTTCCGGAGCAAAATCCGTTCGTTGATGACGAGGCTGCGCTGCCGGAGATATTCACCTTTGGCAATCGCAATGGACAGGGGCTGGCCGTTCATCCTGACACCGGGGCCGTCTGGCAGCACGAGCATGGCCCCCGGGGCGGTGACGAGATCAACGTCCTGCGCGCCGGATTGAACTATGGTTGGCCCGAGGTGACGTATGGCATCGGCTATAGCGGCGGGCAGATTGCTGAATCGGCGACCGGGCCGGGATTCGAGCCGCCGCTCAAGCACTGGACACCGTCAATCGCGCCGTCGGGCATGGCCTTTTACACCGGCGACGTTTTCCCGGTGTGGCAGGGCGATATCTTCGTCGGTGCTCTTGCCGGCCAGCATCTGGCGCGCGTGTCCTTCGACGGAACGCAGGAAGTCGGGGAAGAGCAGATGATGACCGATTTCGGCTGGCGGATCCGGGCGGTCACCCAGGGGCCGGACGGTCACCTTTATCTGCTTGTCGATGCCGCCGACGCACCGATGGTTCGCCTGGAGCGGGCCGATCCCTGATCAAGGTCTCACCGGCGATCAGTACAGGTGCTGTCCGCCGGTGACGAAGATCTCGGTACCGGTGACATAGGCGCTGTCGCTCGTGCACAGCCAATAGATCACCGACGCGACGTCCTGGGGCACACCCAGCCGATTCAACGGTATCCGGGGCAGCAGCATGGCGGTTTCAGGCGACAGCATGGCGGTTTCAATCTCGCCCGGCGCGACAGCGTTCACCCGGACGCCGATCTCGCCGAGTTCGACGGCCATCTCGCGGGTCAGGGCGGACAGCGCCGCCTTGGACGTCGAATAGGCGGAACCGGCGAACGGATGGCTTGCGTGGCCGGCGATCGAGGTGACATTGACGATCGCGCCGGGTCCTTTGGCCAGAGCCGAAGCGAATCCTCGTGCCAGTTCGATCGGTGTGAAGAAATTCAGCTCGAAGACCCGCCGCCATTCGTCGATGTCGCCATTCAGGCACCCCAGGCGTTCCTTGTACGGCGTTTTGGGCGACATACCGGCATTGTTGATCAACGCACCCAAAGCCCCGTCATCCAGCAGCGTCGTCGCGCGTTTGATGAACGACGCACGGCTTTCCGCGTCGCCGAGATCGGCCGTGATGTGGTGGGTCCAGTTGGGGTCGCGCTGACATTCCGCCGGGACGTCTTCGCGGCTTGCGGTAATGATTCGCCAGCCAGCATCGGAAAACCGCTTGACGGTGGTATGACCGATCCCGCGGCTGGCGCCGGTGAGGATAACGGTCGGTCGGGTATTGCTGCGATCGCTTGTCATGCGTGGAAGATAGGCGTTCGCATTGCTGACGGCCATAGGGCCAATAGTCTCGCGGGTCAGAAATGTTCAAGCTTCCGCGGCCGGCGGCGCATCAAGCCGCGCGGCCGCTGGTTCTGGCGGTTTATTTTTTTCTCAGAGCGGCGGGCGCAATGGTCGATACGCGCGTGATCCGAAATGGCAACTGCTCTTCATCATGTTCAGTGATGGTTATGTAGTCGCCTTCAACGAGGATGTGACGGTCGAGCGCGAAGATCGGCTCGTCGATATCCTCCTCCATGCCATCATAATGGAACACCCATCGGCCGCCGCGGGTGCGGCGAAGATGCCCGTGCTGATCGTCTTCGCCCGGCCAGAAGCGGCGCACCGTGCAATAGGGCGCATCGTCGGCCCAGGAACTGCTGTCGAGATGGCCATCCTCGGTCAACGGTGCCACGAAATCATAGCCGCGATCCTGACTGCCGTTGGGAAAGTCATGAGTGCGCGCCAGTTCGAGTCTGATCCGCTTCAGCGGCATGACGTGGTCCTTTCCCGGTTTCCGATCGGCCCAGTGTACGCGGTCTGGTCTTAATGCGCTATCAGCACGGGTATGGTGGCGTTGGAGAGGACATGATTGGTGACGCCGCCCAGGATCATCTGGCGCCACCGGCTGTGGCCGTAGCCGCCCATGATCAGAATACCGGCACCCAGATCCGTCGCGCGTGACAGTAGGGCAGCGCCAACCGCCCGCCCGCCGGCGTCGACGCTCTGGCTCTGTGCTTCGATGCCGTGCCGTGCCAGATTGTCGACGATGCGCTCGCCTGCGTCGGCCGCCGTCTTGTCCGTGCCGGCCGTCAGGATGTGAACGGCTTCCGCACCCGTCAGCAGCGGCATACCGCCGGCCAGGGCGTGAGCGGCCTGCGGTGTGGGGCTCCATGCAACCGCAAGGGACCCGTTCAGTCTGTCGGGAACGGTCGATGGAACGATCAGAAGTGGACGGCCCGTCCCGATCAGCGCTTCTTCGATGGTCAGTAGAGGCTGCGGACTGTCCTTTTCCCCGGCGCGATCCAGCACGATTACATCGGCGGTGATGCCCGCCCTGACGACGAC
Organism: Fodinicurvata sp. EGI_FJ10296; assembly: GCF_040712075.1. NCBI lineage: Bacteria > Pseudomonadati > Pseudomonadota > Alphaproteobacteria > Rhodospirillales > Rhodovibrionaceae > Fodinicurvata > Fodinicurvata sp. EGI_FJ10296. Next base: position 157,400 of record NZ_JBFCVL010000009.1, read on the forward strand.
GTCGTCCTCGCGCCCTTCCATTTCCCGAAACTGGTAGCTGGGTTTGCCCGGACCTGGTGCGGCGTCGTGCGCGATCAGGCCGATATCCTGCACCATCGCCATAGCGGATTCTTCGGCAACAGATTTACGGCGGTCGGTTTCCGACCGTGCCGCGGAGACCAGGTGTTCGATGACGCTGGCGGATACACCCTCGCCGGTCGTCGGGACGAGATCGATGGCCCGCGGCCGGGCGAAAACGATATCCACATGACCGTTGAAAAGCACGGCCAACGCGCCCGCAGCCTTGAGCGTCGGGGCATCGCCATCGTCGCCAGAAACCAGGGCGAGTATTGATTTATATGCCGGTGAATGCGTCATAGCGGCTGTCCTCCTCTTGCGGCGGCGAAAAGCACGACCGGAATCATGCCCGCCGTGACGGCGTTCCCGTCTTCGACCTAGACCCCATCTTCGATGAAATCTGTTGAATTATCGTACCCATAGTAGAGCGCTGGTGCATTGACATGTGTCAATGCACCATCCGGGGATCGGCAAGCCGCGCAGTCCGACTATTTATCATCAGCCGTATTGCCGTGCCGCACGATCGCCAGGGCGCGATCGGCGACGGTCTCCAGCGGATTGTCCGCCGCCACGACATTCCATGCGATGTCGCCGAGATCGTACTGCGTCTGCCGTTCGACGACCGCTGCCGTCGCATCCGAGGCATCCCCCTTTCGTGAGGTGACGCGCGTTTTGAGCAAGTCGGCGTCGGCCGTCAGCCAGATACCCACGAATCGCCGTGGGCCGGATGCCTGCTCGAACTGTGCACGCTCTTCGGGCTTCGCGGCGACGGCGTCCAGGATCACGCTGTGGCCTGCTTCTGAAATCCTTGCTGCCGTCGCTGCCATTTCATCATAGATACGTGTGCTGACGTCCGGCGTGTACCACGAAGGGTCGAGCGGCTGCGTCTCGGCAACACCGGCAAGGCGCTTTCGGATGACGTCCGAGCGCAGGACGACCGCGCCGGGGACCGCCCCGATATAAGGTGCGATCGCATTGGCGACCGATGTCTTGCCGGTACCGGACAAGCCGCCAACAGCGATCATGACCGGCTCGGGCGGCTGCAGATATGTGACGGCCCGGCGAAGATAGTCGGCCGCTTCGACGCGTTTCCGCTTGGCGGCGCCGGCGTCGGTTTGCGCGTCGGCGGCGCTGATGCCGATTTTTGCCCGTACGGCGGCGCGCATGGAAAGAAACAGCGCCAGCGGCTGGACGGCGCCGTAATCGCCCGACAGATCCAGAACGCGGTTCAGAAAGACGTTGGCACCGCCGAGCAGGCCGAACCGGTCGAGGTCCATTAATAGAAATGCGTTGTCATAGGCGGTGTCTATGGTGGCGAGATCATCATCGAATTCCAGCGCGTCGAACAACAGTGGGCCGTCATCTGTGGCGACGACGTTCCCCAGATGCAGGTCGCCGTGACAACGGCGCACATGGCCCTCGGCCGCGCGGCGTTCCAGGTGATCCTCAAGGCGCTCAAGGTGGTCGCGGGACAGGATGGCCAATTGGCTGCGTTGCTCGGCGTCCAAAGTATCGCACCCGGCCAGTTCATCGATATTGCCATCGATCACCGAGCGGACGGCGTCGTATTGGCGTGTTCGTGCTGGAGGTTCGCTGTCGTGAAAGCTGTGGACCCGGTCGGCCAGTTGCTTCAGCAATGCCGGCGCCAATTCGCCGTTCGCCGCCAGTCGGGAGAGCAGGCGGGACTCGTCGAACCGGGACATGACGACAACCCACTCGACGCAGTCCGTACGAGCGGAGTCGCCGTTCGGCTCAATAGGCCCGTTCTGGCCCACTTCCGTCTGGAGATCGCCGAGGCGCAAGCCGTCGGCATCCTCCAGGACCGGCATCAAACCCCGGTAGATTTCCGGCGCTGTGCGGCGATTGAGTCGTATTTCTGCGGCTGCGGCGCGGGCCCTGGCCCCAAGGGTGGAAAAATCCATATAGGGGAATGCTATGCGCCGCTTGATCTTGAAGACCGTCTTGCGCCCGAGCAGGACCAGTGCGCCATGGGTGTCGATCCGCTCCGGCTCGCCCCCCTCTGTCGCGAGCACCGACGTTAGCAGGTCGACGACGCGCGGATCGACATCTTCACCGGCGTCGGTGTCCGGCTCCGGGGCGCGGCGATTCGAACCGGCCCCGCCATTGGGCCACGACTGGCTCATACTGGTGTCCTCCGGTGTTGGTCCAGCGATGCTCAGTTCCGGGACGGCGGCAAATCCATTTCCATAATGGCCATGTGGAAGTCGTAGGAGACCTCGTCGTCCTCGTCGTCCTTGAACACAACACCGATGAACTCTTCGCCGATCATCACTTCTGCGCTGTCATCCTTGGTGTTGCGCATCACCACGGATAGCTGCGGCACGTTGAATTTCGAGCGTAAGTAATCTTGTATTCGGACGACCTCGTTCTGGGTCACGGCGCTCTCCATCTATCGTTTTCGAGTGGTGAATATTCAAGTAGTGAACAGTCGTCATGTCGTTCGTCTGTCTCCGACAGCCATGCGGTGTTCCGATGGCCGATCGGATGGGCCGTGCGATCCCGCCATTTGAGATTGGTATCCTCGTAACGGAACGCAAGCGAAAGCCGCTTCGTGGCGCCGACGGCACGAAGGGCGGCATAAGGGCGCAGCCATAGCAGCGGGCGAACGGCCGGTCAAACCGGGCGGCAACTGCCGGTCCGATTATTTCCGGATCACACGCAGGGCGTTACACGCCGGGAATCACACAAGCGAATCGAGTGTCTGGCGGACGATCTGCACGATCTCGTTCTCGAATCGGTTGTCCAGAGCGGGCGAGGGATCGCCGGGGACGGCGCCGGCATTGAGGACGGTCCGCAGCTCGATGACGGTTGTCGGCACGTACCGGGCGACACGGGTGACAGCGTCATCAGACATCACCATGGCCGGCTTGACGCCGAGATTGCGTGCGACCTCTGCGCGCCAGCCACGCAATTCGCCGGCAACGGTGCTTTCGATCTGCGCGGACTCTTCTTCTGCGCGCGTGTCGCTATAGAGCACCAGAATACGCCACCCGCCACCGTCATAGGCGGTATCGATGCGATCGGCGTTCACCGACCGCAGAAAATCGGAAACCGTCGCTTCGTCGCGGTGCGCGGCATCACCGTCACTGATCCTGAAGGTTCGGATTCGGGTCGACATGGCCGGCTCTCCCTTGGGCGTAGGGTCGGCATGGTGCCGGTGCGACCGTTAACAAACGGTGACGGCGTCGGAGTCCCGAGCGAGCCAGGAGAAGATGGTGCCAGAGGAGCGCGCGAAAGAGATGCCAAACCCCGAAACGAATCAGGGGTAAAGGCGTTCCACGGTCCAGCCGCCGGGTCCGGCTTCGAACACGGCCCGGTCGTGCAGGCGGTATTGCCGGTCCTGCCAGAACTCGATCCGTTTCGGCGTCAGCCGGAAGCCCGACCAGAATTCCGGTCGCGGTACGTCAGACCCTTCGAAGCGAGCCTCGGTCTGGGTAACCCGCTGTTCCAGTTCGCTGCGGCCGTTCCTGAGCGGGCGGGATTGCTGCGACGCCCAGGCGCCGATCTGCGATCCACGCGGCCGCGTGGCAAAATAGGCATCGGCCTCGGCGTCGGAAACCAGGGCGACGCTGCCTTCGATGCGAATCTGCCGTCGCACGGATTTCCAATGAAACAGCATTGCCGCGTGATGCGTCGCCTGAAGTTCGCGTGCCTTGCGGCTTTCGAGATTAGTGTAGAAAATGAAACCCCGTGGCTCGGAATCGGCCGAATCAACGCCCTTCAGCAGGACGGTTCGGACCGATGGCCAGCCATCCGGGGCTACCGTTGCCAGGGCCATGGCGTTGGCGTCGTTGACCTCTGATTCCGTGGCGGCCTCCATCCAGGAATCGAAGATGGCGAACGGATCGGTTGTCGCCAGTGGAGTATCGTTCGCGAGATAGTCTATGCTCATCCGTGATTCACCGCTTGAAGGCCATAGTTGTGTCTCAATGTCTACATAGGGTACGCTGCGTACGACGAAAAGGAATACCCTAAAAGAGTCAGGGGTGATCCTTGCCGGGTGTGGGGCCGTTCGACGGAACTCGTCGCGGAGTACCGTGTTTATTACAAAATGGGGCAGCTTCGGCTGCGCCGGGCTGCTTGTGGTAGCCGATCATCGCACGGTCCGGCATTGCCGGATCAAAAACAAAGCCCGTCCGTAACGGGGACCGTGTCAGGAGGATATTGTTATGAGAGTAAGATTCGCCATCGTAGCCGGAGCTGGTCTTGCACTGGCCGCATGTCAAGCGGGTCCCGGTCAAATGGGCGGCGGTATCGTCGGCGCCGGTCTGGGTGGTCTGGCCGGATCGCAGATCGGAAGCGGCAGCGGGACCATGGTCGCCGTCGGTATCGGCAGTGCCCTTGGCGGCCTGATCGGCAGCGAGCTCGGCCGTATGCTGGACGAGCGGGATCAGCAGCAGCATGCGCAAACCTATCAGCGCGCGATGGAGCAGGCGCCGGCTGGTCAGGCCCGTTCCTGGAGCAACCCGGACACCGGCAATCGTGGCGAAATTACGCCCGTACGGACCTATACCCGTGATGGCCGGAATTGCCGTGACTTTACCCAGACGATCTATGTCGACGGACGAGCCGAAACCGGTCGTGGCACGGCATGCCGGGCCGCCGACGGCACATGGCAGGTGGTCAGCTGATCATCCTGCGCTTGTCTTCATAGGCCAATCGGGGCGCCGGCCATTCCCTCTGTTTCGGCTTCGGGAACGGTGTTTTGCGCCCCGCGATTAACGACACTGTAACAATGCGCCTGCACTCTGGCTCCGACGGATTTCTTCCGAGGGGGTCGGGGGCGGGCGTTTTTGTTTGCGACATTGTCGGGCCGCCGCGACCTCGGCACGGAATTCGACGCCCCGCTCGGCAACGTGACCAGCCTTTCAAAGCAATCGGACGCAGCGACGGCCATGCGCGACCCTTATCGGATACTGGGACTGACCCGCAACGCTGCGCCGGACGAGGTCAAGCAAGCCTATCGCCGGCTGGTCAAGGAGGTTCATCCCGACCTTCATCCGGGCGATCCGTCGATGGAACGACGCTTCAAGGAGGTCGCCGGGGCCTATGCCCTGCTTGGCGACCCTGACAAGCGGTCCCGGTACGACCGGGGTCTCATTGATGCCGAGGGGCGGCCGTTGACGCGCGGATGGCGATCCTGGCGCGGTCCGGGACCGCACACGCGTACCACGGGAGGGTCGCCCGAGGCCGCCCGGCGCAGCGCGAACGACTCCGGCAGCGGCGATCGAACCGCAAAGGAGACGGGCACCAATGATCCCGGGGCGGGCAGTCAGAAGTCAGGACGACAGAGCAGCGATCAGGGGACGGCCGGTGGGGCCCGGCGATCTTTCAGCGACCTGTTCCGCCGAATGGCCGGCAAGGACGTGCAGTACGATCTGGTCGTGCCATTCGTGGATGCGGCTGCCGGTGGCAAACAAAGGCTGACCCTGTCGGATGGCCGCACGATCACCGTCGCGATCCCGGCGGGTGCCACGACCGATCAGGTTTTGCGGCTCAAGGGGCAGGGGCTGAAAGGCATGGGCGGCGGCACGCCCGGCGACGCGCTGGTTACCTTGACGGTGGCGCCGCACAGCCATTTCCGGCGCGACGGGTCGACAATCCATCTGCTGCTGCCGATAACGCTGAAGGAAGCCATCCTCGGCGGGACGGTGGACACGCCGACCGTCCATGGCCGGGTTGCGCTGAAGGTGCCTACCGGATCGTCGAGCGGCCGCGTATTGCGACTTCGCGGCAAGGGGGTCATGGATCGTGTGACGGGCGAATGGGGGGACCAGCTCGTGACGCTCGAATTGATCCTGCCGGACCCGCCGGATCCGGCCCTGAAGGCGCTGATCGAAGGGTGGAATCCGCCGAAGAACTACGATCCGCGCGGTGATGCGGGTTTCTGATCGGCGCTGTCAGACACCAGATCGACCAGCGGGACCGATAGAATCCGCTGACCCTGCTCGCGCGAGCTTTCGATCAGGGTCGCGACCCTGCGGGCCTGATCCGGATCCGGGTTGGCCTCCAGTGTCGCTTCATAGCCATAGCCGAGGGCTTCCATAAGCGTCCATAATGTCGCCTCGCGGATATCGCGCGACAAGACCCATTGGCCGTCATCCGTCTGAACGGCGAAACAGGCGTCGCGCAAAGCGTCAAGAACCTGATCGATTTCGGACGTGTTCATGTGCAGGATGCGGCGGAGGAGTCGCGGGTGGGCGAGATGTCCGGTCAGGCTGGCGCGGTGCAGGACCCCGAGCACCGAGACGCAGGCCGAGAGGCTGCGGAACCGCTTTTCCGGTTCGTCCATGGCGGCTGACAGCCGACCGGCCCGCCAATCGGGCAATGCCGCGGCCACCAGCGCCGACACCAGGACCGTCGACCAGACGAGATAGATCCAGATCAGAAAAATGGGCACCGTTGCCAGGGCGCCGTAGACGGTCTCGTAGGTCGCTGCGCCGACATAGATGCCGAACACCCAGCGCGCGAGCTCCAGCAGTGCCGTGCCGACGGCGGCGCCAATGGCGGAATCGCCGTAATTGACCTGGGTGTTGGGAATGATCATGAACAGCAGCATCAGCAGGGCGAATTCGACGACCGGCGCGATCATCGTCCGCAGGAAGCCGCCAATGAGCGTCGCTTCGCCCCCTACTGGCCCGCTGGAAAACAGTTGAACCGTCACCGAGATGCCGAATGCGACCAGGATCGGGCTGAAGGTCAGGATAGCCCAGAAGGATAGAAATCGCGTCATCAGGGGGCGGCTGATCTTGACCCGCCAGAGGTTGTTGAACGCCGATTCGATGGTGGCCAGAAGCAGAAACGCCGTCACTATGACGCCGATCAGACCGAATGCCGTCAGTCCGCCGGTGTTCTCTGCCAGAACGACCAGCTGATCGAGTACGGCATCCCCGACTTCGGGCACCACCGCCTGAAAGACGAGGGACTGAACCTCGTCCTGAAACTGGGTAAAGGCGGGAAACGCAGAAAGAATGGCGATGACGATGGCCGCGAGCGGCACCAGCGACAACAACGTGGTATAGGTCAGCGCCGCAGCGGCCAGGAACAGATTGTCCTCGCCGAAACGCCGCCCGGCATATCTGAGGAACGCCAGAAGGCTGTTCGCCGGCTGCCGGGCCATTTCCGCTTTCGCGGCGAGGGCCGCCGGAAACCCGCCCCGCTCGGATACCGACGCCAGCCAGCGCCCGACCCGCCCGTGATCGGGTGTTGCATCACCGGCCGTTTCATGGCGGCCGATAGAGGTCGCATCGTCCATTTGGACCACCTGGGTTTGTCCCACTTCGGGCAGGGCTATCACCGGCTTCGTGCGCCGGAAAACCTTGCGCGCGCGCCGGTAGAATGAGACTAGACCATCATATCGACCGATCGAGAGGTCAAATGCAAGTCGCGGGCAGGTTTGACCGCAATGGCCTTTCGTGTAGGATCACAAATTTCGAGGCGATCGGTACGCCGTCCGTTCATGGGTCTGCTTCTGACACATGGGCGCCGGGCCGGCCGGCGCACGCCGAAGGCAGGCCCATCATTGCGGCCGGCCATGACCGTTCAGCAAGGTGGATGAGGCCCGTTTATGTCCGTACAAACTCCGCTCATGGCCGGAAAGCGCGGCCTGATCATGGGTGTGGCCAACGATCGCTCGATCGCCTGGGGGATTGCCTCGGCTTGCGCCGCTCATGGGGCGGAACTGGCCTTTACCTATCAGGGTGAAGCGCTGGCCAAACGCGTACGGCCGCTGGCCGCGCAGGCCGGGTCGGACCTGATCATTCCCTGCGACGTTACGGATGACGCCAGTATCGATAACGTGTTCGAGATTCTGGGTGAGAAATGGGGATCCATTGATTTCGTCGTTCATGCGGTCGCCTATTCCGACAAGTCGGAACTCGACGGTTACTATTTGAAGACCTCGCGCGACAATTTTCTGCGGACGATGGATATCTCCTGCTACAGCTTTACGGCCGTAGCGCAGCGTGCGGTGCCGATGATGAACGAGGGCGGCTCGCTGCTGACCCTGACCTATTACGGCGCCGAGCGAGTCATGCCGCACTATAACGTCATGGGGGTCGCCAAGGCGGCGCTCGAAGCAAGTGTCCGCTATCTCGCAACCGATGTCGGAGGGCGGAACATCCGCGTCAACGCGGTTTCGGCAGGGCCGATCCGCACTCTGGCCGCCAGCGGCATCGGGGATTTCCGCTATATCCTCAAATGGAATCAATATAACGCGCCGCTGAAGCGCAACGTCACCATCAACGAGGTCGGCAACGCCGGGGTATACCTGTTGTCCGATCTGGGCAGCGGTGTCACAGGCGAGGTCCATCACGTGGATTGCGGCTATCATACCGTCGGCATGGTCGCGGAAGACATGGCGGCTGAGTCGGCGGAATTGCTGCGGTCGCTGAGCGTACAGCGCGAGCAGGAATAGACCGCCGGGCAGCAGCCGAGACCCTCACAGGCCGCTTGAGCCAACGACACCACGAAAGACTGATGGCATGGCCGGTAACAGCTTCGGCACCTTGTTCCGCTTCACGACCTGGGGCGAAAGCCACGGGCCGGCGCTTGGCGTGGTTGTCGATGGCTGCCCGCCCGGAATCGAATTGGGCGAAGCCGACATTCAGCACTTTCTGGACCGGCGGCGTCCTGGGCAATCCAAATACACGACCCAGCGGCGCGAACCCGATGCGGTGCGTATCCTGTCCGGCGTATTCGAGGGGCGGACGACGGGGACGCCGATTTCGCTGATGATCGAGAACACCGATCAGCGCAGCAAGGACTATGGCACTATCGCGCAGACCTACCGGCCCGGTCATGCAGACTACACCTACGACCGCAAATACGGCATCCGCGATCATCGCGGGGGCGGTCGGTCGTCGGCGCGCGAGACGGCGGCCAGGGTCGCTGCGGGCGCGATCGCCCGCAAGGTCTTGTCGGGTGTCTCGATCCGGGGCGCGCTGGTGGCCATCGGCGACAGCGGCGTTGACCGGTCGCGTTGGGACTGGTCGGCGGTCGACGCCAACGATTTCTTCTGTCCGGATCCGGAAACGGTGCCGGTATGGGACGCCCGGCTTGGGGAAATCCGCAAGGCGGGCAGCAGTATCGGCGCCGTGATCGAAGTCGTCGCCAGTGGCGTCCCGGCCGGCCTCGGCGAGCCGATCTATGACAAACTCGACGGCGATCTGGCGCGCGCAATGATGACAATCAACGCCGTCAAGGGCGTGGAGATCGGCGACGGCTTCGCTGCCGCAGCATTGCGGGGCGAGGAAAACGCCGACGAGATGCGCCTCGGCGCCGGCGGCGAGACGGTCTTCGGCTCGAACCATGCCGGAGGTGTGCTCGGCGGGATTTCCTCTGGCCAGGATGTCGTCTGCCGGTTCGCCGTCAAGCCGACCAGTTCGATCCTTGTGCCGCGGCGAAGCATCACCTCCGACGGCCAGGAGACCGATGTGCAGACGCGCGGCCGCCATGACCCCTGTGTCGGGATCCGCGCCGTGCCGGTCGGCGAAGCCATGATGGCTTTGGTGCTGGCCGATCACTGGATGAGACAGCGTGCCTTGCGGCCGGATCAGGGGCTGTAGCAATCGATCAGATTCGGTCTCCGGCGGCCGGACCGCCGCCACCAACGACGATGCCATCAACGAACAGGGGGAAGACATGAGCAACCGGGATCTGCGCGGACGCGCGGTCGCCGACGAAATTCTGGCGGGCGTTGCCGCCGAGGTCGAGGCGCTCAAGAAGACGTCCTGGAGTCCCAAGCTCATGTCGATCACGGTGGGCGATGTCACCGCCGTCGATGTCTATGTCCGCAACCAGCGCCGTATCGCCGAACGAATCGGCATCGTGTTTGAAGAGCGGAACTTTCCGGAGAATGTCGGCCAGCAGGAACTGCTCGCGGCGATCAGGGCGATGAACGTCGATCCCACCGTGACCGGGATTATCATCCAGCGCCCCGTCCCCCGGCACATATCGGTCAAGGCGCTGCAAATTGCCGTCCATCCGCTGAAGGACGTGGAGGGAATGCACCCGACATCGATCGGAAACATCGTCTACAATGAACTCGATCTTGCCCCTTGCACGGCCATGGCGTCGGTCGAAATGCTGAAACGGACCAATCTGGAGCTCAAGGGGCTTGAGGTCGTCGTGGTCGGCCATTCCGAGATCGTCGGCAAGCCGATCGCCTTTCTGCTGATGGCCGAGGGGGCGACTGTCACCGTCTGCCATCATATGACGCGCAATCTGCAGATCCACACCCGTCGAGCCGATGCCGTCTTCGTCGCGGTGGGACGGCCCCGGCTGCTGACCGGCGAGATGGTCAAGCCGGGAGCGGCGATCATCGATATCGGCATCAACGAGGTCGATGGGCCTGACGGGCGCAAGATCGTCGTCGGCGATGTGGACTACGATAGCTGCGTCGAGCACGCCGGCTGGATCACGCCGGTCCCTGGCGGTGTCGGGCCTGTCACCGTTTCGGTTCTGATGCGCAATACGATGATCGCCATGCGCCGGCTGAAAGCGCATTATGAAGCCGAGTTCGGCGCCGGCGATCTCTAGGCGTCCAGCGAGCGAACCCCGGATCGGAAAAAGCCGCGAAAGGAATTTCTCCATGCCGCAGCCGGATCACGTCATGGCATTGCCGGTTCCCGACCCGTCCACACTGGACGAGGATTTACAGGAATATTTCAACGTCTGCGTCGAAAAACTGGGTTTCGTGCCCAATGTACTTCGCGCCTATGCCAGCAGGCCGGCAAAATTGCGGACTTTTATCGCCACCTATAATGAACTGATGCTGGGTGACAGTCCGCTGACCAAGCTGGAGCGCGAGATGGTTGCCGTCGTCGTCTCGTCGGCCAATCGCTGCTATTATTGTCAGGTGGCTCATGGCCAGGCTGTTCGCCGGTTGTCGGGAGACCCGCAACTCGGTGAGATGATGGTGATGAACCACCGGGTGGCGGAACTGCCCGAGCGCCAGCGCGCCATGTGCGACTTTGCCTGGAAGCTGACCGTCGATCCTTCCGCCGTCACGGCCACGGATCGCGATCAACTGGCGGCTGTCGGCATCGTCGGCGATGCCTTTTTCGACCTCTGCGACGTGATCGGCTTCTTCAATATGTCCAACAGGGTTGCGACCGGGGTGGATATGATCCCGAATTCCGAGTATCACGCCCTGAATCGCTAGCTGGTTTGTTGCCATCCGCGGAGCCGGCCCGAACCCTTCAAGCCCTGATCTTCTTCTGCCTCTGCCCGGATAGGATGTAGAATGTGGCGTTTTATCGTTCGATTGTTTGCCGTCATCGGACTCCTGTTTCTCGTCGGCGCGCTGGGCGGCGGAATCGCTGCATACCACATCTTTCTGGCCGATAGCCGTCCACCGCCACCGGACCGGATCGTGCTCAGTCTCGATCTGCGGGATGCCCCGGTCGATGTCCGGCCGAACGGTGGCGGAATAGAGGCGTTGCTGGGCGGGCAACCGCTGACGTTGTACGAGCTGGAAAGCGCGCTGGAAAGGGCGGCGAACGATCCCCGCGTCCTGGGGGTTAGCGCCCGATTTGGCGGCGACGTCTTCGGTCTTTCGATGGCCAGTGAAATCGAGGCGGCGATCGAGCGATTCCAGGAAAGCGACAAGCCCACGGTGGCCTTTGCGGACTCGTTCGGCGCTCCGGGGCCGGCCAATGCGTCCTATATGGTTGCCAGCGCGTTCGACCGGATCATCCTGCGCCCGATCGGCGCGCTGGGGCTTACCGGGTTGGCGGCGCAGCCCATCTTTGCCGGTGAGGCTCTCGACGATCTTGGCGTATCGGTCCAGTTCGTGCGCAGCGGTCCTTACAAGACCTTCCCTGAAACCCTGACGGGAAACGCGCTGAGCGAAGAACATCGGGAAATGCTCGACTCCATTCTTGAGGCGTCGTTCGCTGTCCTGACCAACACCATCGCGGAAAATCGCGGCATCGGCGCTCGGGACGTCGCGGCCCTGATTGACGCTGGCCCGCTGCCTGCGGCCGCTGCGCAGTCAGGCGGGCTGGTGGATACGCTGGGCGGCGACCGGGCGCTTGCCGATCGGATGGAAGCGTGGTTCGGCGCCGATATGGTCGAAATGACCGCGAAGGATTACCTTTCGCTGCCCGTGGCGGATGGCGAGAACGGGATTGACCCGGCGGATGCTGGCCGTGAATCGGATGAGGTATCCGGACCAATCCGCGTCGCGCTGATCCATGCCGATGGCATGATTCTGGAACGCGAAGCCGATCAGGCACCTGGCGGCCTTTTCGATACCATGTCCGCGACATCGGTGGCGGAAACGATCGACGACGTCATCTCGGCCGACGAATTCGACGCAGTGCTTTTGCGGCTGGACACCGGTGGCGGGTCGGCGATCGGATCGGAACTGATCGCCAACGCCCTGTCCCGGGCGCGCGACAGCGGTCTGGCCACCGTGGTCTCCATGGGCGCGTCGGCGGCGTCGGGCGGGTACTGGGTCGCCGTTCATGCCGATCGGATCGTGGCGACGCCCACCACGCTGACGGGATCCATCGGTGTATTCAGCGGCAAGGTCACGCTCGGACCGTTGGCTGAACGCCTGGGCGTGACGGTCGAAACGATCCGCGAGGGCCGCAACGCCGACATGTGGTCGTTCGCGACGCCGTTCTCGCCGGAACAGCTGGAGATTCTTCAGGCTTCGGTCGATGACCTTCATGCCGCGTTTCTCGACCGAGTGGCCAGCGGCCGCGACATGCCGCACGCCCGGGTCGCCGATCTGGCAGGTGGCCGCGTCTGGACCGGGCTGCAGGCCGCCGATCTGGGCCTCGTCGACAGCCTTGGTGGTCTGCACCGGGCTCGGGACGAAATCCGCGATCTGCTCTCGGTCGGTGCTGATGAGCCGATGACGATGCGGCTGTTGCCAGAGGAACCGGACTTTCTGGACGACCTGATGGCCTCCGTGACCGAACGTCTTTCCTTCGGAGCGCGGTCGAGCGCGCCCACGGCGTCGTTGTACGAGCGCCTGGGGCTTGAGGTTCTGGGGCCTATGGGGCGGCCTTATGCGCCTATACTGCCGATGCTGCGTTACCCGGAGGCGATGACCCTGCATATGCCGTTCGCGCCGGCGCTTTAGCCGGCAGCGCAGGGCATTATCCAGTCAGAAGCGCAGACCGCCACGGCCGGCAAAGATGATCTGAACGGCGGCGTTGGCTACATAAGAGAACGCCGCTGCGCGCAGGACGGCGGAAGCTGCCTGGATGTCGCGCTCGTCCAGATAGCCGCCCTCGCGCAGAATGGGCAGCGCCTTCTGGAAACTGGCGTCGAACTCGCTCGGCAAAGCGGCCAGGGCCGCCAGGACCGCTGACCCGCGTATCAGGACACCGACGACGAGCGGCAGGGCTGCGGCCACCGGCGAACCGGCGACGGCACCGAAAACTGGTGCCAGCACCATGACCGCCAGCCCCACGCGTTGCATGGTCCGAGCCGAAGACAACACTGTGTTGCGGTATCGAAGCGGTGCGAAACCGTCGCGGTCCTGGATGGCATGCCCAACCTCGTGCGCGGCCACCGCTACGGCGGTGACGGAACGTCCACCCATAACGCGCGGTGTCAGCCGCACGGCCTTTGCATCCGTGTCGTAATGATCACCGGTAGTGGCATCTTCGAGGACGACGTTCTGCAGATCGGCTTCGTCCAACAGGTGGCGGGCGAGTTCCCCGCCGGTGCCGGGAAAGTCATTGCGCGTGCGGTCGTGACGGCTGAGAACGCGACGGACCCACAGCGACGGCCCGAAAACCAGCCCCAGAACCAGACCGCCGAGCAGCAGCCAGAGGGTCACCGGTCGGCTACTCCCGATTCGCCGTCGCCTGATGGGTGGCGCCCTTCGGCGTAGTGGCCGCCGATCAGAAACTCGACATTGCCTTCGGGGCCTGTGATCGGGCTTTCGACAACGCCGAGGCTGGCCCAGCCGGGCGTCGCCGTCAGCCATGCCTCGATGCCTGCGCATACTTCGGTATGCAAGGCGGGATCGCGCACCACACCGCCCTTGCCGACCCGGCCTCTGCCGACTTCGAATTGCGGTTTGATGAGGGCGATGAGTTTGGCGTCCGGCGCCGCCAGCGCCATCGCCGCCGGCAACACGACTTTCAGTCCGATGAAACTGGCATCGCAAACGATCAGATCGACCGGTTCTGGCACTTCGGCGGTCGACAGGAATCGGGCGTTCGTGCGCTCCAGGACGGTGACCCGCTCGTCCTGGCGAATACGCCAGGCCAGTTGCCCGTGGCCGACATCCACGGCATAGACGTGATGGGCGCCGCGGCTCAGCAGCACGTCGGTAAACCCGCCGGTCGACGCCCCGACATCGATGGCAGTGGCATCGCTCGGGTCGATGTCGAATGCGCTCAGCGCCTTTTCCAGCTTCAGGCCGCCACGGCTGACCCAGGGATGATCGCGCCCCTTGAGCGATAGTGGAGCGTCACCGGCAAGCCGCGACCCCGGCTTGTCGATCCGGGTCGTCTCGCTGAAGACCAGGCCCGCCATGATCAGTGCCTGAGCGCGGCTGCGGCTGTCGGCCAACCCCCGGTCGACGAGCAGCTGGTCGGCGCGTTCGCGCGGTGCTGACCGGGATCCTGCCCGGACTCCTGAATGGGGGGGCATGGTGTGCCTATGCCCGGATCGAGGCGCTCGAACTGCCGTGTTCGAGCGTTGCCAGGGCCGTGGCGACGATATCGCGCGCTGTCAGCCCGGCCTGCTGGTACTGCGCCTCGGGCTTGTCATGGTCGATGAATCGATCCGGCAGGACCATGGGACGCAGCTTGACACCGCCGTCCAGCAGCCCGTCCAGTGCCATGAAATGCAGAACCTGGGAACCGAAGCCGCCGATCGATCCTTCTTCGATGGTGATCATGACTTCGTGTTCACGGGTGAGGCGGCGGATCAGATCGTGATCCAGCGGCTTTGCGAAGCGCGCATCGGCCACCGTGGTGCTGAGGCCGCGGGCACCCAGTTCTTCCGCCGCGGTCAGACATTCGCCGAGCCGGCCGCCATAGCTCAGCAGCGCAATTTTGGTTCCTTCGGCCAGAACCCGCCCCCGGCCGATCTCTATCGCCGTGCCGGTCTCGGGAAGGTCGACGCCCCGGCCTTCTCCGCGGGGATAGCGCAGGGCCGACGGTCGATCGTCGATGCCGATCTGGGTTGCCACCATGTGGCGCAGCTCGGCCTCGTCGGCGGCCGCCATCAGCACGAAACCGGGCAAGCATCCCAGATAGGCGACGTCGAAACTCCCGGCATGGGTTTGGCCGTCGGCGCCAACCAGTCCCGCCCGGTCGATCGCGAAACGGACCGGCAGCGACTGGATGGCGACATCGTGCACGATCTGGTCGTAGGCCCGCTGCAGGAAGGTCGAGTAGATGCAGGCGAAGGGGCGCATTCCCTCGGACGCAAGGCCGGCCGCGAAGGTGACGCCGTGCTGCTCGGCTATACCGACATCGAAACAGCGGGAGGGAAAGCGTTCCTGGAAAAGATTGAGACCCGTTCCCGAGGGCATGGCCGCGGTGATCGCCACGACCCGTTCGTCGCGCTCGGCCTCGCTGATCAGACTGTCGGCAAAGACGCGTGTATAGGCAGGGGCATTGGCCTTGGTCTTGGCTTGTGTGCCGGTGACGACGTCGAAGCGCGAGACCCCGTGGTACTTGTCGGCCGCATTTTCCGCGTGGCTGTACCCTTTGCCCTTCTGCGTGACGACATGGACCAGAACCGGCCCGTCGCGGGAGTCCCGGACATTTTCGAGTACGGGCAGCAGATGGTCGATGTTGTGACCGTCGATCGGCCCGACATAGTAAAAGCCCAACTCTTCGAACAGGGTACCGCCGGTGACCATACCGCGCGCGTATTCCTCGGCCCGGCGGGCGGCCGTTTGTATCGGCCGGGGAAACTTCTCGGCCAGATCCTTCATGATGGCGCGCAGCGACCGGTAGCGGCGCGACGAAACCAGTCGCGACAGATAGCCGCTCATGGCGCCGACGGGCGGGGCAATGGACATATCGTTGTCGTTAAGGATGACGATGAGGCGGCTGTCCATCGCCCCGGCGTTATTCATGGCCTCGTACGCCATGCCGGCGGTCATCGCGCCGTCGCCGATAACACAGACGACGTTGTTATCGCGCCCGGAAAGATCGCGGGCCACAGCCATGCCGAGTCCGGCCGATATCGAGGTCGAACTGTGGGCGGCGCCGAAGGGGTCGTAGTTGCTTTCCGAGCGCTTGGTAAAGCCGCTCAGCCCGCCCCCCTTGCGCAGCGTGCGGATGCGGTCGCGCCGGCCGGTCAGGATCTTGTGCGGGTAACACTGATGGCCGACATCCCAAATGATCCGGTCGTCAGGCGTCTCGAACAGATAATGCAGCGCGACCGTGAGTTCCACGACGCCGAGCCCTGCGCCCAGATGCCCCCCCGTTACCGAGACGGCGTCGATCGTCTCCGCCCGCAGTTCTTCCGCCACCTGACCAAGTTGCCGCGAGGACAGCAGACGCAATTCGCGCGGTGAGAGAATCTTGTCCAGAAGGGGGGTGGCAGGGGCCATGGTCGATCTTCTCCTAGCCGGGTCCGAGCTGCCGCGCCGATGCGCGACCGGTGCGGCGCCCGTTGGTCAATTGCGGCGATTGACGACGAAGCGGGCGATTTCCCTGAACACATTGGCACGATCGTCGAAGACATCCAGATGGCGGATGGCCTGTTCGGCCAGTATTCCCGCCTGATGGCGCGCGCGCTCGGTGCCGAGTTCCGATACGAAGGTCGCTTTGCCGGCGTTTGCATCCTTGCCGACCGCCTTGCCGGCTTGCTCTGCCGTGCTCTCGACATCCAGCAGATCGTCGGCAATCTGAAATGCCAATCCGACATCATGCGCATAGGCGTGCATGGCGTGGCGCCGGTTTTCGTCGGCACGGCCCATGATGGCGCCGCTTTCACAGGAAAACGCGAAGAGTTCGCCGGTCTTGAGCCGCTGCAGCCGCGTGATCGCTCCGATATCGAATGCCTCGTTCTCTGCGGCGAGGTCCATCATCTGGCCGCCGACCATGCCTCCGGCTCCGGCGGCGTGCGCCAGTGCGGCGATCAGCCGGCAGCGCACGGTCGGATCCTCGTGGGTGTCGGAATGGGCCAGGATCTCGAAGGCTAGGGCCTGCAGCGCATCGCCGGCAAGTATTGCCGTGGCGTCGTCGTATTCGATGTGCAGCGTCGGCTTGCCGCGCCGCAGGTCGTCATCGTCCATCGCAGGCAGGTCGTCATGAACCAGTGAATAGCAGTGGATGCATTCGATGGCAGCGGCAACGCGCAGGGCACAGCCATGGGCAACACCGAAAAGATCCGCACTGGACAGCACGAGGAACGGCCGTAACCGTTTGCCGCCCCCCAGCACCGCATAGCGCATGGCATCGGAAAGGCGTGCTTCGGGGCCGCGCAGCCGGGGCAACAGGCGATTGAGGACGACTTCCACCTGTTCGGCAGCGTCGGCCATCAGGCTCTGGACCTCGTCGCCGGCCTTCGGGGTATGGTTTGATGTCATTGGATGTCGGCGCTTTCGGCCGTGACGGTACCGTCGGAGTCGCGCGTGATTTTCTCGACCTTGGCCTGTGCTTCCCGCAGTTTGGCTTCGCAATGGGCACGCAACGATGCGCCGCGCTCGTAAGCGGCGATCGCGTCGTCGAGCTTCACCTCTCCACTTTCGAGTCGGCGCACGATGGCTTCCAATTCGGCCAGGGCGTCTTCGAAACTCATCTTGTCGATCTTTGGCGGCTGAGTGGATTGCCCGGCCATGGATACTCCCGACGAAAAAAGCGACGTTCCTGAACATCATCGCAGCCCGCCGGCCATCCGGCGGCTGCGGTCCGGCCACACTCTAGGCAAGGCACGCGGTCGTAGCAAGCGGTGCGACGTTAACACTGCCGCGCCGCGGGATCATGCCTCCATCAGAAGGCGCAAATGCCGGGCGACGCTGTGGGCAAGGGCGTCGAGATGATAGCCCCCTTCCAGGACCGAAACCAGGCGGCTGCCGCAAAGTTCATCGGCCGCCGTCATGATCCGCCGCGTGACGGCCTCGTAGTCGTCTTCGGTCCATGCGAGCCCTGCCAACGGGTCGAGCCGATGTGCGTCGAATCCGGCCGAAATGATGATCAATTCCGGATGGAACGTCCGAAGCGCCGGCAGGATGCGCTCGTCGAAGGCGGCCAGCATCGCAGCACCGTTGGAGCCCATAGGCAGTGGTGCATTGACGATGGTATTGTGGTCGCCCCGCTCGTCGGCGCGGCCGGTGCCGGGAAAGATGTGCTCTTGATGGGTCGAGCCGTAGAACAGATCCGGGCGTTTCCAGAAAATTTCCTGTGTTCCGTTCCCGTGGTGAACGTCGAAATCCAGGACCGCCACCCGCTCCATGCCATGGTGATGGACGGCATGATGCGCCGCGATTGCGGCATTGTTGAAAAAGCAGAACCCCATTGCCCGGTCGCTTTCGGCATGGTGACCGGGCGGACGAACGGCGCAGAACGCGTTGCGCAGGGTTCCGGCCGCGACGCCGTCCACGGCGGCGCAGGCGGCGCCGACGGCATGCAGTGCGGAGGTGAGTGTTGTCGGGCAGGCAACGGTGTCGCCGGTGATCATCGCAAGCCCCGATTCCGGCATCGCCGCCTGAACCCGCTGCAGATGGTGTGCCGCGTGGACGCCGAGTATCTGGTCTTCGGTTCCGGCGGGCGCCTCGATCCGTTCGAGCAAGGCAAAGGCCTCGTCCTCCAGCACGCGGTGAACCGCCGTCATCCGTTCCGGCCGTTCCGGATGGCCGGCGCCGGTATCGTGACCGAGGAAGCTTTGATGCTGAAATAAAGCCGTCTGCATTACCAACCTGTTGTGTTCGTGACCTGTTTCGCTGACATCGATCGCGGGAGCATCGCGTCAGGAGCCTTTCGAGCCCTTTACGATACTGAGTGTGATGGTGCCATCGGTGGCTGTGTCCATAGAGTCGAGCCGATGGCCGGCGGCGTCGCAGAATTCCGGGAAATCCCGTCTGGCTGCCGGATCGCTCGCGGTCACCAGCAGCCGGTCGCCGGGCTGGGCGGATTCAAGGGCCCGCCGTGCCTTCAGGACGGGCAGCGGGCATTTCAGTCCCCGGGCATCGAGGCGGTGCTGCGACATGCGATTTACGACTCGTTGTCAATGGTGCCGACCGGCAAAACAGCAGTGCTGCGATCTTAATGGATAATAGGGCGAAGCGGCGCAAAGAAAAATGCAAGCAGTGAAGGAACTTCGCGCCGACACTGTTGTTCATATACGAAGCCGTATCACATTGAGCCGTGAGCGAGCCGGGCAAGCAACGGGTCGTGTGCGGACGTACAGCAGCGGGGAAACCGGATGGGACCGATGCAGCCATTTCAGGATGTGCCGCGCCAGGGTCAAAACGTGCCATTCCAGGAATTGTGCGAAAACGCCGGCCACGCGTCGACGCTCCTGAAGGCGATCGGCAATGAGCGACGACTCCGCATCCTTTGTCATCTCTCTCGCGGGGAGCACGCGGTTGGCGAATTGGAGCCGTTGGTCGGGTTGAGTCAGTCGGCCCTGTCCCAGCATCTGGCGCGCCTGCGCGAGGATGGACTGGTTGCGACCCGCCGTTGCGCTCAGACGGTATTCTACGGATTGAAGGGGGATGCGGCGGTCACGGTCATGAAAGCGCTGGAGTCGCTTTTCGAAGACGGCTATGGCCCCGAACCGGTTCCGGAATCGGGAGGTCGTCGTTCGCCGGTCGATCGCCACGTTGATCGGACCGATGGGCGCGAGCTTTTGGCCGGCACGGCAATGGATCGAACGCCATAGGCCAGCAACAGGCACCAACCCGCAATCATGGCCAGTCCGCCGAACGGGGCGGCACCGGCGACGGCCGTGCCGAACGCCGAAGCATACAGAGCGACGGCGAATACGGCGGCGCCCGGGCCGATCAGCCAGACAGCCCCCGATAGCAGCACGCGGCCTCGTCCAATGGACGGAGTCCGGTCGGCCAGCGCCGCGAGTCCGACCAGCGCACCGGCATGAGCCAGCTGAAATGTGCTGCCTGTTGTGATTGACGTGGCGGAGTGTTCGCCCGATCCGCCATGGGCGCCGATGGCGCCCATGGCGACGGCCAGCAGTCCGTTGATTGCCGCCATTACGGTGCCGGCGGCGACGGTCGTACCCATTTTTGTCCCCATTTCCGCACCATCCGCCGTCCGGTATCGATAAGGATTTGCATTTGGCTTTGACGCTCATAGCATCCGGCCTGTAGCGGTGCCGCGCCCGGCATCAATTTGTCGCATCAGAGAATCGCAGCAGTGAATCGTTTCCGAGAGGGTGCAGAACCATGACGGCCTTGGAAGACCTTTTGTCGCGAAACCGGGAATGGTCGGCACGCAAAACTGAACAGGATCCCGATTTCTTTGCCAGGCTCGCCCGGCAACAGACACCGGATTACTTATGGATCGGGTGTTCGGACGCGCGGGTTCCTGCGAATCAGATCATTGGCATGGATCCGGGTGAACTGTTCGTTCACCGCAATATCGCCAATCAGGTCCATCCGATCGATTCCAATCTTTTGGCAGTGCTGCAATTTGCGGTCCGGGCGCTTGGCGTCCACCACATTATCGTTTGCGGCCACTACGGCTGTGGCGGCGTGCGCGCCTCGCTGGACCGCGTGGCCTTCAACATGGTCGACAACTGGCTGCAGCCGATCCGGGATATCCAGCGCCTGCATCATCAGGAGCTGGCGGCACTGCCGTCCGACAATGCGCGGATGGATCGGCTGGCCGAGTTGAACGTCCGCCATCAGGTGATCAATGTCTGTCGTACCCGGACCGTCCAGTCGTCCTGGGCGCGTGGCCACGCGCTGAGCGTCCACGGTATGATCTATTCACTTGAAAACGGCCACATCCACGACATCGACTGCAGCATCGACGGACCTGACGCGCTCGAACCCATTTTTCAGTTCGACCACGCCGGCGGGCAGTCACCGTTCTAGCCCGCACTTCTCACATTCCCATCCGTCTGTACCGCCGCAACGCGACCCTCCGGGCCCGTCCAAGCGCGCGACAGGGTGCGTCGGACGGCTCGCCCCCAGGTGCAGATCCCCAGGTGCAACCGGATCGGGGCCCTGATCAGGTCAGGGACGATCAGGTGGGGCGGTGCGTTCGCCATTTTTCCTTCCGATCGACGCCCCTTTGCCGGCATGACGGAGCAATGAATATTTCTAGTCGGCGCGCAGCCGGTTCAGGAATTCGCCGACCTGCGCGTCGAGATCCTGAGCGCGTTCGGCCAGGCCTTCGGCCTGATGGAGAACGTTGGTTGCGGCCTTGCCGGTCTCTCCCATCGCCCCTGATACGGAAGACACGTTTTCGGCAACCTGATCGGCGGTGTCGGACGCCTGCTGGACGTTTCCGGAGATTTCGCGCGTCACCGAGGTCTGCTGCGCGACAGCCGACGCAATGGCCGACGCCACCTCGCTGATGGACGTAATGGTTTTCGCGATGCTGCGAATGTCATTTACCGCGTTGTTGGTCACCGATTGCATGGTCGCGATCTGAGTGGCGATTTCAGTGGTGGCCTTGCCGGTCTGATTGGCCAGACTCTTGACCTCACTGGCGACGACTGAAAATCCTTTTCCGGCCTCGCCGGCGCGGGCGGCTTCGATCGTGGCGTTGAGGGCAAGCAGGTTGGTCTGCTTGGAAATGTCGTCGATGAGGGCAATCACCTCGTCGATCCGCTGGGCTGCTTCGCTGAGGCTGGCGACCGTGGCGTCCGTTGATTTTGCCTCTTCCACCGCGCGGTTGGCGATATCCATCGATTCCGACGCCCGGCTGCCCACTTCGTCGATCGAACTGCTGAGTTCCTCGATCGCCGCCGCCATCGCCGTGATCTTGTTGCTGGCATCGCGGGAACCCGTCGAGGCCGCATCGGCCTGTGTGGTGGCATCGGCCACCCTTCGGGTCATCGTCTCGGTCTCGGCCGACATCTCCGACGAGGCCTTGGAAAGACCGTCAACGACCGTCTTGACGTTCGACTCAAGTTCGTTGGCAAGGGCCAGAACTTCACTCCGGCGCTTCTCCTCCGCGGCCTTGGCTTCACGCTCGCGGGCGCGCTGAATTTCCTCATCGGTCAGATTCTGGACCTTGAGAGCGTTTTCCTTGAAGACCTGTAGTGAACGGTTGATCAATCCGATCTCGTCCCTTCGATCGGTATCCGTCACATCGACGGCAGTGTCGCCTTCGGCGAGACGTGACGTCACCACGACGCTGCGCCGAATAGCGCCTGCAATATGGCCGCCCATGAGCAGCGTCAGCAGTGCCGCAAGGAAGACGGCACCCGCGACAGCGGCCGTCAGATATCCGCTGATTTCGTCGATCGTCTCGGCACTGCGGTCGCGCTGCTGCCGGGCGCCTTCGACGGTTGCGTCATATTCGGCTTCCAGCATCTGGCTGAGATTATCGTAGGATGTCGCCGCGCTGACGACGACGGCACTGGCCAGTGTCGGGTTCAGGCGCGCCATGTCCGCCCCGCGCGTCGCTGCCTGGATATAGTTGTGCAACTCCTCGACGATGGCATTGTCGGCCTCAACGTCGCCGGAGTCGTCCTCATCCTCGCTCAGCTCGGCAAATTCGGGCCAGATCGTGCCGGCCAGTGTCGTGACGGCTTCAATCCGCTGGTCGATCGACCCCCGGATTGCGTCCAGTTCCTCGGCGTCGCGCTGAAGCCGTCCCCAGACCATGAGGCGGAAAATGTCGGATTGCGTTTCGCTGACAGTCTGAAGCAGGCGGGCGCTGTCATTGGCCGAGGCGAAGTTTTCGTTCACGACGGTGTCGAGTGCGGCCCCCTGCTGGACAAACCCATGACGGGCGCCGAGCCAGATACCGACCATCAGCAATGAAATAATGACGGGTGCAATGAACAGCTTGACGCGAATTGGTACGTTCTTGAGCATTTTTCGGTCCTTTGACCGCCGATTTCAAAAAGGGTAGCGGATTAACGGGCGCCAGTGCCGCGCCGTCGACCGGGTGGGCGGCAAGAATCGCCAATATGACGAAAATAATTCGGATATATGCCCGATATGCGGGTGTTCCCGGTCATGACGATGCACCTCCAGTATCGATGGCTAAGCGTTAACCCTATGCGGCAAAGGTTTCGGTTGCGTTAAGCGGGGCGATAAGCCCGCAAGACGGGTGTCGAGGCTCAGTATTTGCGGGCGAGACGCTGGAGCCGCGCTGCCTCCAGCAGCATTCCCCGGCGTTCGGCGTCAGGTCGGCAGGCGGCCTGACGTTTCAGTTCGCTTGTCGCCTCTTGAATGCGGGCCTTGAACGCAAGACGCGTTTCCAGCGGCAATGATGATGGTTCCATTCCGGCGTTATCGGGTCCTGCGTTATCGGGTCCTGCATTATCGGGATTGACGCCGGCCGGTCCGGAGTCCTGGTGGCCGATGGCCCCGGCATTGTCGGCGCCGCCCCAGATGTCGGCGCAATGGATGTCCGCCGGCTCCGCGGCGACAATCATGGAGTCGACCGTGGCGCCTGCATGCATGCGAATCGGCAGGCAAAGCCTGGCAACAGGCCTCTCTACGCTGTCCGATATCAGTGCCACGACCCTGAGGACCGGTTGGCCGTTCAGGATTCGGGGCCAGTCTTGCCGCATTTCATTGGCCTCCGCCGGGTGAAACGGGAGGAGGCCGGGTTCGGAATTGGCGGCATTCATGCTTGATGACGCCTCCAGCGACGGAAGCTGGTTCGCCGTCAGTACGTGAAAGCCGCCCGGTTCGTTGACGAGCTGACCATCCGGTACCACATGTGCGACGAATCGCGTCAGGCAGCCAAGATGACGCAGCTGGTCGATTTCCATCGCCGTTGCGCGCGGCGCGCGGTCGTTTCGTCCGCACATCCGCCAATGGCGCCAGAGCCTTATCAGCATGGGCGGCAACGACAAGGCGCCGCTTTCGATGTGCTCTGTCGCCAGCGGTGCCGAAGATCGTCGGCACATTATGATCGGCAAACCGGCGTGATCGACCTTGCAGTGCTGCATGAATGCCCTCGCATACTGGTCCGTCCGAGGGCCCCGCCGGAAAAAACCGACCGGATTCACCGAAGCGGAGCCTGAAGCCGTTTCATCGCCATCATCCTGTCATACCGTTTTCGAATTATGAATGATAGGCATCGAAGGAATCTATTGGTCAAAATTAAGGCGGCCTGAGAAATTGTTCGTTCGTGTGGTAGGGCTGTTGTCTTTATTAATGTCAAAGGGATCTTCGATAGCGAATAATAACGAAACTAAATTTTCCGGACAGGACAACGCCGTGTCTCAACGGGACTGTCGGCGGATCGTTTCCGCCTCAGGGTACTGCGAGCTGGTCGCAACGAGGCCAAATTCGTGTAGGATCGTTCGCAGTCGTGCAGTTGCCGC
Source organism: Fodinicurvata sp. EGI_FJ10296 (assembly GCF_040712075.1). NCBI lineage: Bacteria > Pseudomonadati > Pseudomonadota > Alphaproteobacteria > Rhodospirillales > Rhodovibrionaceae > Fodinicurvata > Fodinicurvata sp. EGI_FJ10296. The sequence goes on from NZ_JBFCVL010000009.1 coordinate 181,892, forward strand.
GACCTGAGTCGAGATCTGAAAATGCAATCATCAGGGAATTCAAATGACGACCAAACCGCTGGACCCGCCGTTTTCCGTCGCCGGACAGATTGATGCCGACGATCTTCGCAGCTTGAGCGAACAGGGAGTGACGACCATCATCAACAATCGGCCGGACGGCGAGGAGCCGGGGCAACTGTCATCGGCCGAAGCGTCCGCACTCGCCGCGCAGTATGGCATTGACTATCGCTATATTCCCGTAACCTCGGCGACGATGACCGACGATGCCGTTGCGGCCTTCGCCAAAGCCCTGGCCGACGGCCGGGCGCGCGAGGGCGGTGTCGTCGCCCATTGCCGCAGCGGCACCCGCTCGGCCTTTCTCTGGGCCATGGCCGAGGCCTCGGCAGGGCGTGACATCGATGACCTCGTCGCCCGAGCGGCGGCCGCCGGCTACGACATCACCCCCGCGCGCCCGCGCCTGGAGGCGCTTAAATCGTCCGCCCGCTGACAGAGTCGACGCCGATGGGCGCCAGCGGTACTTTCGGCACGGCGACCGTGCCGGGTGCCGGGATGGCTGTTCGGTCCCGGGACCGTCAGTTTGCCGACATCGGAGGCCCGGACGGGGGAGGCCCGGACGGGGGAGGCCCGGACGGGAGACGGGTGGAGTCAGGTGAACGCATTGAAGGTCATGATCGTATAGGTATCGGCGACATTCGGCAGGGTCTGGATTTTCGCCGTGACGAAGCGGCCGATATCGGAGTTGGGGTCGAGATAGCATTTGATCAGCAGATCGTATTCGCCGGAGGTCGAATAGACTTCAGACACCTCCTCGATCGTGTCGACGGCCGTTGCGGCGACGTCATAGGCTTTGCCCAACTCGCATTTAACCTGGATAAAAATGGGTCGCATCGTTACCTCTCTGTCGATGGCAGTGGCCATGTGCGCGCGTTCACGTTCGCCCCGGCCCGGGTTGCCGCCCCGGGAGCGACTCCGCGAAACGAGGCTGTTGAGCGGCAGGATGACACGGTGGTGGCCACAGTACCATCGGATTTCCCGGGCGGTCCGTCATGACCGCCGGATGGCCCTCCAGCTCCGGACCGGCCGCCCCGGAGGATACGGCGAACGCTCGTGCCGCCAGACGGAAGTCGGACCGGGACGAGAGCTTTCCCGTCGCGTCGCGCCTGCTGGGGCGGGAGATACGCCCGGTGGTGCTGGCCTTCTACCGGTTTGCCCGCTCAGCCGATGATATCGCCGACGACCCGGCGCGCGATCGGCCGACGGCGCTGGCCGATCTGGGCCGAATCGAGCAGGCACTTCGGCCGGAATCAGACAACGCCGGCCGGGGCGACGATGATCCGGTGGTTGCGGCGGGCGTCGCAGCAGCGCGGGATTTCAGCCGGTTGGCGGGGGAACGGGGGATAAGCGACCGGCACGCCCGCGATCTGCTGGTCGCGTTTCGGCGCGATATCGCCGGAATGAGCTATGAGACGTGGGACGATCTGATGGACTATTGCCGGTGGTCGGCGGTGCCGGTCGGCCGTTTTCTGCTCGACCTGCACGGCGAGGCGGACGGTGCAAACCGGGAGGCCGTCGACGGTCTCTGCGCGGCGCTGCAGATACTCAACCATGTCCAGGATTGTGCTGCCGATCTCAGGACCCTCGGGCGCGTTTATATTCCGATGGATTTGCTCTGTGCGCATGGCGCGGCAATCCCGGCACTGCGATCGGACCGCTGTTCCGTCCCGCTGCGGATGGCGCTGAACGCCTGTCTCGACGGGGCGGCCGACCTCCTCGGTGGAGCCCGGAATGCGCCGTCACCGATCGCGCATCGTGGTCTCAATGCGCAGTATCGTGCGGCCATCGTTGCCGGGGACCGGCTTTGCCACAGATTGCGGCATGGCGATCCATTGGCGGCGCGGGTGGATTTGTCGGCCCTTGATCGGGTATGGATCGGCGCTGCGGGTTTAGCCGCGTTCGTTCAATCGTCCGCCAGGAAGGTGAGGGGTCATGTCCGACCATAGCGCGGTCTCGTCGCCGAACGGCTCTGTTGCGCCGATTTCCGGCACCAGCGCCGTTGGTGCCCCATCGGCGGCCGCGCGTGCCCATGTCATCGACATCGTGCGCCGGTCGCGCTCGTCGTTCCAGACCGGCATGCGCCTGTTGCCGCCCCGCCGCAGGCTGGCGATGTATGCCGTCTATGCTTTCTGCCGGCTGGTCGATGATATCGCTGACGGTGGCGAGGCGCGCGACAGGAAAGCCGAACGACTCAGCGACTGGTCGCAGGAAATCGACGCCGTTTACAGCGGCAAACCCACTCATCCGGTGGGGGAAGTGCTGTGCTGGGCTGCCGGTCGCTACGATCTTCCCAAGGCGGAGTTCGAGGCCGTGATCGCGGGGATGATGCACGATATCGAGGGTGAGACGGTTCTGGCCGACCGCGCGGCGCTGACGCTTTATGCCCGTCAGGTTGCCGGTGCTGTCGGAATCCTGTCCGTCCGGATTTTCGGCGTTCCGCACCCCGAATCGGAACTGTTCGCGACGGAACTGGGCGAGGCGCTGCAGCTCGCCAATATTCTGCGCGACGTCGATGAAGATGCCGCCGTCGGGCGGGTCTATGTGCCGCAGTCCTGTTTGCGCCGACATGGCGTACCGGCGGCGGCGCCGGCGGTGGTTGTCGCCCATGACGGCTTTGTCGTCGCATGCGGCGAGCTGGCGACCGAGGCCGCGTCGAAATTCGCCGAAGCGCGGGCGATTGCCGGGCGCATCCGGTCGCCCAGGCTGGCCCCGGCGATGGTGATGATGGCGGTTTATGCCGATCTGCTGCGCAGTCTGAATGCGCGCGGCTGGACGGCACCGCGCCAGCCGGTTGTCCGGAGCAGCACCCGCAAGGCGGCCGTGGCGATAAGGGGGGCCGCGTTGGGCTGGCGATGGCCGTCGTTCACGTAGTTGGCGGCGGTCTTGCTGGGCTGGCGGCGGCCGTCAAGGTGGTCGCCGATGGTGGCCGGGCCGTGGTCTATGAAATGGCGCCCAATTGCGGCGGCCGGTGCCGGAGCCTCGACGACCCGTCGACAGGGCTAACCATCGACAACGGCAATCATCTGATGCTTTCGGGCAATCACGAACTGGTTGCGTATCTTGCCATGATCGGCGGGGCAGAGCACCTTCGCGGCAGTCGGCGCGCGGCTTTTCCCCTTGTCGATCTGGCTACGGGTGCGCGTGGCGCGCTCGATCTCGGGATCGGGCGATGGCCGTGGCCGTTGCTCCGGCGCACCGGACGACCGCCTGGCGTTCGTCTGCGCGATCTCGTCCGGCTGGGGCGGATATTCGCCCGGCGGCCGGGCGAAACCGTGGCCGAGCGCGTGGGCCCGGGCTGCCCGCTGATGCGATCGGTGTGGGAACCGCTGACGGCCGCCATTCTCAATGAAACGCCGGACCATGGCGATGCCGATCTGCTGGCGGCGACTCTTCGCGAGACCGTCCTCAAGGGCGCCCCGGCATGCCGGCCACTGGTTCCGGCAGCGGGACTGAGCGACACTTTCATCGACCCGGCGCTCGATTTTCTGGCGGCGCGCGGCAGCATCGTCAGGACCGGCATTTCCGTGACGGGTCTGGAAACCGATGCCGGACCGGCGGCCATGGGCGATGCGCAATCGGCCGGACCGATCAGGGCGCTGAGGATCGGAAAGGCGCGTGACCGTGTTGCGATCGACCCCCAGGATTCGGTCGTTCTGGCGGTGCCGGCGGGACGTGCGGCCGACCTGCTGCCGGGGCTGCGCCATCCGCCGCCGGGCGAGACGATCGTGAACCTGCATTTCAGGCGCGATCAGCCCAATACAACGGCAGAGGAGCCGATTTTGATCGGCCTGCTGGGCGGTACGGCGCAATGGCTGTTTCCGCGGCCGACCATCTGGAGCGTCACCATAAGCGCGGCCGGTGAAGTGGCGGATCGGGACGCCTCCTCTCTGGCCGAGGCGGTCTGGTCGGAGATTGTCCCTGTGCTCGGAAATGAGGGCAGGAGGGCGTCAATACCGAGATTTCGGGTGATCAAGGAACGCCGGGCGACGGTCCGCCAGCGCCCGGACGATCAGGCCCTGCGCCCGCCGGCCCGGACGCCCTGGCCCAACCTGTGGCTTGCGGGCGATTGGACGGATACCGGGATACCGGCGACGATGGAGGGGGCGGTCCGCTCAGGGTTTCGGGCCGGGCTCGCCGCCCTTGGCGCCACGTCCGGATAGTTCAGGCGCGCTCGCCGGAGCCGCCCGCATTCACGCCACCCGCATTCACGCCACCCGCATTCACGCTAATCGTATCGGCGTCGATCGACCCGAACAGCTTGATTGCCGTGGCCATGCGCTGAAGGTCCGCGGTCGCCCCGTCGGCGGCATAGGGAATGAGCAGCGTGTTGCCGGGGCTGGCCGAGGCATCGCGTATGGCTTCGAGCTGGTTGGTCATCATCAGCATGGCGATGATGGTGTGTTCCGACATTTCCGGGGCGCTGCCGCGGATCTCGTCGATGCTCTCCTTGAAGCCGCGCGCGATCTCAAGGCGTTGCTGGGCGATACCTTCGCCTTGCAGGCGTTTGCTCTCGGCATTGGCCTTGGCCTCTGCGACCACCCGAATTCGAACGGCCTCACCTTCCATCCGGGCGGCATCCTGCTCCCGCCGGGCCGCGATCACGCGGTTGAACGCCTGAACGACCTCCTGGGTCGGCTGGGGCTCGTCGACCAGAATCGCCCTGATGGTGAACCCGAAACCATCGAGTTTGGCGCCGAGCTGGGTTTCGATCGCCTGGGCGATCCGTTCCTTGTCGGAGTACAGATCGTCGAATTCCATCTGGTTCACCTCGGCGCGCAGGGTCGCCAGGATATAGCTTTCGATCTGTGCTTCGGGATTGTCCAGCTCGTACCATGCGCGCTGCACGTTGCGTTCGTCGACGACGAACTGAACCGCGACAGGGATCGACAGGAACACGTTGTCGGATGTTTTTACCGAAACCGTCGCGCTCAGCTCGCGCACCTTGAGGTTGACGGTACCGGCAACCTTGTCGATCGGAAACGGTGCCTTAACCCTGAGGCCGGCCTGCTTGATGGTGTAGTAGCGTCCGAACCGCTCGATGACCTTGGCGGATTTCTGGCTGACGACCAGGATCATTGTCGACAGCATGAAAGCCGCCAGCACGACGATGGCCAGGACGATGACTGGCAGTATCAGTTCCATGGTGAATGCGCCCCCGGGTTGTGTGCGATGCCAATAGCCGTTGGTACCCCGTGAGGGATGGCACGCGGGGGGCTGATGTCAACCCCGAAAGGGGAAATTATCATCCGTCGGCTGCCAGAATGCCGTAACAAGATTATGTTCAAGCAGATGCTCGGCCGTCATGTCTTCCGGCCGCAGGACGGCGGGCTGCAGATGCGACGGCAGGCCTGCTTTCCAGTCATGGTCGGCGACGGCAAGTTTGGCGGCGTCGGCGGCGGACACGAACCTGAATCGTAACCCGTCGCCCGGTCCCAACTGCGCAAGGCGCGGCAGATCGGCCGAGACGACGGTGGCGATCTTGGGAAACCCTCCCGTCGTCTGGCGGTCGGCCAGAAGGATGATGGGCGTCCCGGCGCCAGGCACCTGAACGCTGCCGGTCGCGATCGCGTCCGATACGATGTTGTAGCCGTCGGCATGCGCAAGCGTCGGGCCGGTCAGCCGATAGCCCATTCGATCGGCGTCTTTCGAGATGACGTAGACCGACCGCGTGAAGGTTTCGATCGCTTCCGGTGTGAAATGATCGTCCTGCGGTCCGGCCAGGACCCGGATCACGGTTGCAGGGCCGTCGCTGGTTATTTCGCCCATGGCGTCGGTTGCCGTTTCCGGCGCCGCGACCGGCCTGCCGCCGATCCACGCATCGTCTGGAAACAGGCTGTCCGGACCGTCCGGCGGCGCGGCGCCGGAAACATCAAGGATATCGCCGGGCGCCAGTGCCCGACCGTCCAGGCCGCCGAAACCGGCCCGTAAATGCGTTGAATAGCTGCCCATGACCGGTGTCAGGCAGAACCGGCCGGCGACGGCAATGTAGCCGCGCTGCCCCTCGGACCGGGGCCCCGCCCGCAGCCGGTCGCCGGGCGCGAGGGTGAAACTGCGGTTCGACTCCCAGACCCGGCCGTTGAGGTCGACGGGACCCGGCGCGCCAGCAACGGCGATCCGCAGCGGACCGTCTACAGCTTCGATGGTGCTGCTGGCCTGCAGAAATTCGATTGCTGGCGCATCGGGCGCGTTGCCCACGAGGGCGTTGGCGACCGCCAGCGCGCGGCTGTCCATGGCGCCGGAGGGGCCGACGCCATAGCGCTGAAAACCGATTCTGCCGCCGTCCTGGATCAGGTCCAGCGGCCCCGCCTGAACGATTCTGAGCGCGGCCCGGCGCCGGGGCGTGTCAGACTCGCCGGCCGTCATATTCGTTGGCGTGCTGCCCATCAGGCGTCGGCTCCGTTCGGCCCGGCGGGCGGCGTTTCCGGGGCCAGGATATCTTCCCCGCGATCGGCTCTCTTTGCCAGTTCCCCGAAGGTTGCGGTGTCGATCCGGCTGAATCGGATGGTGTCGCCGGGGCGGAAGAGGAACGGGTCTTCGCGGCGGAGGTCGAACGCGCGCACGGGTGTGCGGCCCAGCAGATGCCACGCGCTCGGCGCGACAACCGAACTGATCGCGCCCTGAATGCCGCCGATCGAGACCGATCCCGACGGCGTCACGGTGCGCGGCGTGTCCATGCGCGACAGATGAAGCGCCTCGGGCAGGCCGCTGAGATACGTGAAGCCGGGCTGAAATCCGATCATCGCAACCGTGAATTCCGCCGATTGGTGCAGGTCCATGACATCATCCGCGGAAAGGCCCAGAAGGTCGGCGGCCGAGTCCAGGTCCATGCCATTATCGCCGCCATAGGCGACCGGAACCGTCCAGTGGCGGCCCTGGTGGACGGCGTGGTCGTCGTCCAGGGCGCCGTCGCGGATCAGGGCGTCGATGTGATCTCTCAGGTCCTCGGGCGAAATGCGGACCGGATCATACACCAGTTGCAGCGACCGGTAGGTCGGAATGGCTTCGATGATGCCGGGAAGGGCCGCATTTGCGATGGCGGCGTCCAGCGCCCGGACACGGGCATTGATCACCGGATCAACGACGGCCCCCAATTCGACCGTCACGGCCCGGTCGCCGGCCGGCAGCAGCCGATAGGCCTTTTCATCTGACGCTTCGCGCGCGTCGATAGCAGGGGTCATTGACGCTACCGGAAAGAGACGTTTTCGGGCAGGAACAGAACCAGTTCCGGCACGAATATGATGAACACGGTGAAGGCCAGAGTTATCAGGAAGAACGGCAGCGCCGCAACGGCAATATGGCTGAGTTTTTCACCGGTAATCCCCTGGATGACGAACAGATTGAATCCGATGGGCGGCGTGATCTGGGCGAGTTCGACGACCAGGATCAGGAAGACGCCGAACCAGATCGGATCGAAGCCGGCCATGGTCACCAATGGCAGCGTGATCGGCAGGGTCATGACGATGATCGACAGGCCTTCCAGAACGCAGCCGAGCAGGACATAGACCATGAGCAGAATGAGGATCAGTCCCAGCGGGCTCAGATCCATCGCCGCCACCGAGTTCGCCACGAAGCGCGGGATGCCGAGATAGCCCATGGCAATCGACAGGAACACCGCACCGGCGATGATCAGGCCGATCATGCTGGTCGTCCGCACGGCGGCGACCAATGCATCGCCCACATTCGACAGTGTCAGCGTGCGCTGGAATGCGCTGACCAGCAGCGAGCCCAGCACGCCGATCGCCGCGCCCTCTGTCGGGCTGGCAATGCCGCCATACATCGAGCCGAGGACGAAAATGATCAGCAGGATCACGGGCGTGAGTTGGCCAAGCCCCCGGATGCGGTCGCCCCATGAATAGGTGATGGTATCGGGCGGCAGCATCTTCGGGGAAATCGTCGTGCGGATGCCGATATAGGCCATATAGCACAATGCCAGCGCCAGACCGGGCAGGACGCCGGCCAGGAACATCCGCAGGATCGATTGTTCCGCCAGCACGCCGTAGATGATCATGATGACGCTGGGCGGGATGAGAAAGCCCAGCGTTCCGGCGCCCGCCAGCGACCCCATGACCAGCCGCTTGTCGTATCCCCGGCTCAGCAGTTCCTTCAGCGTGATCCGCCCGACGGTAACCGTGGTGGCGGCCGACGAGCCGGAAACGGCCGCGAACAGCGAACAGCCAAGGACGTTCACATGGGTCAGGCGGCCTGGCAGCTTGGTCGTCCATGGCGCCAGTCCGCGGAACAGCATATCCGCCAGCCGGGTCCGGAACAGGATCTCTGCCATGAGGATGAACAAAGGCAAGGCCAGCAGTTCGCTGCTTGTCGTTCCGTTCCAGATGTTCTGCGCAAGGATGCGGTCGACGGGCATGTCCCGGAAAATTGTCAGCGCGCCGATGCCGACGGCGAACAGCGAGATGCTGACCCACACGCCAATGCCGAGAAAGGCGACCAGCAGCAGAACGACGGTGGAGATGATCGGTGTCATAGATGAACGCCCCCGCGGGATTTCTCGGCGCTTGCACTGTGATCGGCGGGCATGTCCACCTGATTTTCACCGGTTTCCGTGTCGCGCCCGGTCAGCAGCCGGCAAAGGCGCCCGGCAAGCTGAAGCAGCAGGAGTGCCATGCCGATCACGACGACGGATTGCGGGATCCATAGCAGAACGCGCGTCGGCTCGAACGACCGGGTGTCACGGACGAACGCGTTGAAGACGAAATCCCAGCTGCCCATGAGGATATAGCCGACGATGACCAGGCCGATCGTTGTTGCGACGATGTCGACAGCCCTGGCGACGGCCGGCGGGACGGTTTCCAGCAGGACGCTGACCCGGACATGGCCGCCGGCCCGCAGGGTATCGGCGGCGCCCAGGAAAATGACGGCGGCCATGGAATACGTGGCCAGTTCCCACGTTACGCCAAGGCTGCGGCCGGCCAGATAGCGGGTGCCGATTTCGCTCAGCATCAGAATGGCGATCAGCGCCATGAAGACGGCGCCGAGCCAGACGGCAACGCGTGAAATTATATCGATGCTACGAAGCGCGCGATCGATCATGGGCGGTCGTTCCCCGGGTTCGCTGCTCGGTGTTGGGAGTGGACGCAAACCCGCGCCCGCATTGGCAATGATGTGCCAACGCGGACACGAGGGCTCGCGCCGTTCTATCGGACGACGATCAGCGGCCGACTTCTTCGAGATAGGCTTCGATGATTTCGCGGGACTCCGGAACGTCTTCCATGAATTCCTCCCACATCGGCCGACTCACCTCCAGAAGCGATTCCCGCAGTTCCGGCGTCGGTTCGGTTACCTCGATGCCGTTCTCTTCGAGAATCGCGATCTTTTCCTCGTCTTCGGCCCGGGCGTTTTCCCAGAACTGAGGTTCGAGGTCCTCCGCGATGGCTTCGATCGCTTCCCGGTGTTCTTCGGACAGGGCATTCCAGGCATCGAGGTTCACGTTGACCATGATGGCCGAACCCTGCCAGTTGAACCGGTTCATATAGTCGAGGAATTCCCAGAAATTGCCGTCGACGCCGGAGCTCGATGACGTGGTGACGCCGTTGATCGTTCCTGTCGCCAGCCCGGGAACGACTTCGCCCCACGGCAGCTGGACCGGCGAAGCGCCGAGCGCCTCGAAAAACCGCGATCCCATCGAATCGACGACGCGAATCTGGACGCCTTCGAGATCCTCGATCGTTTCCACTGGCTCCGTGGTGTAAACGGCCTGCCCCGGCCAGGGCACCATGTAGAGAATCTTCTGGTTGTTACGCTCGGCGACCTCGTCATAGTGATCGCGCGCAATGCCCTGCAGGACTGCCAGATCGTCGAAGCTCGGCGCCAGATAGGGCAGCGACTCCATGCCGAAGATCGGCTCTTCGCCGACCTGCTGATTAAGCAGAATGTCGCCGATCGGGACGATCCGGTCGCGGACGGCGGCCAGCATTTCCGGGCCGCCGAGGCCCAGGGCACCGCCGGAATGAACCTGGATCTGCACTTCGCCGTCGGTCGCTTCCTCAACGGCCTCGGCAAAGGTATTGTGATTCTGGGTGTGGAAATTGCCTTCGGGCCAGACCACGGCCATGTCCCATGTGGTTTGCGCGCTGGCCGCGCCCGTGCCGGCGGCGACAGCGGCGGCGGCCATCACGGCGGCCATGGCGGTACGGTTCTTCAGCTTGAATACGGTCGTCATTTTAAAGCCTCCTGCGTCTTGCTCGGTTCGCCCCGATCGGCTGCTTTGATCGTAGCCGTTGGTCGGGGCATGATGGTATACCAGTAGCATGCCATTCGATGAGCATGTCAATTCGCTAAGCAGTTGCCAAGCGGCGTCGCCTGGACTGTCACCATCGGCCAATCCGGAGTATGGCCATAGGTCGGCATCAGCATGCCCCGAGGTGTGAACAAAAGCAAAGGGCGGGCGTGCCATTGAACGCGATGACATCGATTGCCGGCAACGGACCGGATTTCGATCCCGGGCCCAAGACGGCGATAGTGAGCCAGAATCAGGAGGTTTTATGACAACGATCGATCTGAATTCCGACCTCGGCGAAAGCTTCGGTGTCTACAAGCTGGGCAATGACGAGGAAATGCTGGGCGTTGTGACCACGGCCAACGTCGCCTGCGGCTTCCACGCCGGCGACCCGATGGTGATGCACCGGACCTTCGAGACGGCGAAAAGCAATGGTGTCGCTGTCGGTGCCCATCCCAGCCTGATGGATCTTTGGGGGTTCGGTCGGCGCCGAATCGTTGGCGAAGATCCCCGCGATATCGAAAAGATCCTGGTCTACCAGATCGGGGCGGCGCTGGCGGTCGGCGAGGCGGTCGGCCACCGGGTTACCCACGTCAAGACCCATGGCGTTCTGGGGACGATGGCCAATGAAGAGCCGGAACTGGCGACGGCCATTGCCCGGGCGATCCGGTCCGTGGGCCGGGATCTGATCTATATCGTGATGCCGATGGGCGAAAACGAGCGTGCCGGCGAAAAGGCCGGGTTGCGGATGGCCAGGGAAATCTATGCCGACCGTACGTACCAGGACAACGGCAACCTGTCGTCGCGCAAGGACCCCGGTTCGGTCATCCATGATCCGGAAGTTGCGGCCGACCGGGTCGTCAGCATGGTTGCCGACGGCGCCATCGTCAGCACGTCCGGCAAACGCATGCCGGTTTCGATGGACACCATCTGCGTTCACGGCGACACGCCCGGCGCGGTCGAGGCCGCTCGCCTGATCCGAACCCGGCTCCAGGCGGCGGGCATCGATCTCCGGCCGTTCCGCGAAGTGCTGTAACGGGTAACCGGCGCGCAAAGCCGCCGGTTGATGTGCGGCGCGCGTGGCCGATTTACCTGGCGTTAACCGGCAACAGGCTAGCCTGATCGCTGGTCGTTGCCCGCCGGTTCCCGCGCAATTTCGGGATGTCGGCGGCGCGCGCCGATGCCCGCTGCAACCTGAAATTCGTTATCCCGAGAGTGCGCACCGATGACCGCCCTGCAAAACCTCAACTGGAAAATGAAAGTCAGGGCATGGTGGGAGGGCTATGATCTCAGCGGCCTGCAGCAGAAACAGAAGAAGCCACTGATCCAGGCGTCAGAGCAGGAGCAGGACGACACCGGCGGCAAGATATCGCCATTCTGGTCGCGTGAGCGGATCAAGGTGAACGAGGCCGTGTTCGGCGAAGGCCACGTCACGCCGACCACGCCGGATCATATCGCCGCATTGATCAAGCCGATGGGGTTGGACAACGAAAAGACGGTTCTCGACATCGGGACGGGTCTCGGCGGTGTTACCCGCTATATGGGCCGCGAAGGCGGTGCCTGGGTCGAAGGCGTCGAGGACGATCCCGTCCTGGCTTATGCCGGCATGTTGCGCTCTCGCAAGGCCGGCATCGAGAAGAAGGCCCCCATATCGCCGCATGAATTCGACACTCTGTCGCCCGGCAAGAAATATGATGCGATCTTCTCGAAAGAGGTTTTTCTCCAGATCAAGAACAAGGAAGATCTGTTCGCCTTCATACGCTCGTCGTTGAAGGAGCGTGGGCATCTGTGTTTTACGGATTATGTCTTCAAGCATAGCCAGAAACCGGATGAGAAAGTTCGCGAATGGCTGGCCGAGGAAGAGCCCAGACCCCATCTCTGGTCGATTTCCCAGTACACCGACATGATGTTCGGCCTGGGCTTCGATATCCGGATTACCGAGGATATCAGCGACAAGCACCGTTCGATGATCATGGCGTCCTGGGCCGAAATTCCCGAGCCGCTGGTCGCCCTCGGCAAGAAGAATTCGGTTGTTCAGGGGATGATCGTCGAGGAAGCCGAGCGCTGGATGCGGCGGGTCGCGGCGATCGATACCGGCGATGTTCGTGTCTACCGGTTTTACGCCCTCGGCCCCTAATTGTCTGCGGCTATTGTCAGGGCCGGTAAAGCGATAGAAGAAAAGCGTTGATTTCGCTTCCTTCCGTCTCAATGACATGGAAGGCAGTATTTGAGTAATTGCCTCGAAATGATTGATTGACCGCTTGCTCACTATTTGAGGGATGGGCTGTATCGACCGCAGCAAAGCAGGACGTCGAAAAAAACCCTTTCTCTGACAACGGCTTTATGGAATGAGCAAATAATACAATTTTTCCGATGGCTCTGGGCTGCCCGTCGACGATTGCTTTGATGCTTTGCATTGTGCCATTGTCCAAAGTGGTACCTCTTCTGATTGACGGGAACCCGGGGTTTGACCAGATCAAGCAGTAGCCCATTGCGCTTTGGCTGTTCCATGCTGCCGCTGCTCGTTCTCGTCGGCGGCGTTGCGCTCCAGCCGGCGGCCGCAATCGGGGATACGATGCAAGCGGGCGTTTCCTCCGCCGTCAGAGGCAGCGTCGATCTGCGAGCCAGTCAACAGTCCGACGCTGAGCCCCAGGCGTTGGAAACGGGCGACCCGGTGTTCATCCTGGATGAGATCATCACGGGCGCCGACTCCGGGATGCAGCTCCTGCTTCTGGACGAGACGACGTTTACCATCGGCGCCAACAGCACCTTGATCGTGGACGAGTTCATCTACGACCCGGCGACCAGCGAGGGTGAGGTCGGCGCATCCCTGCTGGGCGGAACGGTGCGGTTCGTTTCCGGACAGGTGGCCCGAAACGAACCGGACAACATGGAGATTTCACTGCCGACCGGGACCCTTGGTATTCGCGGAACAATGGCCGTCGTTACCGCAGACGACGACACCGTCATGGTTCTGCTCGACGGGCCCGGCGGCGGGGATCCGGAGTCGGGTCGCGGCATCGTGGAAGTCTCGAATGCCGGGGTCACTGTCGTTCTCTGGCGAAGCGGCTATGCCACCGTCATTGTCGGCGATCAGCCTCCGAGCGCGCCATTTCTGCTCGATGCCGAAGCGCGTGGACTGATTCAGTCGGCGCTGGAAGGCGGCGTTGCCCCGTCGACCGAAGAGACCGTGGGCCCGGGTGGTCCCGGTGCGGCGGCTGAAAGCGGATTCCTTGCACTGGAGACGATCGAGCGCCTGCTGGCCGATCAGGGCATGGATGACATTCTCGAACAGATCCAGGCGGCGGAACCCTCGGTCGATGTCACCAGGGACCCGATACGGGAGGAGGAGGAGGAGGAGGAGCCATCGCCCCCGACTCCGGAAGAGCCGCCGGAAGAAGAACCAACACCCGAAGAGCCGCCGCCCGAAGAACCACCTGAGGAGCCGCCTGAGCCGGTGGACTTCTGGGAGGAAGATGACTGGGATCTTGAATGCGGTGAGGATGTGGAGTGCATCGACCTTTGCCTTGAAGGAGAGGTCGATTGTCTGGATCCAATTGACATTCCTCTTCCAGACGAACCCATGTAATTGCGGTTCCGCCGATCGAACAACGCCGACGTCCGGCTACTTTGATCCGGATACCGGTTCAACGTTTTGACACTATGGCGGGACCCGCGAATGCCGGTTCCGGAATACTTACAAAAGGTTAGAACGAAATACCCCATTTGTGATAGATTTCGCTGCAGTTGCCCCACCGTGTGGGTCCCTCACCAACTGCTCCCCCTGCGCCGGACGATTTTCTCATCATTCTCGATCGCTTCCTCCCAGTGGCAAGCACGCCTCCGTTGAAGCCTGACATGGTGGAGACGACCATGCCCGTTTCGCGGCCACTGCATGTGCGCGCTATACCTTTGAGCGGGTCGCTTGACGCCGGTTGCGAAAAGCTACGGCTTTGCGCGGCGGCGCTCATACTCGCACTGGCGTTTCCCGGTGGCGGTGCGGTGGCGTCGTCACAAGTCGGCGTTGAAACTCCCTCATCGTCGTCCGTTTCCTCGATCGCCGAACCACCGATAACCTTTCAGGACGTCCTCAATGACCCGGACAACGTCGATCTCAATCTGAGATTCGCGCGGGCAAGAATTGCGGAGGGCAATCTGCAGTCCGCCGCCTCCACTCTGGAGCGTCTGCTTCTGCGGCATCCGCAATTGGACCGTGTACGGCTGCTGAACGCCTATGTGCTCGGCCGTCTCGGCAATGCGCAGCAGGCCAGGCGTCATCTCGACCGCGTCGACGAAGAGGCTTTGCCCGGGAATGAGCAACGTGAGGCGGAGGATCTGCGGCGATCGTTGAGTTCCGAATTGCAACGCACCACGGGGCGCCTCAGCATCGGCACGCAGTTGCGGTACGACACCAACAGGCGTGCCCGGCCCGACCAGACCCGCGTGCAGGCTGCCGGGGGCACATTTGACTTCAGCGGACTGGATGGTGGTGACGCGTCGCTCGGCCTGTCATTCAACGGTGTCGTCGATCACGATCTCGGATATCAGGCCGGCCACGCGCTGTTCGCGCGCGTGCAAGCAACGGCGAGGGCTCAGGATCGGTTGAGCAACCGGGGCTTCGCCTTCGGCCGCATCGAAGCCGGAGGCGTTTACCGGATGACCCGTGGCGATATCCGGCCATTTCTCATTGCCGAAAACACCTGGTTCGGCGGCGAAAATTACGGCACCGGGATTGGTGCTGGGGTCCGCGCGACCGCCGAACTCACGCCTGCCTTGGATGTTACGACCGACCTGCGGGCGCGCCGTGATCTCGCCCGTGATATCAGTTTCGCCAGTAACGGATCGGAGCGCCGCGGTTACACCTGGCAAGCCCGTCTCGGCATTGACTACGCGGTGGCGGCGGGAACCCGTCTGCGGCTCACCACCGGCTTCGATCGCCGGGATGCGCGGGTGGAATATCGATCGCACAGGACCGTCAGGGCCGGCATCGATCTGCGGCATTCCCTCGGCGGCGGACAATACGTCTCTGGCCAGGCCTCGGTTGCCGGGCGCATCTACGGCGGCAACGATCTGGACCGCCGAACCGGCACGCCGATCAGCGAGCGGACGCGACGCGATGCACGATACCGATTGCGCGCAACGTATGGGCTCAGCCTGGATCGGGTCTTCGATCAACCTGCCCTGGCCGATCTCCTCTCCGGCCAGACGGTCGCCGTGTCGACGGAATACTTCCGGCAGGCATCCAACATCGACCTCTACAGCTACGATAACGTATCGGTCGAAACCCGGTTGACCAGGACGATCCGCTTTTAACGGCGGCTAAAGGACCAGTCGCCATGGCGTTCTTCTCCCGAACCGCTCAGTTCATCGTCGGGCTGATCATACTGGTCGCCGCGATCGGTCTCAGGGTCGCCGACCCCGAACCAATCGAGCGGTTGCGCCTGACAACGTTCGACACCTACCAGCGACTCCAGCCCCGCGATTATCAACCGGCGCCGGTTCGGATCGTGGACATCGACGACCAGTCTCTTGCACAGATCGGCCAATGGCCGTGGCCAAGAACGGTTCTGGCACGGCTGACGGCGGAACTGGCCGAACTCGGCACCGCGGCAATCGTCTTCGATATTGTCTTCAGCGAGGCCGATCGCGCATCGCCGACGGCAATGGCGGAAAATCTCGCGGCGTTGGGTATGGATGCCGACGCGCTGGAGCCGCTGTCGGCACTGCCGGACAATGACGATGTCTTCGCGGCGATCCTGGAGCAGACACCGGCCGTGCTCGGATTCGTCCTGACGGCAGATGGCGGCAAAGCGCCTGCATTGAAGGCCGGCATGGCCCATGGCGGTGATGATCCCGGGCTGTTCGTTCATCGCTTCGGCGGTGCCGTCAGCCCGCTCGACCGCCTTCAGGATGCCGCTTCTGGTGTCGGCAGTCTCAACATGCTGCCCGAACCGGACGCCGTTGTCAGGCGCGTCCCGCTGCTGTTCGCTCTCGGCGAGGATCTGTATCCCTCACTGTCGGCAGAGGCTCTGCGGGTGGCGCAGGGTGCGTCGACGTACATTTCGCGTTCCTCCGGCGCCAGTGGGGTGCAGTCGTTCGGCACTGAAACCGGCATCACCGATATGCGCATCGGCCGCGTCGATATCCCGACCGACCCGGAAGGCGCTGTCTGGGTTCACTATACCGAGCCGACCGCCGAGCGTTATGTCTCGGCATCGTCCATCCTGAACCCCGATGCCGGAGACGATACCGACCTCGGGTCGCTCTTCGACGGGAACATCGTCTTCATCGGCACCAGCGCCTCAGCGCTGGGCGATTTGCGGCGAACGCCGCTTCAAGCCGCCATGCCGGGGGTCGAAGTCCATGCCCAGGCGGTGGAGCAGATGCTTCTGGGCACCTTCATAACCCGCCCCGATTGGGCCTCCGGAGCCGAAGTCCTGATCATGGCGGCGGCGGGCATTCTGGTGATCCTGGTGTCACCCCTGGTGGGTGCGATCGGAGCCGCGGTCGCCGCTCTCATCATCATCGGTGCCGGGCTGGCCGCATCCTGGTGGGCTTTCAGCGATCTGGGTCTGCTGATCGATCCGGTGTACCCCGCCATCGCCGTTGCGGGCGCCTATATGGCACAGTCCCTGATGATGTATTTGCGCAGCGAAGGAGATCGGCGCCAGATCAGGCTGGCGTTTGCGCAGTATCTCTCTCCGGCGATGGTCGACAGGATCTCGCGCCATCCCGATCAGTTGCGCCTCGGCGGTGAGGTCAGGGACATGACCATACTGTTCAGTGATGTCCGAGGCTTTACCAAACTTTCGGAAAACCTCGAAGCGGTGGAGCTGACCCGGCTGATCAGCCGCTTTCTGACGCCCATGAGCGACATCATCATGGCGCGCAACGGCACCATCGACAAGTACATGGGCGACTGCATCATGGCGTTCTGGAACGCGCCGATCGATGATGCCGACCATGCCCGCAACGCCTGCCGGGCCGCAATCGCGATGCGCCGCGGGCTCTCGGACCTGAATGCCGAGCTGGCCGCGGAGATGCCCGGGAACGGAAATCCGATCCGCCTTGATGTCGGCGTCGGGATAAACACCGGCCACTGTGTCGTCGGCAATATGGGCTCGCTCAGCCGCTTCGACTACACGGCGCTCGGCGATGCCGTCAATCTGGCGTCACGGATTGAGGGGTTGTCCCCTGCCTACGGCGCCGGGATCGTGATTGGCGAGACGACGCGTAAAGTCGTGGACGACATGGCCGTGCTTGAACTCGACCTCATTCGGGTCAAGGGCAAGCAGGCGCCGTCGCGCATCCACGCTCTTCTGGGTGACACGGACCTGGCGGTCGACAATGGATTTGCCGAACTCCGGCACCTTCACGAAGCAATGCTGACCGCTGTGCGGGAGCAGGACTGGGCGGCGGCGGAGGCTGCCCGAAACAAGGCGGCGGAAAACGCGCAAGCTGTACTTGGCGATACCGAACTTGCCGCCACCTATCGGCTATACGCCGAGCGAATTGCCCGATACCGTATCGCACCTCCGCCGTCCGATTGGGACGGGGTCTTCGATGCATCTTCGAAAAGCCAGGCCTGAGCGGTAAGTATCGGACATTTAGCGCTGTCTTGGTATTAATCCGATATTGCATTGCAAAATTCACCCCAAGTGAAAAAAGTCAATTGAACTTTCGCGTCATAGAGGTGATCCTCTGGCTCTACCATAGATTGCATTTCGCGCGGGTCGGCACGACTTCGACTCCGCAAGGCAGGCCACGGGAGAGGGAGGAGGCGCGGCGTCATGACACCGACCATTTTTTCAGAGCACGGCTATTTCCCCGCATTGCGGACGCGCAGATCGGAACTCGAACTCGGCTATGGTAATTTGCCCGAGGCCGACAAGGACA
Organism: Fodinicurvata sp. EGI_FJ10296; assembly: GCF_040712075.1. Lineage (NCBI taxonomy): Bacteria > Pseudomonadati > Pseudomonadota > Alphaproteobacteria > Rhodospirillales > Rhodovibrionaceae > Fodinicurvata > Fodinicurvata sp. EGI_FJ10296. Next base: position 200,076 of record NZ_JBFCVL010000009.1, read on the forward strand.
AGATCACGCCGTTGATCGGTCTGTGCCGCTGGCCGCGGCAGGACACGATGACGAGCACGATCGATCGCGTTGGCGAAATCATGGGCGACCGGCGGTTCTTTGCCGATATCTGCAAGGACCGGGCATTGCTGACCCGCGATTTCTATCGCACTTTCGACGAGGACGATGCCTATCGGTCCTGGCGGGATGTGGCCGCGACCATGCCCGGCGCCATTCCGATGGTCCAGGCCCACTCCGGCCGCGCGCTGAGGCCGATCGTTCGGCAAGCCCTGGCGCTGGAGCGGGCGCATGGTTCGATCGGGCTGCGTATCCCGCCGAACGACTGGGGCCGCTCGCTGGCCGTGGGCATCATCACGGCTCTGGACGCACCGACCAATGCGACGATCTTCATCGATTCGGGCTTCATTACCCAGATCAACGGCAATGACTTCGCGCGGGATCTCGTCGCCACGATCAATGCGTTGCGCGACGAGGTCGCGGAAGTGTTCATCGTCGGCCTGTCGACCAGTTTTCCACGGACTGTTACGCCCTTCGGCGAAACCGAGGGTGAAATTCCGAATCTCGACCGGTCGCTCCATAAAGCCTTCAGTGCCGAGGCCGTGTTCTGCTACGGCGATCATGCGTCCATTCATGTGGAACCCTATGACATCCGGGCACGGGGATTCACGCCGCGAATCGATTATCCGAATCCGGAATCCTGGGTCTACGAGCGCCACGCCGGCCGGGAGGATGGACGCGGGTACCGTATCGCGGGGGAACGGCTGCTGGCGCGTGGAGCGCTGCAGGGCGCGCCCGATATCTGGGGTGTCGACCAGATCAAGGCGGCGGCCGAAGGCGACCTGACCGATCGCAATGTACCGGCGTTCTGGATCGGCGTGCGGGTCAATATCCATTTGCATCAGCAACTTCACTACGCCAAGGCGCAGGGCCAGGACGAGGATTGGTAGCCGGTCCTTGCCAAACGACCGCCTGCATCCTTAGCCTCGACGACAGCCGAACGATAGCGGAGGCGCGGGGCGTGGTTGATGACGAGATCGATGAAAGGCTGCAGGCGGTTGCAGCGCAGCTATCCTATGCCGGCGGCGCGGATGCGCTGAGGGCGCTGCTTGAGGGGGTGTCGGCCGCGCCGCTGGCGACCGATCCGCTGGCGTGGACAGATCTGGTTGCTGGCGACCTCGGCGCCGATCAAAGGCAGGATCTGGAAACATTGAGGCGCCGCCTCGTTGCGCGGCCGCAGAACGAGGCGGAAGTGCCGGCCGCCGATCGAATTCCGGCGCTTCGTGCCCTCCTGGCGCGACTGAACCTCGATGGCTTCGTGGTGCCGCGCGCCGATGAACACCAGGGCGAAGCCGTGCCCGCACGGTCGGAACGGCTGGCCTGGCTGACGGGATTCACCGGTTCGGCCGGCATTGCGGTCGTGCTGTCGAATGCAGCCGCCCTATTCGTCGACGGCCGTTATACGCTGCAGGGACGCCAGCAAACGGACCCTGAAACCGTCGACTGCCGACCGATCGCCGAGGAACGGCCGGAAGCCTGGATCGTGCGGATGGCATCGGCGGGTGCGCGCATCGGCTTCGACCCCTGGCTGCATACCGTCAATCAGGTCCGTCGGATGGAGGAAGGGCTGGCCGATGCCGGCATGGGTCTCATTGCCGTGGACGGGAATCCGATCGATCTGGTCTGGACCGCGCGGCCAGCCGCGCCGATCGCGCCGGTTCGCTGCCATCCGGTCGCGCTCGCCGGGCGCGAGGCCGCCGACAAACTGGCCGAGGTCGCGGCCGCAATCGCTGGCGCCAAAGCCGACAGCGTGCTGTTGAGCGCACCGGACAGCATCGCCTGGCTGTTCAACATACGCGGGGGTGACGTCCCCAACACACCCGTTGCGCTGGGATTCGCCGAGATCGGTCGTGATGGCGACGCGACGCTGTTCATCGATGCCGGGAAATTTCCGGCCGACGTGGCGCGCGAGCTGGGCAGTGTCGCGACGATCCGCGCGCCGGGTGATCTTGATGAGCGCCTCGATGCCCTGGGGGCGGCGGGCAAGCGGGTGATGCTCGATCCGGATCAGGATCCGGTCCGGTTCGACCGGCGATTGCGGGCAGCCGGGGCGGCTGTCATTCACCGGCGCGACCCCTGCGTCGGCCCCAAGGCGCGCAAGACGGCGACAGAGCTGGACGGCGCGCGCGCAGCACATATCCGTGACGGGGTTGCCGTTTGCCGGTTCCTGGCCTGGGTCGATGACCAGGCATCCGGCGGCGGCGGCACCGAGTTGTCGGCCGCCGAGCGGCTCGCCGCCTTTCGGCGCGAAGCCGATGGCTTTAACGGCCCCAGCTTCGACACCATTTCCGGCGTCGGGCCACACGGCGCAATCGTTCACTATCGGGTGACCCCGGAATCGAGTCGTCCCCTGAACGAGGGTACGCTCTATCTTGTCGATTCAGGCGGCCAATACATCGACGGGACGACGGATATCACCCGCACCGTGGCGCTGGGGACGCCGAGCGACAGCATGCGCCGACACTATACGCTGGTCCTCAAGGGGCACCTGGCGCTTTCAGCGCTGCGGTTTCCGCCCCGCACGGCCGGCGCCCAGATCGACGCCATTGCGCGCCATGCGCTCTGGAACGAGGGGCTGGATTACGACCACGGCACCGGCCATGGTATCGGCAGCTATCTCAGCGTCCACGAGGGACCGCAGCGGATCGCGAAGATGGGTGCGGGCGTGCCTCTGGAGGCGGGCATGATCGTCTCAAACGAGCCCGGACTCTATATCGAGGGCGAATACGGCATCAGAATCGAGAATCTGATCGTGGTGACGCCTCCCGAAACCCGACTGGAAACGGACTCCGCCGGTGTCCGCCCGATGCATGAATTCGAAACCCTGACGCTGGCGCCCTATGACAGGCGCCTGATCGACATCGCCCTGTTATCGGCGTCCGAGCGCACGCAGGTGGATGCCTATCATGCCCGTGTGCGTGATGTTCTGGCGTCAGAGATCGAGGATGCCGCCACCCGTGACTGGCTGATCGCCGCCACCCGGCCGCTTTGATGTCAGCGGCGAAGTCGGGCGCATCAGGCCGGACAAAATCAGGCAGTAGGTGTCCAGCGATAGCTCCAGGTCTCCGAAAGGGCACCGCCGGCGTGTTCCAGAAAGCAGCGGATCTCCACCGGGTCCCGTCCGTCGGGAACGATATCGAAAAACAACCGCCAGCCGCCGGTTTCCGGATTGCGGTGCGCCACCGGATTAAGGACGTCGCCTGACGATGCGGTGACGTTGGCGCTGACCTGGTCGGAGTCGATCCCGTCATCGTTCGGTGCTGCGCCGAAATCGACGACGAATTTCGTTCCCGTGCCATGGTCGTCGGTGCCCGGAATTCCGCCGATGCTGCTGCGGCTTTCGATCGTGATCGCGCTCGCCGCCGTCGGTTCCGGGTCCAGGCCCCAGGAAAGGCGGTATCGCCAGCTATGCTCCTCTCCGGCAGCCAGCGGCGTGTCCGGGCGCCAGTACGCAACGATGTTGTCTACCGTTTCGTCGGCCGCCGGCAGTTCCACCAGTTGCAGCGATCCCGCGCCCCAATCGCCGTCCGGCGCGATCCACGCCCCGGTGCGCAGATGATAGTCGGCGCCCAGATCCTGGTAAGCAGCAAAGTCGCGCATGCGTTGCGACAGGCCGAAACCGCGCAGCGATGACGCCCTGAAGGCGCTTGTGGATATTTCATCGGGATTGGCAAGCGGCCGCCACAGCCGTTCGCCAGTGCTCAGATGCAGGCAAAGGCCCTGGCTATCATGGACACGGGGCCGGAAATCGTGGAAGCGCGGCGGGTCGAGCGGCCCGAACAGATACATGCTGGTCAGAGGTGCGATGCCGATTGCGGAAATGTCGCGGCGCGGGATCAGCGTGGCCTCGATATCCATATGGGTATTGTCGCCGGGCGTCATGGTGAAGCTGAAGGCGCCTGTCACGCTGGGGCCATCGAGCAGTGCGTGCAGGCGGCAGGTGCTGGCCCCGTCTTCCGGCCGTTCCAGCCAGAACTGGACGAAGGAGGGAAATTCCTCACCGTCCGGGCTGCCCGTGCCCAAAGCCAATCCCCGTGCCGACAGGCCGTAACGGCTTCCCTGTCCCAGGCCTCGGAAATAGCTGGCCCCCAGAAAGGAGACCAGCTCAGCGAGGCGATCGGGGTCGTTCAGTGGATAGTGATATCGTATCCCGGCATGACCAATTGGCTCGGCATCCGCCAGGCGCGCGCGTGCGTCCGATGCCGGCCCCTCGAATGCGTACTGGTCCTGTGAAAAAGGCACGGTTTCGACGTGGCCGCCGTTGACCGCCGCGATGTCGACCGGTTCCGGAAAAAAGCGGCCGGGATGGAACATCTGCACCTCGAACCGGGATTGGGTGCCGTGCCAGAGAGCTTCTTCCGATCGGAAACGGATATTGCGGTGAATGTCATAGCCAAGTTCCGCGGCGGCTTCGAGGCGCGGGCGCGGGCTGTATCGGCCGGCTGCCCGTCGTCGAGCTTCCGCCAGCACGTCGGCGGGATCGAAAACAGAGGCCAGTCCGTCTTCCGGAGCGGTCGCCGCCCTAGCGGCCCGGAAAGGCGCGGCTGGCCATGCGGCGCAGGCGGAAGCTCCCTTCAGGAAAACCCGGCGGTCGATCATGGTCGGTGGTCCCTGGTGTCTGGTCCCAAAATCCGACCCCGAAAACTGGCTCTCGTGTTCTGGCGGTCGGCTCCGCCAGTCGCCACTTCGGGGCGGTCACAATGACCGGAGATGGAGTCCCGTGCGTCGGAAGTCCAGAGTCCGATGGGCGGTTTTCCGTGGCTGAACGGTGACGATTGCATCACGCTATTTACCTGAGTCCGCGAAACGGCTACACGTCGGAAATCAGATCTCCCACGCGATGGACGTTGCATGACACAAGGTGGCGATCAAGCGCCGGACAGGCGGGGGACGCCGCGCCGCGAGCGGCCCCCGGCCCAAACGGAAAATGACAGCGAACCGCCCTTCCGGCTGCTGGGCGGGGCGTTTACCATGATGGTGCTCAGGCTAAACCGGCCTGATGACCAGTCGTTTTTTCCGCTGTTGCTCGACAAGATCGAGCAGGCGCCCGATTTCTTTCGCCACGCCCCGGTCGTCCTCGACATCGGCGCCCTGCCCAATGATCGGCCGTTCAATTTTGCCGAGTTCATGCGCCGACTGAGGCAGCACAACCTGATACCCGTCGGTGTTCAGAACGGCACCGACGGCCATAATCGCATGGCCGCTGCCGCTGGCCTTAGCCTGGTACCGGCGGGGCGGCCGGCAGCAGCCCAGGGCCAGGCAGGGGGGCAGGACCAGGCAGGGGCCCAGAACCGAAGCCCGGCCGGGGGGCAGCCCGAGACCGCCGGGGCGGAATCGATGACGCCGACCAAACTTGTGGTCGAGCCGATCCGGTCGGGACGCCAGATCTACGCCAATGGGGGCGATCTGGTTGCCATGTCGTCGGTTTCCAGCGGTGCGGAGATCCTGGCGGACGGCCATATTCACATCTACGGCTCGCTACGGGGGCGGGCCCTGGCCGGCGTGACCGGCGACGCGACCGCGCGAATATTCTGTCAAAGTTTCGACCCGGAACTTGTATCTATTGCAGGTTATTGGCTTGTGCGAGATGATATCGCCGAGAACCTTATTGGCCGGCCGGTGCAATGCCGGCTTGAGGGCGAAGCTCTCGTTGTAATGCCACTTGAGAAAATTTGACGGTTTCTTTGATCGGCTTGGGGCGCACCAACCCGAAATGGGGCAACGGAGGTATCTTTGGCAAAAGTAATCGTCATGACATCGGGCAAAGGAGGGGTCGGAAAAACCACTTCCAGCGCGGCGTTTGCGGCCGGATTGGCGTTGCGCGGCAAGAAGACCGTCGTTATCGATTTCGATGTCGGCCTGCGTAATCTCGATCTGGTCATGGGATGCGAGCGGCGCGTCGTCTTTGATTTCATCAATGTGATCAATGGTGACGCGAGGCTGAATCAGGCCTTGGTCAAAGACAAGCGGATCGAGGATCTCTATATCCTGCCGACGTCCCAGACGCGCGACAAGGACGCCCTGCGCAAGGAAGGCGTGCAGCGTGTTCTGGACGAGTTGAAGAAAGATTTCGACTATATCGTGTGCGACAGTCCGGCCGGCATCGAAAAGGGCGCCCTGATGGCCCTTTATTTTGCCGATGAAGCCATTGTTGTCACGAATCCCGAAGTCTCGTCGGTGCGCGATTCCGACCGCATCCTCGGCATGCTCGCTTCGCGGTCCAAGCGGGCCGAAGATGGCCAGGACCCGGTCAAGGAGCACCTGCTGATCACCCGCTATGATCCGGATCGCGTCGATCGTGGCGACATGCTGCGCGTCGACGACATCCTGGAGATCCTGGCGATTCCGTTGCTCGGTGTCGTGCCGGAAAGCCAGGCTGTGCTCAAGGCGTCGAACAGCGGTATGCCTGTCGTGCTCGAAAAGGAAAGCAGTGCCGGCCAGGCCTATATGGACGTGGTTGGCCGGTTCCTGGGCGAGACGATCGAACAGCGATTCATCAAGACCGAGAAGAAAAGTCTCTTGCAACGGTTCCTGAGGAGGTCCGCTTAGAAATGAGCCTTCTCGATTTTTTTCGCGCCAAGCCGCGTGCCAGCGCCGACACGGCCAAGGAGCGGCTCCAGATCCTGTTGGCCCATGACCGGGCGGGTCGGGTCGGTCAGGACTTCATCCCGATGATGCAAAAGGACATTCTTGCGGTAATCGCCCGGTACATCGAAATCGACGAGGAAAAGGTCTCGGTGCAGGTCGAAAACAGCGGCAGCATGTCGACCCTTGAGGTCAACATCGAACTGCCGTCTTCCGGTGGAGGGCAGCAGCGGCGCCGGGTGAGTTGACGGCCCGCGAACGTGAGTTCGCGCGCCGTCATTTCTTGCGCACGTCGTAATCGATCGACCACCGCCGGTGGATCCATAGCCACTGTTCCGGCGCCTGCCGGATCCATGCCTCGATCCGGGCATTGATGGCGGTAACGATCAGGCGGATATCCTCGTCCCGGTCTCCGGAACGGGGGTTTTCGATGCGCGGCGCCACGTCCAGCTCGAAACGGGCGCCGTCGATCCGGCGGACGACCATGGGTACGATGGGCGCGCCCGTCTTCAGCGCAAACAATACGGCGGCATAGGGTGTCCGCGCCGGATGACCGAAAAACGGGGCATCGATTCCCTCGCGCATTTTCTGGTCCATCAGCACGGCCAGGGTGCCTCCGGCGCGCAAATGCCGCAAGGCGCTACGGCCGCCGTCACGGCCCTTGGCGAATTGCGCGACACCGCTACCGCCCCGCAGCCGCTGGAGCAGGGCGTCGGCGAAGCGGTTATTGAGCGGCCGATAGAAGACACCGGTGGGTGGAAACACGTCCTGGGCCCCGAAGCCGCCGATCTCCCAATTGCCGTAATGCGCACCGACGATCACCAGAGGAACGGCGGAAGCTTCACCATCCCGAGCGTGCCGCAGGTCGTCCAGCGAGGCCAGCGCGCTTTTCTCTGTGGTGTGCTGCCAAAGCTCCTGCGTATGCGGCATTTCCGCCAGAACGCGGCCGAAATGTGTCCACATGCGCCGACGCAGCGCCTGGCGCTCGTCCGCCGGCATTTCCGGAAAGCACAACGTCAGATTCCGTTCGGCGATGCGATTGGCCCGCCCCATGACCCGTCCGGCCAAACGTCCGACAGCGCCGCCCAGCGCCGAGGCACGGTGCGCCGGAAGTGCGCCGAACAGCTTCATGACGGCGCCCAGCGCCAGGGCTTCGACGCGGTGGCCGACGTAATACTGAAAGCGCGATACGCCCACTAGCCTCGGTCCTTTTGTGGATCCACCCCATGCGCCCCGGCGGGCGGACCGGCAGTATCCCGGGCTTGTAGCAAATCATTCAGCAATCGGTCGACCGATTCCGGGGCGTCCCAGGCGACCGTGACCGCAAGCGGCGTCACCCGATCGCGGATCGGCGATGGCAGCCGGACATGGTCTTTCTCGGTGGTCCAGAGCGGGGCATCCAGCCTGTCTGCCAGGTCGGCGAGTGCCCGGAGGTCGCGCGGCTTGTAGGCGTAGTGGTCCGGAAACGGTATCGCCTCGGCCAGTTCGGCGCCCGCAGCGCGCAGGGAATCGAAGAACTTGTGCGGCCGCCCGATGCCGGCGAACGCGACGATCCGGCTTCCCCGGACATCGGCAATCCGTACCGGATCGGGCACCAGCCGTGCCGACAGGACCGGACCGTTGACGAGAGACAGATCGGGATGGCGCAACTCATGGCGTCCATCATCCGGTATGCCAGCGCCCATAACCACGACCCCCTGGGCCCGGCGCGCCGCGACAGCCCAGGATTCGCGCAGCGGCCCCGCAGGAATTGGCAGGCCATTGCCGATCCCGACCGCCGCGTCGACCACCAGCAGCGCGCAGTCCTTGGCCAGTCCGGAATTCTGAAAGCCGTCATCCATCACGATCGCCGTGGCGCCTGCCTCGCACGCGTGGCGGGCCGAGGCGGCGCGATCGCCGCCGACCCAGACCGGGGCCGATCGCGCCAGCAGCAGCGCCTCATCCCCCACCGCCTCTGCGGTGTCGGACGCGGGATCGACGCGGTGAGGACCCTTCGTGCGGCCGCCGTAGCCGCGCACCAGAATATGCGGACTTTCGCCCCGGGCCACGAGCCGGCATGCCAGATCGATGGCGACCGGTGTCTTGCCGGTGCCGCCCGCGGTGACGTTGCCCACGCACAGCACCGGTATGCCGCAGCGCCATGGGGTGGTGCGTCCGCGGCGCCACGTGCCGGCCAGGGTATAGAGGCCTCCGAGCGGGGCGAGCAGCCAGGCCAGGGTACCGCGCCGGTCATACCAGAAGGGTGGCGGCCTCATGACCCTTGAGACTCCCCGGGGGCAGGCGCGCCCAGTACCGGCATCACGGCGGCGGCGATCCGGTCGACGGTGGTCTTCAGTGACCGTGCGATCTCGCCTGCAGCCGCAGTCTGCGCCGCCCGCAGCGCTGGATCCGAAAGCAGCAGTTCCACCGTATCGGCCAGTTCCCCGGCCGAAGTGACACGGCGAAGGCCGCCGTCGTCTTCGATCGCTCTGACGACATCTGCGAACGCCCAGTCATGGGGGCCCATCACCAGCGCCGAGCCGGCATCGGCTGCCTCAACCGGATTGTGCCCTCCCATGGGCACCAGCGAGCCGCCAACAAACGTCACCGGCGCCAGAGCAAGGAACGTCGACATCTCGCCCATGGTGTCGGCCAGATAGACGGAGATGGTATCGTCAATCGGCTCCGAGCGGCTGCGCTGGGCAACGGCCATGCCGCTGGTGGCGGCAGCATCGCGCACCCCGTCGGCCCGGACCGGATGGCGAGGCATCAGAATCAGCAGTATATCCGGGCGGCGGTCAAGAAGGCGGCGATGGGCGTCGAGCACGATCGTTTCCTCACCGTCATGGGTGCTGGCAGCCATCCATATCGGGCGGTTCCCGGCTGCGGACCGCAGCGGTTCGAGAGTCGCCATCTGCGGCGGCTGCGCCGGTGCAGAGGTTTTGATATTGCCCGTCGGACCGAGCCGCAGCGGTCCGATGGCGGCAAACGCGTCGGCGTCGGCCGTACTTGCCGGACAGATCAGGGCGAACGCGTCGATGATCGCGCCGAAGAATCGCGGGGCCCGCTGCCAGCGCCGGGCGGTGGTATCGGAAACACGGGCGTTGACCAGCACGGCCGGAATCGAGCGTTCGCGGATTGCGGCGAGCATGTTCGGCCAGAGATCGCTTTCGATCCAGACCACGGCGTCGGGCTGCCAGTGGTTCAGGAAGCGCTCAACATAGCGCCGGCGATCGATCGGCAAGTAGCAGTGGAACGCCTGCTCCGGCAGACGGGGCATCAGCATATCCGCCGATGTGACCGTGCCGGAGGTCACCATGACGCTGGCCAGGGGGTCGGCGTGCATTAACCGCTGGATCAGGGGAAGGGCGCCAAGGGTTTCGCCGACGCTGGCGCCGTGCACCCAGATCAGCCGGCCCGGCGGCCGCTTGGCCGTCTGCAAGCCGACGCGCTCCCCCAGCCGGGTTTCGTCCTCCTTGCCGCGCATGAGCCGCCGTTTCAGCAGCATTGGCACCAGCGGACCGGCAGCGTCGGTCAGGCAGCGGTACAGGGCGTACAGCATTCACTCAGACAAGCGTATGCGTGCCGCTGTCGGGCGTCGCCCGGTCGTATCGCCGGCAAATCTGAACGTCGCTGTCATGAGCACGGATTCCGATGTCTCCCGACTGAATTTCGAGCCGGTGGGACATTAGATCAGTTTCGGCGCCGATGAAACCATCAGGTCGATGTGCCAGTGGTTCTGGCAAGATCCACTATCCGCAGACGCTTCGGGCCGCAGGGATCTATGCGGCGTTTGCCAGGACCGGCGCCGGGCGCAGATTGCCGACGAACTGCTGTGTCGCCCGCTCCCAGGACAAAGCTTCTGCGAACCGGCGGCACCGCGTCCGATCGGCGGTGAGCGCGCGGGCGATCGCTGTCTTCAGATCCGTGTCGAGCGCGCCGACGCCCTGGCCGTCAGGGCCGATCAGGTCGAGCGGTCCCGGTACCGGATTGGCGGCGACGGGAACGCCGCACGCCAGTGCTTCGAGCATCACCAGCCCGAACGTGTCCGTACGCGAGGGAAAGACGAAGACGTCCGCAGCAGCAATATGGCGCGCCAGATCGGCGCCGTGCCTGGCACCCAGCCAATGGACCGACGGGAAAACCGATCGGAATCTGGGCAGCGAGGGGCCATCGCCGATCACGACCCGGGATCCCGGCAGATCGAGTGCAGCAAACGCTTCGACCGACTTCTCCGGCGCCACACGGCCCACACTCAGATGGATCGGCCGGGGAAGGCCGGCAAAGGGTTGCAAGGCGTCGTCGTTTGTGTCGATCGGTCTGAACAGCGACACATCGACGCCACGAGTCCAGCGAACGAGGTTGGCGAACCCCTGTTTGCGCAGGCGGGCTTCGATCGTCGGTGTCGCGACCATGGTGTTTGACGCGGCGCCGTGGAAACGGCGCAGGACGGCGTACAGCCACGCGGTCCGAACCGGCAGGCGCAGGGACAGATATTCCGGGAATGCCGTATGATACGACGTCGTAAAGGTCAGGCCCGCCCGGCGGCAGTAGCGCCAGGCGGCCCAGCCCAGCGGCCCCTCGGTTGCGATATGAATGGCATCGGCACCGGCAGACCTGATGATTCGGCCGACGGCCGACGGGGTCGCGATCGACAGCCGGATTTCGGGATAACTCGGACACCCGACGGTCCGGAAGCCGTCCGGCGCGATGATCGTTACGTCATGGCCTTCCGCGACAAGACAGCACCGTGTCGTCTCAAGGGTCCGGACGACACCGTTGATCTGTGGATGCCAGGCGTCGGTTACGATGACGATGCGCACGATCAGGCCACTTTCCGGACGGGCGCCGAAGGTTCGCCGCAGACACCCGCGGCGACAGCACCTACGGCCGCAGGACGCTCGGCCCAGCGCAGGATCTCCAGAGAACCGTCATGGTGCTCCACCAGCGCGGTGCAGCTTTCGACCCAGTCGCCGTCGTTGCAGTACAGCGTGCCTTCGATCGAACGGTGCTCGGCGGTGTGAACATGACCGCAGATGATGCCGTCGACGCCCTGGCGGTGAGCTTCCGCGGCCAGGGCGGCTTCGAACCGGCCAAGAAAGTCGACGGCTTTCTTCGTCCGGTACTTGAGAAATGCGGATAGAGACCAGTAGGTGAAGCCAAGCGAGCGCCTCAGAACATTGAGACCAGTGTTGAGTCGCAGCAGAATTTCGTATGCCGTCCCGCCCAGATGGGCGAGCCATTTGGCGTGCCGCACGACGACATCGAATTGATCGCCATGGATAACCAATAGTCGCCGGCCGTCCGCCGTCTGGTGCACCACGCTATTTTCGACATGTATGTCACCAAAGGCCTGACCCAGGAACTGCCGGCCGAATTCGTCGTGATTGCCGGGCAGGAAGACGACCTTGACGCCCTTGCGCGCCTTGCGAAGGATCTTCTGGACGACATCGTTATGCGACTGCGGCCAGTACCAGAACCGCTTCAGCCGCCAGCCATCAACGATATCGCCGACGAGATAGAGCGTATCGCAGTCGGTGCGGCGAAGAAAATCGAGCAAAAGATCGGCCTGGCAGGCACGTGTTCCAAGATGTGTGTCCGAAATCCATATCGTCCGGAACTGCAAGCGGTCCATATCGGTCATGCGCGCCTACTTCAGGTGTTCACCGCCGGCAGATCTTCTTGAGTGCGTGTCTCGACGGATGCTGGAAGCGAAGAGTGAAGTTTTTCTATGAATTCGACTATCATTGACGCAGTGCCAGAGCAATTGAAGATCGAAATCTCTGACCGATATCAGAAAAACTTCTTGATTTTGTAATCGTTTCATCCATGTTCTGTAACAATTTCGTCGGAAATTCATCACATAGCACGGAGAATGAATGGTAGCGTCTCCTGGGTCCGTTTCGGGAGCAGTATCGGGCGCTGCGGCCCCACCGGACGAGGCCGACGAAGGGACCGTCGAGGGCGCGGCAGCAGGGCCCGGGGGGAGGGCCGTGGTTATCGTCAACCCCCGGGCCGGACCGAAACGCAGCCGCCGTTTGATGGCGGCCGTCGCCCGTCTGCGCGAAAGTATCGGGACGGTGGAGATCCTGGAAACCGGACGGCCGGGCCATGCCACGGATCTGGCGCGGGATGCGGTGGGCCGGGCGTCGCTGATCATTGCGGCGGGTGGCGATGGGACCATTGCCGAGATCGTCGACGGCATGGCCACGGGCGCCGCAGATGCCGGGCGGCCGGTGCCATTGCTCGGAATTCTACCCGTGGGTACGGCCAATGTTCTTGCGGCCGAACTCGGCCTGACGTCGTGCGAGACGGCGGTCGAGCGGATCGTGACCGGTGCCGTGCGCGAGGTTCGCGTCGGCATTTTCGAGTGTGTGTCGGCGGCGGGAACCGTGGATCGTCGACACTTCATGTCGATGGTCGGCGCAGGGTTCGATGCTGATGTCGTGGCTTCAGTCAGTCCCGCTTGGAAAAGCAGGATGGGCAAAGCCGCCTACGCTCTGGCGGCGATCCGTCGACTCGTGCAGCCATGCTCGCTTTCGCTCCGCGTGGGGCTCGACGGCGGCGCGCCCGTAACGGTGGCGTCGGCCGTCATCTGCAACACGCATTTCTATGGCGGCCGATTCGTCCTTGCACCACGGGCGCGGGCCGAGGACGCGACGTTTCAGGTCTGTCTGTTCAAGAAGGCCGGGCGGTGGGCGGCGCTGAGATATATGGCGGCCATGATCGCTGGCCGAATGCCAAGTCTCGATGTGGCCGACTACGAGGTCGTGCCGGCGCGCGATATTGAGGTTTCAACCGATTTCACGTCACCATCGGCCGTGCAGGCCGATGGTGACTTCGCCGGTTGGCTTCCGATTCGGGTCTGGGTGGCGTCGTCGCCGTTGCGTGTGGCTGCATGATGGTCGACTATGCTGCTAATGTGCCGGATTCGGCTTACTTTTTCGTCATCGGCATAACCTTGACTTTTCTCTATGCGCGCTTAAGATGAACCAATAAGGTCCCGCGTTACGAATGGGATTCAATAGCGGCCGGGAACGACCGGGGCGGTCTTTCGTCACGGCGCCACCTGGATGGCGGAGGGAACGCAATCGACATGGGCCATGAGACCGCTTCGAAGATGGCGTCGGATCAATCACTTGCCGAGAGTGATGGTTTATTCCGCCAAAGCGACGATACCACGGTCGGTGCCGTCAGCAAGACGACCGGCGGCCGGTCCACGACCGAGGCCGATTCCGCCTGCGCCGACGGCGTTCCCGTCGGCCGGCACCCACAGATCGACTGGTCGACGCTGGCGAGCACGCTGAGGCCCGAAAACAGCCCCGGATTTCTGCTCTGGCAGGTGACGAATTTATGGCAGAGGCGGTTGCGCTCGGCGCTGGAGCGTCATGGCCTGACCCATGTTCAGTTTGTTCTCCTGGCGGGACTGGCGTGGCTGGAAGCCCGCGAAGCCAATGTCAGCCAGGCCCGGTTGGCGCAGTTCTGCAAAACCGATGCGATGATGACCAGCCAGGTGGTGCGTGCGCTGGAGCGCGAGGGAATGATCCGCCGCGCATCCAGCGTTGCCGATCGCCGGGCCCGGTCGCTGCAGGTGTCAGACCGGGGGGCGGAAATTCTCAACAAGGCGATGCCGGCCGTTCTCGAGGCTGACGCCGGTTTCTTCGGTTGCCTGCCTGATGGCCATGCCGGTCTGGTGCAGACGCTGCGGTTCCTCTGGCAGAATTCCACCACCAAGCCGTCAAACGGGTCCGGCGGCGGAGTGTGAACCCCGCCAGACGCCATTCCTGCCCGGCTTCGAACGCCCCCGCACAACGCCCCTGCATAACACCCCGTCATACCGCCCGCAGTGTCAGCCGCCGAACAGGACCGCGTGCATAATCCGGCCCGGCAGGAAGGTGAAAAATCCCGCGACAGCCAGCGCACCGGCGAACATCCAGATCATGGCCGAGCGGTGGTCATCGATTCGGCCCCGTCGGGCATGCAGGACGGCAAAAGGCAGAGCGACCAGGACGCCGATCGACAGCAGATGGATCGGACTCCACAGCCCGATGAACCGGAATTCGAATATCCAGAAACTCGAGATCGCCACGATGGCCATTGCCGTCACCCAGCCATAGCCGAGGATGCGGTGGACGATCGTCCCCTTGATGCCGGCGAACTGGATGATGCCCAGCACTGTCGCAATCGCGGCGGCCAAAACGTGAAGTTGAATGGCGAGGGTGGATTGGAGGATCGGTGTCAGTGTCATGGACTGGCTGCCCTCTTTCGCCATGCCGTCGTTGCGGCATTGAATGAGAATCTGCGAACGGTTCGCTCCCACACCCTTTAAGGCGCAAGCATCGATTTATTGCAACCTTTTTTAGAAACCGGCTACGGGTTAGCTGCCCTCCTGAATACCTCCCGCGATGATGCGCGCGACGAGGTCGGCCATATCGGCGCGCGGAACCGTCATCTGATCGCCAGTGGCCAACGCCTTGACCTGCACACGCCCCTCGGCCAGTTCGGTCTCACCGGCAATGACGGCGACCGCGAACCCCTTCTTCGCCGCGTATTTCAACTGGTCGCCGATCTTCTTCGGCTCGGTGAACAGTTCGGTGGCGATTCCGGCGTTCCTCAGCGTTGCCGCCAGACCGAGCGATGCGGACAGATAGTCGCGGTTCATCACCGTCACCAGGACCGGCGCCGGTGTCTGGGGTCCGGTTCTCAGGATGCCGGCATCGAACAGCCGGGCGAGCATGCGGGTCAGGCCGATGGAGATACCGACGCCGGGAAGTCTCTGCCGCGTAAAGGTCGAGGCAAGATCGTCGTATCGGCCGCCGGAGCAGATGCTGCCGATCTCCGGCAGCGCCGCCAATCGTGTCTCATAGACGGTGCCGGTATAGTAGTCGAGGCCGCGGGCGATCGACGGGTCGAAGACATAGGCCGATTCCGGCAGGCCGAGATCGGCGAGCGCGGAGAAAAGTTCGCCGACATCCCTTGCCCCTTCCAGAAAGAGGGGATCGTCGCACAGCGAGGCCAGGTCGGCGGGGTCCGGCGCCTCGGTGATGAAGCGAAGCAATCGGTCGACGGCCGGGCCGTCCAGTCCGGTGCGCTCGCCGAGTTGCCGGGCAACCGCCTCGGCGCCGATTTTCTCCAGTTCGTCGATGACCCGCAGGGCATCGGGCAGTTTTGCATCTTCAAGGCCGAGTGAACGGATGAAGCCCTGCAGGACCTTGCGGTTGTTCATGCGAATGACGAAGTCGCCGATTCCCGCCCGGCTGAAGATCGCATGGATGACGCACGGGATTTCGGCGTCGTTAAGCGTGCTGAGCGATCCGTTGCCGACGATGTCGATGTCGCACTGATAGAATTCGCGAAAGCGTCCGGCCTGTGGCCGCTCGCCGCGCCAGACCTTTTGCATCTGGTAGCGGCGGAATGGAAATGTGAGGCTGCCGAAATGCTGGGCGACATAGCGGGCGAGCGGAACGGTCAGATCGAAATGCAGCGCCAGATCGGTGGAGGCATCTTCGCCCTCTGCGGCGGCGAGGCGTGACAAGCCATAGATTTCCTTGTCGACCACCCCCTTTGCGGACAGGATTTCCCGGTTCTCGACCGCCGGCGTTTCGATCTGGGCAAAGCCGTGCCGCTCGAACTCCTCGCGGATAATCGCGAGCAGACGATTCTCGACGATCTTCTGCTCCGGCAGCCATTCCGGAAAGCCGCTCACGGGCCGCGGTTTGACGATCCTGGTCTCTGCCATGGGGGCGGTGTCCTGAATTGGGGTCGCACGTTTCTGCGCAGGATGGTGTAACGGTCCGGCGCCCTTGCCGCAAGCGGTCACCGGTCAAGGCCGTCAAGTGACGAAGAGCGCATGTTCTGCGGGTTTCTTCTCCGGGTTTCACGCCCTGCGGCAGCTTGACCGGCACGCGTTCGACGGCCACCCTTGGCCGCCGACGCGTTTTTGCGGCGGGCACTGGGTTGGGGTTCAGGCTGAGATCCGGGCGAACTGTCTCGGACGGAGGAAATTAAGAAGAATGGTACGGGAACTGGATGCGATCGACCGGCGGATCCTGACGGAACTGCAGGCCGACGGGCGCATATCGAACGTCGAATTGTCCCGCCGGGTCAATCTCAGCCCCACCCCATGTCTGGAGCGCGTCCGGCGCCTGGAGCGTGACGGATTCATTACCGGCTACACCGCGACACTTGACCCCCGCTTGATGGATGCCGGCCTGACCGTCGTCGTCGAGGTCCGTCTGGAGAAGACGAGCAATGAGGTCTTCGAACGGTTTCAGCGGCGTGTTGCCGAGATACCCGAAATCATGGAGTGCTTCATGATGGCCGGTGTCTATGATTACCTGCTCAAGATCCGGATCCGCGACATGGATGAGTATCGCGCGTTGCTCGGGGGAGTGCTGGTCTCGCTGCCGGGGGTGCGGTCGACGAATACCTATGTGGTGATGGAGGAAGTCAAGGCCAGCAACCGCATCCCGGTCCGGGAAGGGTGACCCGCTGCCGGGAAGGGGGTAGGGGACAAGGAATGCCGCAAAGAATACCCTACCCCGGACGGCGCTTCCGCGCCGCCGGAGCGGTGAGGAGGGGATCGGCCTTGCATCGCCGATCCCGATCCCGGTCAGTTGGCGCGGGGCCAGCTGGCGTATTGGGTCATATAGACCATGGCGTCACCGATCGAGTCGCGCCAGACATGCCATTCATGGTCGCCGTCGACCACACGATATTCCACGGCGCCGGGTTGATGTTCGCGCATCGCCTGATAGAAAACGGCAGCGTGATATGCGATATCGAACGTGTCGTGGTCGCCGGAATTGATATACATCGGGACGACGGTATCCTGTTCCAGATAGTCGTCGATGAAGGTCGGCCAGTTCAGGCTGTCCCAGACTTCCTGATCGAAGGAACCATCGGTCTGGAAGACGACCGACCGGTGGGCCGAGGAGTGGCTTGGCGGCGTCGGATCGTAAACCGCCGGGCTGAGGGCTGCGGATGCGATGAACATATCCGGAAACTGCAGCACGTAGTTGACCGTACCGAAGCCGCCGGCGGACAGCCCGGCCACCATGCGGCCCTCCCGCTCGGTGATCGCCTGATAGGTGTCCTCGACATGGGGGATGAGATCGTCGAAGAAGGCGGTCTGCATCATCTCGTCATTGCCGTCCGCCCACCAGTTGTTGCCGCCGCCCGGCATGACGACGATCATCGGCGGCAGGGTGCCTTCATCGATCAATTCGTTCAGCGTGGGAACGACGCGGCCGCTGGTGACCCAGTTCTGCTCGTTGCCGTTGGCGCCGTGAAGCAGGTATAGAACGGAATAGTCCAGGTCGCCGCTCTCGTATCCTTCGGGAAGATAGACAGTATAGCTGAACTCGCGATCCAGGGTCTCTGAGTCGAATGTAACCCGTTCCACCGATTGCGCAAAAGCCGGAGCCGCAACGATGACGAGCGCAGTAGAGAGTATCAAGGCTGAACGCATGGAAGTTTCCTCCGAATGTGATTTTTATTTAATGTCGAGTGGCCTGTTGCTGGACAACACGCATTGATCGACGCCGAATGGGGGCATCGAAAAGGGTTCCGCCAGCAGAAGGACAGTGACAGTCGAAATCGCTACTCTTGGTAAGTGCGAAATTCATTAGAGTCGGAATGGTCGTGGCGGTCAAGACATCATTGGTTAATGTGCGGGCCGATGCGGCAGATGCCCTTGCGCCCGGCCATGAAGGCGGCTTATCAGGGACATCATGAGTGAGCACGCCTCCAGGCCGCCGACGCCCCGCAAAGGGCCGACCGAATTGCCTTCCGTGACAGAGGATTTTCGTCTCGACGGCTGCAATACCTTCGGCCTGCGCGCGACCAGCCGTTATGCCGTCGCTGTCGACAGCGAAGACGCGCTGGCGGCGGTGCTGACGGATCCGGTCCATGGCGGCCTCGATCGGCGCGTGATCGGCGGCGGCAGCAACGTGATCCTTAGGGAGCGCTATGACGGCTTGACGGTGTTGATGCGCGTGCGGGGACGCCGCCTGATCGATGAACGGCCCGATGCCTGGATCGTCGAGGCCGCTGCAGGCGAGGATTGGCACGATTTCGTCGGCTGGACGGTCGCGGCCGGATATCCGGGGCTGGAGAATCTGGCCCTGATTCCCGGTACCGTCGGCGCGGCGCCGGTGCAGAATATCGGTGCCTATGGCGTTGAACTGGCGGACCGGTTCGATTCTCTGCGCGCCTATGATCGAGAAACCGGCGACTTCGTCCGAATGGATCACGCCGAATGCCGCTTTGCCTATCGCGACAGCGTGTTCAAGCACCAGCCCGACAGATATGTCGTGACAGCGGTAAGAGTCCGCTTGCCCCGTCCGTGGCAGCCGGTCACGACCTATGCGGATCTGCGGGCGCGCTTTGCCGGCGGTGGCGCGGACGACCCGTCGCCGCGGGAGATTTTCGACGCTGTAGTGGCGGTCAGACGTTCCAAGCTTCCCGACCCCGCCGTCCTCGGCAATGCCGGCAGCTTCTTCCAGAACCCGGTGGTCGATGCCGCGGCGTTCGACCGCCTGGTCGCGCAGTGGCCCGATATCTCCGGCCACCGGCAGGCCGACGGCCGGGTCAAGCTGTCGGCGGCGTGGTTGATCGATCGATGCGGCTTCAAGGGTGCCCGAAGTGGTCCCGTCGGCGTGTTCGACCGCCACGCTCTGGTGCTGGTCAACCATGGCGGCGCGGCCTTTTCCGATGTCATGGCGCTGGCCGACAGAATCGTTGCTGCGGTCTGCGATCGCTTTGGCATCGTTCTGGTGCGGGAACCGCTCGTGCTGTGAACATCGGTTCGGCCGAGCGGTCAGCCGGGCGCGAAAGTCAGGGTCACGGTTCCCAGGCCGGCGATGCTGCCTTCGACCCGCGTGCCGGGTTCGATGAAGTCCATGCCGCTCAACGATCCGGTGATGACGATCTGGCCGGGGCGGATGGTGTATTTGTGCAACGCGGCGGCCTGGATGAATCCGGCCAGAGTGCCGAAGGCGCTGCCGCCCGGCACGGGGCGCGGCCCTTCCACGATCGTTTTGCCGTCGAAGGCGAGGGTGACCGACGGTTCGCACAGATCTTCCGGACGCCAGTCGTCCACCGGCTCGCCGATGACCGCGCCGGCTCCGAGTTGATTATCGGCGAGTTTCAGCCCTGGCGGCGTTTTGGTGAACGTCTCGAACCGGCTGTCGACGACTTCGAGTGCCGGGCAGGGCCGGACGCAGTCCCGAAGCCGTTTCTCGAAATCGGATGAATCAGCCGATGGCAGCGGCCGGTCGATCAGAAAGCCGACTTCCAGCTCGATCCCGCACGCGCCCAGTTCGTTCGCTGTGAATGTCGCGCCGTTCCTGCGGATCATCGATTGCGGAATTGGCGCGACCGACGGATGGTCGTCGGGGGACGTCCGGCCAGCCTTGAAGCCGCCTGCCGGTCCGATCCCGGCCAGTACCCGGGCCTGGATCGCATAGGCCTCGGCCACGCTCGGCTCGGCATCCGTCACCGCCGAAGAAGGGATGCGGCGACCGGTACGCCGTGCATCCAGAATGGCGTCGGCCAGTGTCGTGACGGTGTCGGTCGTGTCCATTCTTCGCAATCCTTCGCCGGTGACGGCCATGCCGTCGGTAGGCCATCGGTATAACCGGCAGGGGGCATCCCCGACAATGATCATCGCCGGGCCTCATTGCCGGGCGACGCAAAAACGCCGGCGTCCCTTCCGGGGCGCCGGCGCTCGAAACGGCTTGTTATTTTCAGGCTATCAAGTGCGGAGCATTCTGCCGCATGTGTCGGTGATGTCCTCGTGCAGATCGGCGTCGATGCCGGCCGGCAGGAATTGCTCGGCAAGCTCGGCGCGATCCTCGTTGCGCCAGCCGCTGAGGCCTTCTGCCGTGTTGCCTTCCGCCAGCCAATACTCGTTTGCCCGGCCCACGCAGACCTCCGCCAGCGTCATGACCCGCGCTTCGCGGACGGTTTCATTCATCGTGCTTGTTGTGACGACAAACCCACCGGCAAAGGCAACGGCCAGGACGACCACCGCGCCGCCAATGGCGCCGCCGATGATGGGTTTCGCAGCTTCCATAGTGTCTTTGATGTTCATTTCAGTGCCCCAAATTCCTGTGATTAAAAACGCTACTTGGTGCAGCGAATTAACGTATATATACGCCCATTGATAATATATGTCGAGACAAAGTCATGTCATGATATAAAAACGAAATATAAAATCGCGATATTTTTAAATTTTTGGTCAACAGTGCGAACGTAATTGCCTTAAGAATTATGGCCGTCATTCAGAGGTTAATTCATTAATTTTCGACAAGGAAAGTCAGCGCGAACCAGTGCTGAGGTTTCTTGTCGAGGCGCAGGCGCCTCGCTATCAGGGCTGCCAGCCCCTGAGCGCCACGGTAATGGCGCCAGAGCCCCAGTCCCGCCAAGGCAGCGGGCGGGAAAGCTTTTGTGCCCGGATCAATGGCTTTCGGCATATCCGGAACCATCAGTTGCCAGAACGTCACGATGCCAAGCCCCAAATCCTGCTTGACCACCACAATTCGACCCGCTAAATGATCAACCTGTGCTAGTACCATGAAAAATTATGCAACTAATCTGTTCTGGTATTATGGTTACGACAAAGCATTCGACATCTAACTGGATTGAGCTTCACGCGGTCGATAATGACTGCCTCCAGGACGTTATTGCCACCTACCGGGTCGGGAGGCTGTGGCCAATCCCGCTATGCATTCCGAACCGTCGAGCAGGTCAATTACATGCATTCCCACCTGCAGAACCGAAGCTTGGGGGCGGTACCGACGCATATTCCGACATCCAGTTTGCACCGGGACCCATTGACCGGGTTTCTGTTACAGGTGATCGGGCGCAAAAGGCTGGACCTCTATTCGGCGGATCAGGCGGAACTCATTTACCCGATGAAGAGCTACAACCTTTATCAGCCCTGCTGGTTCAAGCCCGAAGCGCCGAATTATGACCTGTATCCCAAGGCGCGCGACGCGAAGTGCATCTCGGTGACGCTGGAGCCAGGGCAATTGATGCTGCAACCGGCAGGCTGGTTTCATCAGGTGCATGCGCTGGATGATCTCTTCGGCGCCGTCAGCTTCGGCGGTGGCGGTGGTGGTGGGGGTAGCGCGCTCGGCTGCCCTGCTCGTGAGCAGGAGCGCAGGGTTACGGGCAAGACCGGAATGGCGAATAAACCTGTAACATTCGGAGCGCCCAATGTAGCGCCAACAATTACCTCATGAGAAAAACCGCCGTTGCGGGGATAGCGACTAGTGCAGCTTTTGGCCTTCAGGTTGGTGCCGGAGCAGCCGTTAGGACTTTCGCGTCTTATCTCGTCAAATAATCGAATTCAATATATGGCGTAAGTGTTTTTTTTGCCGCCACAAGCGACTGGGAAAAAGAACCCATGGATTTCTGGGATAATTGGGGTGTCGCGATAGTAGCTTTTGTTGGCGCGATTGTCGGTTCAATGATTGCGAAACGTAAAGAATGTTGGGTATTATTCGCTTTGTCATTAAAAGTAATTTTTGTAATAGAAGGATTTACTAGATCTGGATTTGTGGTATCCATGTTATTTATATTTATGGTAAACTACTTGTTATATTTGAAAAAACAATAGTAATATATAATAATATATTTAAAATTTTGGATTCGCGAATAAAGAGAGCTCGGCACACAGCAACGCCGCGACCGTAACACAACCGCGCGGCAACAAGAAGGAAGACGAAGCATGTCCCAGGCTATCGTGAACGCGATGGATGATCCCTTCGGTACCGTCAGCTTCGGCGGCGGCGGCGGCGGTAGCTCGCTCAGCGGCCCTGCGCGTGAGCAGGAGCGCCGCAATCGCTCAGGTAGGTCAGGGGCATTCCCAGCCGGTGGAGGGATCGGCATTTCGAAAGCCGCTGCTTGTGGAGTGGCAACGTCGGCCGCAATGGGTGCTTCTTTTGTCCCGCACGCGGGTGTAAAAGCAGCATCCGCTGTTGGCGCAGGAGTTATTGTGTGGCAGTGCACTAGTTAAAGAATCTGCCGTTGTTTTAAGTTAAAGGCTGCCCGCCATTGTGGTGGGCAGCGACATAAAAGGAGAGGATTATTGTCAAACCTTATTATTACTATTATTTTAATTGTCGTATCAGTTAGTGTTGGGGCAGCGCTATCTATATTTAATATATCAGACACTGCTTCAATAATTATATTCATTTTTCTTGGAATCGTATTCTATTTATTATTAAAAATACAGAACAGATGAAAAGTAGTAAAATAAAATGTCGGTGAAGTATGATGACATGAAGATATGTAAAAATGTGAAATGTGATCGTGAGTGCGATGGTTGATCCTTTCAGCACTGGTAGTTAGGTGGGGATGGCGGCGGTAGCCCGTTCAGCGGCCCTGCGCGTGAGCAGGAGCGGAGGGCTACGAGGAGGACTAGTATGCACAATTACACGACGGCGGGTGGAGCGTTGGGTGTCAATACTGGCAACTGCTCGGTGTATAGTGCTAGCCAAGCTGCCGTCGGTGGCGGCGTGCATGGAGGTGTTGGTGGTGCTGTCGTTGGCGGTCCCGCTGGAACAGCGAAGGGCGCCGGTGTCACTGCTGTCGCCGCTACCGCTGCTTACTCTGCTACTTGCTTTTGGTAATAGTGACCTAGCCGCCCTGGCCTGCCGTATCGTGGGCCGGGGCGATTTATTTTTATACCCGCTTGGAAGAGATTATCGTGCGTAACATGATGAAGAACTGGAAGAGAAACTTGATTCTGGCTATTATAACTGGAATTTCACTACCTATTACTCAATATCTTATGGATTTCCATCCAAACAACAGGTTCTTGATGATTATTATAACGACCATTTTGGCCGTATTGTTTTATAATTTAATTGAAATTATCAATAAAAAAAGATTGATAACTTTTCGACTATTAATTGTTTTCTGCGTCAAAAATAGTAGGCCTGTAATTAGCAGGTAGTGCAGTTACCAAGAATCATTATTGTTATGATAATAGAAAAATATAGTTATTGCCATGGTAAGGCATAAATGGAAAGATGGCGAATAAAGAAAATAGAAATATAGAAAATGTTGGCGAGATTCCGCTCTCCTGGTTCGGCAAAACGCTGTGGAAGTTCACTCCATTCTACCTGGAGTTAATCTTTCTCGCCATATGCCTGCGCCTTCTGGGCTTGGTGGAGCCATTCATCTTTCAGGTCGTCATCGACCGTATTCTGCCGTTCGAGCGGGAAGCGTCGCTGATCGCGATCGTGGCGATTTTCGCGGCTGTCAGCCTGTTCCAGGTCGGCTTCCAGGTGCTGTCGGAACTGCTTGGCGTGCTGACCGCGAACCGGGTGACCCGCGAGTTCGGGGCGCGCATATTCGACCATCTGTTCAAACTGCCCTTCCACTATTTTCGCAGATGGACAGTGGGCGAAACAATCGCGCGCATCAGCGAGACGGATACGATCCGGAATTTCCTGATCGGAACGACGACCGGCGTATTGCTCGACCTGGTCTTCGTGGTCATTTACATCGCTGTCCTGTTCATGCTGTCCACGACGCTGACCCTGATCATTCTGGCCGCCTTGCCGATCCAGTTCCTGATCTATTTCGGCTTCGGCCCCTTCCTGCGCCGCCGACTGCGCGCCCAGTTCGACGCCGGGGCGCAGCATCAGACCCAGATGGTGGAAAACATCTCGGGTATTGCCGCCGTCAAGGCGATGAGCGCCGAGGGTGAGATGCTCAACCGGCTTGACCAGACCCTGCATGCAAATCTGAATGCCGGCTATCGTGTCGAGGTGCTGCAGATCTGGAGCAACAAGCTTCTATTCGCGATCGAGCAGGCCATCACCATCAGCATCATCTATTTCGGGTCGCAGCTTGTCTTTGCCGGCGAGATGACGCTGGGTGAAATGATCGCGTTTCATCTGCTGGCGCAGAAGGTTACCGGACCGATCGAGAATTTTGCGGCGCTCTGGGAAAGCTGGCAGAATGTCCGCGTTTCGCGCCAGCGGTTGGGCGATGTTGTCAATTCGCCGATGGAGCCGTTCGATGCGCTTCCCAAACTGGCGCCCCAGGTCGAAAACCGGCTGGAGTTCAGGCAGGTGGATTTCGGCTATGATCCATCGGTTCCCATTCTGCAGAACTTCAACTTCCTGGCCGCCCCAAACACGGTGACCCTTGTCGTCGGACCGTCCGGCGTTGGAAAATCGACCTTCGGACGGTTGGCAACCGGAATCGACGTGCCGGACAGGGGTGCGGTCCTGTTGGGCGGCGAGGATATCGCAGACTACGACCCCCACGACGTTCGCTCGAAAATCGCCTACGTCCCTCAGGAGCCGTATCTCTTCTCGGGCACCCTGCGGGAAAACCTTATCCTGGGCGATGATGGTGCCGATGACGCTGAACTAGCCCGCGCCTTGCGCATATCGGCGGCGGAAGACCTGATCGCGCAATTGCCGATGGGGTTGGAGACGCCCGTCGGTGAGCGAGGATCGGCCCTGTCGGGCGGTCAACGGCAGCGCGTCGCGATCGCGCGGTCGTTGATCGTCAGACCCAAGGTCCTCATCCTTGATGAGCCGACAAGCGCGCTCGACAGTTCGGCGCAGAAACGCATGGCGGCCACGCTTGAAGAACTGAAGCAGGAAGCCACGCTGATCGTCATCACGCATAGCCCCGCGGTTTTCGCCAATCCTGATCAGGTGGTCGATTTCGAGGCCTTGCGATGAGCGTTCATTCGCGGCCAATTGACCTTCGATCGCCGACGCTGCATGCATCGATCCTGTTTACGATTCTCGTCTTCGCCACGATTGTGCTGATGTCGATCATCTTCAAGGTCGAGGTTGTCGCTCGCGGGGAGGGGCGGGTCGTTCCCGTCAGCAGGGTTCAGGTCGTGCAGCCTGAATTCTCGGGCCGCATCGAGGCGATTCATGTTCGCAACGGCGATGCCGTCGCGCAGGGTGACGTCCTGATTGAACTGGATGCAACGTCGGCGGTTTCCGATCTACGGACGAACATTGCCGAGCAGCAACGATTGCTTATCGAAAGGGCGAGAGTCGGTGCGCTTGTTCGAGCGTTGATCACCCTTGATCTGCGGGCAGAGACTTTGGTCGAAGAGAGCCAGGCACTGTTTGATTTGCCCGCCAATCTGAGTGGTCATCCGTACGCGACTGAGCAAAGTAACCTGCTGGAAGCTGAAATCCTGGATTTGCAAAGTTCAATCGCTCAAATCGATGCGCGCGAGGAATCGAGCCGCCGGGCAGAGGAAGTAACGCGCGCCAGCATTGCGCGTATCGATGCCGCGCTGGAAACCCAGGGCGACAGGTTGCGAACAGCCGAACATCTTCTGGAGCGAGGCGCCACCAGCCGCACCGACTTTCTTGATGTGCAACAAGCCTTCACCGATATGGAAAAGGACCGGGACATCAATCTGCGTGAACTGGATCGGCAAGCCGCCGAGCGTGTTGCCCTTGAAGCCGAGCGGCGCCGCCTTGTGACCGAGTTGCGCAGCGACCACCTTGGGCGCATCACTCAGATCGAGGCCAGATTGTCGACCCTGACCGAGGAGGCGCTTGCCCTGGAGCGACGGGTCAACGTGTCGACATTGACCGCGCCGGTTTCCGGGATCGTCGATCGACTCGGTGTTTACACCATTGGCGGCGTTGCCGAGGCCGGTGATGAATTGCTGCGCATCGTTCCGACCGAAGTCCAGATCGAATTCGAGGGTCAGTTCACGAACCAGGACATAGGCTTCATGGAAGTGGGGCAACGCGCCAACCTGGGTATGAGTGCCTACCCCTCGGAACGGTTCGGTTTCGTGAGGGGCGAAGTGTCTGATATCGCCGCCGATTCGACCGAGGTCAGCGAAGGGCGGTGGGGATACGTCGTTCAAATCACTCCAGAGGCCAATGTTCTTCAGGTCGGCAACGACACCTTCTCGCTGCGTCCCGGGATGACTGCCACGGTCGATGTCACAACAGACGAAAGACGGATCATTACCTATTTCTTCGCGCCCATTGTCAGAACGATTCAGGACGCGATGGGCGAGAGATAAACCGGCGGTTTGCCGACGCCTCGCTACCAGGGCTGCCAGCCCTTGAGGGCGTCGGTAATGGCCCGCGCCGCCCGGATCACGGCAGGTCCCAGGCTGTCGGCGGCTTCGTTCGCTGTCCAATGTGCGGTAGAAGTGGTCACGCCAATGGCGGCGACGGGCGTGCCGTTGCCGTCGATGATCGGCGCGGCAACCGACAGTTCGCCGGGCGAGGCTTCTTCATCGACGAGGGCGTATCCCTGTTCCCTGATCGTCTCCAGCCGGACCAGCAGTCGTTCCGGATCGGTGATCGTGTTCGGGGTCATGGCCTCCAGCGGCCCGTCAGTCAGTTTCTGGCGGCGTTCGGCGACCGGCAGGCGCGAGAGCATGGCGAGGCCGGTCGACGTGCCGTGCGCCCACATGCGCCGCCCGATCAGCGATGACGGATTGATCCGGCGCGCGCCGGGCATGCGGATCAGCACGACAGCATGCGGCCCGTGCAGAAGCGAGATATTGACCGTTTCGCGCCACTCGTCGCGCAGCGCGACCACGACGGGGATCGCGGCCTCGTACAAGGGGCTGGAAGTCAGGAAATGATAGGTGCCGTCAAGCGCCTTGGGCGACAACCGGTACCGGCGCGTCCGCTCGTCCCTGGTCAGATAGCCAAGCCTGGTCAGCGTATGCACCGACCGCTGCGCGGCGGGAACCGGAATATCGGCGGCCCGCGCGATCTCGCTCAGGCTCTTGGGCGCCCAGCCATCGGGAAACGTCTCCAATACCTTCAAACCGCGCGCCAGGGCCGCGATGAAAAGCCGATCCTCTTTCCCCGCAACCTTGTCAGTGGCTTCCCCCGGTTCGCCCTCCGACGCCGCCATGTCCGAAGGATCGTCAGGATTCGGCACGTCCGCATTGAAGCGTGGCATCGGTTGGCTCACTGTGGTTGACGCGCGCAGAGCTTCATGTTCATACTAACTTAATCCGATAATAAGTTATCGGTCTGCGATAAGTCAAATACGACATCGACCTACCAGTGGCGGCACGACCACACCGGTCGTTGCCGCCCGGAACAGGGGGAAGCAAAATGTTGAAGAGAACTCTCCTGGCCGCCGTGGCCGGAAGCGCAATGATGGGCGGCAGTGC
This sequence comes from Fodinicurvata sp. EGI_FJ10296, assembly GCF_040712075.1. Classification (NCBI taxonomy): domain Bacteria; kingdom Pseudomonadati; phylum Pseudomonadota; class Alphaproteobacteria; order Rhodospirillales; family Rhodovibrionaceae; genus Fodinicurvata; species Fodinicurvata sp. EGI_FJ10296. The sequence continues at coordinate 227,854 of NZ_JBFCVL010000009.1, forward strand.
CGCCATGGCCGAAGATCTGACGATTGCGCTGGCCTCCGAGCCGAGCGCGATGGATCCGCATTTCCACAATCTCGGGCCCAACAACGCGATCACCCGGCACATCTACGAGCCGCTGGTCCTGCAGGATGAGAATCAGGGACTGACGCCCGGGCTGGCGACCGATTGGGGTCCGACGGACGATCCGCTGGTCTGGGAATTCGAACTGCGCGAAGGCGTCACCTGGCACGACGGGTCGGAGTTCACTGCCGCCGACGTCGCCTTTACCGTCGAGCGTGCCCAGAACGTGCCCAACAGCCCGTCCAGCTTTGCCACCTATCTGGGTGAAATCGCCGAGGTCGAGATCGTCGACGATCATACCGTCCGCTTTCACACCGAAGAACCCGCGCCGTTGATGGCGAACAATCTTTCGACCGTCTATATCGTCAGTGAAGCACACGGCGAAGGCGCCGCGACCGAAGATTACAACAGCGGCGAAGCGGCGATCGGAACCGGCCCTTACAAGTTCGTTGACTACACGCCCGGCGACAGCGTCGTCATGGAAGCCAACGAGGACTATTGGGGCGACGCGCCGGAATGGGACACAGTGACGTTCCGGCCGATCACAAGCGCATCGTCACGCGTCGCCGCGCTGCTCGCCGGTGATGTCGACGTCGTCGAGGCCGTGCCGACCGCCGATATCGAATCGATGCGCGAGACCGAGGGCGTCAATCTCTATCAGGGTATTTCCAACCGCGTCATCTATATCCACCTGGACAGCGACCGCGATGTGACGCCGCATATCCAGGGTCCCGATGGCGGTGAGATCGACAACCCGCTGCAGGACGTCCGGGTTCGCCAGGCCCTGTCCATCGGCATCGACCGCGAGGCGATCGTCGAGGAAGTCATGGAAGGCGTGGCCATCCCGGCCGGTCAGCTTCTGCCCGACGGTTTCTTCGGTGTTTCCGACAATATCGAGGTGCCGGAATACGACCCGGATCGTGCGCGCGAACTGCTGGAAGAAGCCGGCTATGGCGACGGCTTCCAGATGACCGTTCACGGACCGTCCGGACGGTATATCAACGACGAGGCCGTGCTTCAGGCCGTCGCCCAGATGTGGACAAGGCTTGGAATCGACACGTCGGTCGATGCCATTCCGGTTTCGGTCTATTTCGGCCGCGCGTCAAATCTGGAATTCTCGGTGATGCTGGTCGGCTGGGGCGCCGGATCGGGTGAGGCGTCGTCGCCGCTGCGCGCGCTGCTGGCCACCCATGATCCGGATTCCGGTTTCGGTTCGACCAACCGCGGCCGGTATTCCAGCGAGGAAATGGACTCCCTGCTGCGTGAGGCGCTGGTGACCGTCGATGACGACGAGCGGGCCAGGTTGCTTGCCGAAGCAACGGAAATCGCCATGGAGGAAGTCGGCCTGATCCCGACCCACTTCCAGGTCAATACGTGGGGAACCCGCGACGGTCTGGTTTACGAGCCGCGTACCGACGAGTACACGCTCGCGACCAGTGTCAGCCCGGCTGAGTGAGCCGCGCTGACCGATAAGTCCGCCGACTGAAGCTTTGTCGCCGCCGTCGTGGTTCCGGCTGCCCCTTGCGGGGGGCGTCGGAGGCACCGGCGGCACACTGCAAGGCTAAGTCCGTTTCACGAAGCGGCCGCGGCCTTCGCCGCGCCGCTTCATCCGGATCATGCGCCATGACAGTCTTTATCATCCGCCGGTTGCTGCAGAGCCTTCTGGTTCTGGCTGCGATGACGGTCATCGTGTTTGTCGGCGTCTACGCCATCGGCAACCCGATCGACATTCTGATCGCGCCGGACGCCAGTGAAGCCGAGCGTCAGCGTGCGATCGTCAGCCTCGGGCTGGACCGGTCGCTGCCGGCGCAATATTTCTCGTTCATCGGCGGATTGCTGCAGGGCGATCTCGGCCGATCCTTCGTGTTCAATGAACCGGCCCTGACCCTGGTGCTAAACCGGTTGCCGGCGACCCTGGAACTGGCGCTGGCCGCACTGATGATGTCCGTATTCATCGGCGTGCCGCTCGGTCTGTGGGCCGGACTGAAACCGGAAAGCGTGGCCGGACGCTCGATCATGGTTGGGTCGATCTTCGGCTTCAGTCTGCCGAATTTCTGGCAGGGCCTGATGCTGATCCTGTTGTTCGCGGTTCTACTGGGATGGTTCCCGGCCGGTGGTCGCGGCGTGCCGGGAGAATTCATGGGATTCCGGTCCAGCCTGTTCTCGCTGGATGGCTGGCAGCATCTGATATTGCCGGCGGTCAATCTGGCGCTGTTCAAGACATCGCTGATCATTCGACTGACCCGCGCCAGCGTCCGCGAGGCGATCAATCTCGATTTCGTCAAGTTTGCCCGGGCCAAGGGCCTGCGCGAAAGCCGCATCATCGGCATTCACGTGCTCAAGGTGATCATGATTCCGCTGGTGACGGTGATCGGGCTGGAATTTGGCTCGCTGATCGCGTTCGCCGTCGTCACCGAAACGGTGTTCGCCTGGCCGGGCGTCGGCAAGCTGATCATCGACAGCATCTTCGTTCTTGATCGGCCGGTGATCGTCTCGTACCTGATCGTGATCGTCCTGATGTTCATCACCATCAACCTGATCGTCGACATCCTTTATTCGGTGTTCGACCCCCGCGTTCGTCTGGAGGATGTCGGCACATGACGGCGGATACCGCATCGGGCCGAGGCGGCGGATTGTCCGCCCCGTCGGGCTCACGAGCCGTGCCACCACCGGCAAAGGTCCGGTGGCGTGACACCCCCTTCATGCGTATCGTGGTCGATTTCCTGCGCCGTCCCACGGCGGTGATCGGCCTGATAATGCTGACGATCATCGTTGTGGCGGCGATACTGGCGCCTTTGATCACGCCCCAGAACCCCTACGATCTGAACGAGATCCGGATCGAGCACAGCCGGCTCGCCCCCGGTGCGTCGGGCCGGGCGCCGCCCGCCGAGCAGGATCTGACTTTCTCCATCGATCCGGCCGCGGGCGGCGGTGAAACAGTGGCCGAATTGTCCGGCGACGCGCCGTTCACCGAAGTCACCACCCGGTGGGAGCAGGTCGCCGACGACAGGATCGCGCTGACGCTGGATGTGATGCCGCAAGAGGGGCTGGAAACGCTGGCCGACGAGTTGCGCCTGCTGGGCCTGCCCGACGGCGCCGAGGCGAGCGTCGGCGAACAGCATCCGTTTCGAAGTTTCTGGATCATGGATCCGGAGGATCTGACGAGTTTCGAGATTGTCAGTCCCGACGGGTTTGCCGAGCCGTTCGAGATCACCATCCAGGCCGAGCAATCGGAAGGCCTGATCGAGAATACCTATGTTCTGGGCACCGACGGACAGGGCCGGGACATGCTGTCGGCGATCATCTACGGCCTGAGGATCTCGCTCATGGTCGGGGTGTTCAGCGGCGTCATTGCCATGACCATCGGCCTCGCCGTGGGGATCACGGCGGCCTACAAGGGCGGCCGCGTCGACGCGATCACGATGCGAATCGTCGATTTGCAGCTCAGTTTTCCGGCGATCCTGGTCGCGCTCATGATCCTGGCCATTCTGGGCCGTGGGGCGGACAAGGTGATCATGGCGCTGGTGCTGGCGCAGTGGGCCTACTACGCCCGAACCGCACGATCCGCCGCCCTGGTCGAGCGCAGCAAGGAATACATCGAAGCCGCACGCTGTCTGGCGATTTCGAGCAGCCGGATCGTCTTTCGCCACCTGTTGCCCAACTGCCTGCCGCCGCTGATCGTCGTGGCGACGGTGCAGGTCGCCAACGCCATCGCGCTGGAGGCGACGCTGAGCTTTCTGGGCATCGGCATGCCGTTGACCGAGCCGTCGCTCGGGCTGCTGATCTCCAACGGCTTCGACTATCTGCTGTCGGGCCGGTACTGGATCAGCGTTTTTCCCGGCGTGGCCCTGGTGATCACCATCGTCGCCATCAATCTGGTCGGAGACCGGTTGCGCGACGTCCTGAACCCGAGGTTGCGTCACCATGGCTGACTCTCTTCTCTCCGTCACCGACCTGGAAACCCGGTTCGACAGCTCCGCCGGGCCGATCAAGTCGGTCAACGGCATCAGCTTCTCGATCAAGCGCGGCGAGGTGCTGGGCATCGTCGGCGAAAGCGGGTCCGGCAAGTCGGTGACCGGCTTTTCCATCATGGGTCTGGTGGATGCGCCGGGCCGGGTGGCCGGCGGATCGATCCTGTTCGACGGTCAGGAACTGGTCGGGCTGCCGGCCGAGGCGATGCGCCGTCTGCGCGGCAAGCGGATCGCGATGATCTTTCAGGATCCGATGATGACCCTGAACCCGGTGCTGCGCATCGACACCCAGATGATCGAGGCGATCCAGGCCCACGGCCGTGTGCCGAAGGCCGAGGCGGAAAGGCGTTGTATCGACGCGCTGAACACCGTGGGCATTCCCGCGCCGGCCGAACGCTTCCGTGCCTATCCGCACCAGTTGTCGGGTGGTATGCGCCAGCGCGTGGCGATCGCCATTGCCCTGCTGAACGAACCGGATCTTATCATCGCCGACGAGCCGACAACGGCCCTCGACGTGACGGTGCAGGCCCAGATTCTGGCGGAGTCCCAGCGTCTGGTCGAGAGCAAGGGCGTCGCCATCATGTGGATCACCCACGACCTGTCGGTGGTCGCGGGTCTGGCCGACCGGGTCGCCGTCATGTATGCCGGCAAGATCGTGGAGCAGGGACCGACCGACCGAATCGTGGAAGCGCCGCGGCATCCTTATACGGCCGGGCTGATCGCGTCGGTACCGTCGCGCAACCAGCGCGGCACGCGGCTGACCCAGATACCGGGCGTTATGCCGTCGCCGCTGTCGCTGCCGACCGGCTGTCCGTTCCGGACACGCTGTCCCAAGGCGCAGGAACGCTGTGAAGTCATGCCCGAGGAGAGCGGCGATCCGGCGGGCCATCGCTGGCTGTGTCATTTCCCGGTCGAGCCGGGCGAAACGCTCACGCCTCCGGACGAGGCCAGGCAGAATGTGGAGCCGATCGCATGAGCACCACTGTAAAGAGCGCCGGTAAGCAGAGGGCGGGTGAACGGGGCCCAGGGGAACAGGAGGCGGGCGACACGCCGCTGGTCGATCTGCAATCGATCACCAAGACGTTCTCGCGCCCCCTCGACGTCGCCGCGAAGATCGCCCGATCGGTCGGTGTGACTGTCAGGGAGTCGACCGTCCATGCCGTCGATCGCGTCGATCTGGCGATCAGGCCGGGCGAGGTCGTCGGGCTGGTTGGCGAAAGCGGCTGCGGCAAGTCCACGCTCGGCCGCGTCGTCGCCGGGCTGCACAAGCCGACGTCGGGGCGCATGCTTTATCGCGGTCAGCCGGTGACGGACATCAAGGGCGCCGAGGCGCGGCATCTGGCGCTGACCATCCAGATGATCTTTCAGGATCCGATGGCGTCGCTGAATCCGCGCCTGAAGGTGGCCGAGATTATCGGTGAGGCGGTCAGGGTCCACAAATTGGTCCCGCGCAGCGACCTGGACGATTATGTGGTCGAGGTCATGGGCCGGGTCGGTCTGGATCCGACCTATCGCACGCGCTATCCTCACCAGTTCTCCGGCGGTCAGCGCCAGCGCATCGGCATTGCGCGGGCTCTGGCGGTTCAACCGGAGATGCTGGTCTGCGACGAGGCGGTGGCGGCGCTCGATGTCTCGATCCAGGCGCAGGTGCTGAATCTTTTCCTGGATCTGCGCGACGATCTCGGGCTGACCTATCTTTTCATCAGCCACGATCTGGGCGTGGTGGAGCATCTTTCCGACCGCGTCGTAATCATGTATCTCGGCCGTGTCGTCGAAAGCGCAAAGACCGAAGAACTGTTTGCGGACCCCAATCATCCCTATACCGTGGCGCTGCTGGCCGATGTGCCGCGCCTGGAAGCCGGCAAGCGCCGGTTTCATCCGATCAAGGGCGAGATCCCGTCGCCCCTGGCGCCGCCGCCGGGATGTCATTTCCATCCCCGCTGCCCGCACGCCCACGAGCGCTGCCGCGTAGAGGCGCCGGCGCTGAAGGAAATTGCCCCCGGCCGACTGTCGGCCTGCCACCTGAACGACGAGAAGTGATCGCCATGCCGACCTCCGCCCATTCCGCCGCCGACACGACCGCCGCGAGCACGGCAAGCCCCAGTCCGGATACCCTGGAATGGCTGCGGACTCTGGTCGGCTTTCCGACGGTCAGCCGGGATTCCAATCTCGACCTGATCCATCATGTCCGCGATCGGCTGGCGGAATTGGGTGTGGAGTCGGTCGTGCTGCCGCGTGAGGACGGCTTCAAGGCCAATCTGTGGGCGCGCATCGGACCGGATGCACCGGGTGGCGTGGCGCTCAGCGGGCATACCGACGTGGTGCCGGTCGACGGTCAGAACTGGACCAGCGACCCGTTCATCCTGACCGAGCGCGACGGCCTGCTGTATGGCCGCGGTTCAGCGGACATGAAGGGTTTTATCGCCTGCGTGCTGTCGAAGGTGCCCTCGATGAAGGCGGCCGGCCTGAAGGCGCCGATCGATCTGTGCTTCTCCTATGACGAGGAGGTTGGCTGTCTCGGCGTCGATGGACTGATCGCCCATATCGGCACGCTGGCGCACAAGCCCGACTGGGTGCTGGTCGGCGAGCCGACCGGCATGGGCGCGGTGACCGGGCACAAGGGCAAACTGGCCATGGCCTGCACCGTGCGCGGGCGCACCGGCCATTCCAGTCTGGCGCCGCACGCGGTCAACGCGGTCCAGATCGCTTCGCGGCTGGTGGCGATGCTGGCAGACATGGCCGATGAAGCGGCGGCCAAAGGCGTCCACGACGACCGTTACGACCTGCCACATACGACGGTTCATGTCGGCCAGATCGAGGGCGGGCGCGCGTTGAACATCGTGCCGGATGAATGCCGGTTCGAATTCGAAGTCCGCCATCTGGCGGTCGACGATCCGATGGATACGCTGACACGACTGCAGGCCTATGCCGACACGCTGATCGAGCAGGCTCGCGACGTCGCGCCGGAGGCCTCGGTAACGTGGGAGCCGATCTTCAAGTATGACGGCCTCGACATGCCCGAAGATGCCGAACCGGTGCGCACGGTTCAGCGGCTCGCCCGCACCAACACCTCCAGCCGGGTTGCCTATGGCACCGAAGGCGGCAAGTTTCAGGCAATTGGCGGCCTTGCGGCCGTGGTTTGCGGCCCCGGCCATATCATCCAGGCGCACAAGGCCGACGAGTTCATCGACCCCGCCCAACTGGCCGCGATGGAAGGTTTTCTCGACCGGCTGATCGCGGAACAGTCGGAATAGGAAGGGCCGGGCCGGCTTCGGTCGTGGATCAGCCGCCGTCGGGCAGCAGCCATCCGTCCTCGACGGCGACCGAGATCAGCGTCCCCTCGGACGGCACATTGTCGCGAATGCGAAGGCTGAGCCGATGATCCGGCGCATCGGGCGGCGAGGCGGAGACCAGCGTGTCGTCGCCCTGAAACAGGGCCGTGCCGACCCGCAGTGTCAGGCTGGGGGTGTCTTCGGCTTTGCCGGTTCGGCGCAGGTCGGGCGCGCGCAGGCATGCCTGGCCCGGCCCGGGACGGGCGCCACGATGGCGCAGGATGACCGGCGTACCCCACAGATCGGCGCGGCACCGGCCGTCATCGAGGATTCGGTCCACGGTCACCGGTACCACCGCGCCGCGCCCGATGAAACGCGCGACCATCGGCGTCGCCGGTTCGGCGATCAGGCGCCGTGGCGAGTCCAATTGTTGAAGGACGCCGCCATCCATGACCGCGATGCGGTCGGCGAGCATCATCGCCTCGGCCTGATCATGGGTGACATGGATCGTTGTTGCCCCGACCTGCCGGTGAAAGCGGCGGAACTCGTCGATCATGCTGTCGCGCAGATGGATATCCAGATTGGCCAGCGGCTCGTCCAGCAGCACCAGTCGCGGCTGCATCGCCAGGCAGCGCGCCAGCGCGACCCGCTGGCGCTGGCCGCCGGACAAGGCCTGGATGCGGCGGTCGGCGTACCCGTCGAGACCGACGGTGTGCAGCGCCTGGTCGACCCGGCGCTCGCGCTCGTCGCGCCCGACGCCCTGGATTTTCAGCGCGTAGCGGACATTGGCCGCGACGTTGAGATGCGGCCAGAGGGCATAGGACTGAAAGACCATGCCGACGCGCCTGTCTTCGGGGTCGACATGATGGCCCTGTCCGGCGACCAGATCGTCGTCGAAGTGAATGGCGCCGTCGTCGACACGCTCGAATCCGGCAAGCAACCGCAGGAGCGTTGTCTTGCCACAGCCCGACGGCCCGACCAGAGCCAGGCACTCCCCGTCATGGATCTGCAGGCTGACCCGATCGACGGCCGTCACGCCATCGAAGCGGCGTGTGACATTCTCCAGCCTTACCCCTGCCATGGCAGGACTCCCGGTGGAAGGCGGCGGCCAAGCACCGTCAGCAGCCCGGCGGCGGTCAGGATAACCGCCAGCACGACCACAGACACGGCGGCGGCGGCCGTCGAATTGCCCTCGTCGTAAAGGCCGAAGACGATAACGCCAACCGTCTCGCTGCCTTGCGACCACAAAAGGGCCGAGACCGTCAGTTCGGAAAAAGCTCCGAGGAACACCAGCAGCGCGGCCGTCCCCGCCGCCGGGGCCAGCATCGGCAGCACGATCGTCGCAAGCCGCCGGAGCGGCCCGGCCCCCGCCGCCTGCGCGGATTCCTCCAACGCATGATCGAGGTTTTGCATCCCGGCCAGCATCGGGCGCAGCGCCAGGGCCATGAAGCGCGCCATATACGCGATCAGCAATATCCACACTGTGTTGTAGAGGCTGACCTCGATGAACGGCAACGGCCGCAGGAAGGCCAGGATCATGGCGATCGACAGCACGATGCCGGGCAGGGCATAGGGCATGTCGGCCATGACGTTCAGGCTCCGCACCAGCGCCGAACGCCGGCGTATCACGAGCCAGGCCAGCGGCGCCGACACCGCGATGGTGGCCAGGGCGGCGGCGGTGGCCAGAAACAGACTGTTTGAAAAGGCCCGGCGGGTGCTCGCCAGCTCGGTCAGGACATAGACGAAATTCGCCAGCGTGGCCGTCTCCGGCGTGAGCTTCACACCGACCGATGGGACGAGCGCCCCGGCGAACAGCGCCAGCAGCGGCAGAATGGCGATGATGACGATCAGGACCCAAACGGCTGCTGTGATCGCCGGCCGCCAGCGGCCGAGCGACAATCGGCCCGAAGCGCCCCCGGCATTGACGATTTCCCGCGCGTGCCGTCCGCTCGCCAGCGCCTGAAGCCCGAGCCCGGCGGCGGCCATCAAGGCCAGAATAAGCGACAGCGCCGCCACTTCGCCCAGGATCGAGGGGCCGAAGCCGTTCAGGCGTTGATAGATCAGCGTCGTCAGCACCGTATAGCGGCCGGGAATGCCCAGAAGGGCCGGAATGCCGAAATTCCCGATCGCCGAAACGAAGGCAAGCGCCGCGCCGGCCAGGATCGAGGGCCACGCCAGCGGAATGACGATGGTGGCGACGATGCGCAGCGGCCGGGCACCGGCGGCGCGCGCGGCATCCACCAGTTCGCCCGGCAGCGAGCGCAACCCCGCGCGCACGGCCAGAAAGGCAATGGCGGCGTGCTCGATGCCCATCAGGGCGATGACGCCGTTGCGGCCATAAAGGGGGTTGCCGCCGATGCCGTCATGGGCGGGCAGGATCACGCCGCGCAGGAGGCTCTGCGGCCCGATCAGTTCCAGCCAGGCAAGGGCCGAAATCTGCGGCGGGATCAGCAGCGGCAGAATCAGCAGGAAGACCAGCAGGGTCTTGCGGCGGATATCGGTCAGTTCGACGAGCAGCGCCATGCCGCCGCCAAGCAGTACGGATATCAGCGTCGCACCCAACCCGGCTTCCAGCGTGTTCCAGGCGGCGCTCCGCGTGGCGCGGGAATCCCAGACGGACGCCAGTAAACCCAGCGCGCCGTCCTCGCTCGCTGTGAACGCCTCGGCTGCCAGAAGGCTCAAAGGCAGGACGCAGAGACCGACGACATAGACGGTAACGATGGCGAGCAATACCCGCTCGCCATCGACCTTGAAGCGCTGGAAGGGGCTGGGCGCCGGAGTGTCAATCGCGACCAAGGCGGCAGGCCTCCCGGCGGTAACGGTTGGTTATCATCCGCCGAACAGATCCGCGAACTGGCGTTTCATCGACTCGTCCGCCTCCAGCAGGCGGGCCGGATCCACCGAAAGGATCGTCAGATCATCCAGCGCCGGAAAGCCCTCCGGGCCTTCGACATCCGGCAGCAAGGGCAGATAGCCCTGTTCGGCATGGAAGCTCTGCCCTTCTTCGGAAAGCTGCCAGTCGACAAAGGCGCGGGCCGCCTCGACATTCGTGGCCGTCGACAGGATCGCCACCGGTTCGGTGACCGACGTTACGCCTTCCTCGGGGAATACGAAATCGATCGGCGATCCGTCGGCGCGGGCGTTCAGCGGCATGAAGTCGATGATGATGCCGTAGGACTGTTCGCCCCGCGCCACGGCATCGAGCACACCGCCATTGCCGCGACCGGCCACGGCCCCGTTTTCGGCCAGCGCCTCGTAATAGTCCCAGCCGAATTGATCCAGTTCCGTCATCGTCCCGACATGAATCGCCGCCGCGCCGGAATATAGCGGGCTGGGCATGGTAAGGCGACCCGCGATTTCCGGATCGGTCAGGTCGGACCATGCGGTCGGCGGCGTGTCGACCAGTTCGGTGTTATACGCAAAGCCCGTCGTGATCAGCTTGGTGCCGAAGAACGTCATGTCGGAATCGTAGAGATCCGGGTTGAGGCCGTCGACCGGCGCGCCCTGGTAGCCTTGCAGGCGATCGTCGTTCTTCAGCGCCGTCATGACGACGGTGTCGGCGATCAGCAAAAGATCGGGCTGCGGGCTTTCGGCGGCGAATTCCGATTGCAGGCGGTTGATGACTTCCGTGGTGCCCGAGCGGAAATACTCGACCTCGATGTCGGGATAGGTTTCGTTGAACCGGGACACCAACATGTCCATCTGCTCGGTCGGGGTTGAGGTATAGATGACCAGCGGCCCGCTTTGGGCGAAAGCGGGGCCAGTCAGGGCAATCATGGCCGTGCCGGCGATAAGGGCGGCTCGCATCACGCGCATCTCCTGGTTTTCCTGTTCCACTGGCCGGGCCGTACGCCCCGCCAATTACCAGCCTTCTAGCAAAATCATGTTGCAGTTTTACGATCGTGTGCTTGAGAACACGATGCCAGAACATTCCTGAAAAGGGGCGATGCATGCTGAAACGCGTGACCGAAGACGACGGCTTTAGCCTCGATATCCGCTATGCCACCGACAACAATCTGCTTGGCCGCCCGATCTATGCACGGCCGGTCGCGCTGCTCGTCCCCGAAGCCCATGGCAAGTTGTGTGACGCTGCGGCCCGGGCCCGGGCGCTGGGATTGACGATGAAGGTCTTCGATGCCTTTCGACCGATCGAAGTCCAGTGGATCTTCTGGGAAGCCGTGGAGGACAAGAGCTTCGTCGGCGATCCGCGCCACGGCGGTACCCATCCGCGGGGCATCGCCGTCGATCTGACGCTGGTCGATGCCGCGACGTCGGCGGAACTGGATATGGGCACCGGTTTCGATGCCTTCACCGACCTTGCCGGGCATGGCGCGATCGACGGCCTGTCTGCAGAGGCCGTGCGCAACCGCGCGCTGTTGCTGGGCATCATGACCGCTGCCGGATGGGTGCATATCGATGCGGAATGGTGGCACTACAATCTGCCGAACACCGGAGATTACCGCCCCCTTGCCGCAGCCGACGTCCCCGATGGCCCGATGTGATCGCCGGCGTCGAACGCGCGGACCGTAGGGAAGCCGGATCGAGAACACCAGGCACCCACGCGCGATCCACCGGCTTTCGCCAAGCCTCGCCTATCGCATCATGCGGGGGCGGTAAGCGTTCGGGTCAGTCGGCCGGCGCCCGATAGTGGCCGGTGCCGATATCCTCCGGGGCGACGGCGACGGATTTCAGGATCGCGTAGCACGTCTGGCCGGGGGCCAGACCCAGGGCGTCGACCGAGCGTTGTGTCAGGCGTGCGGTCAGGCGTTCATCATCGAGCGACAGCAACACCTGTGCGCCGGGGCCGTGGCCCGGACGGATTTCGGCGATGACCCCTTTCAGGATGTTCAGGGCCGACAGCCCCTGAGGCCGGCTGCGGGACAGAATGACGTCATGGGCAGCGATGTGAACCCGGATAAAGGCGCCCGGCCGATCGGCCACGCGCGGCAGCCAAAGTGGGCCTGCTGCGGTTTCAAGCTCGCTCAGCCCGTCGGCATGATGAGCCCGCACCCGCGCGGTCAGAACCGACGCCGCGCCGCGCGCGCCCATGGCGGCCACGTCGCCCAGAACCTGCGCGGGCGGTCCGATGGTGGTCACCTTTCCGTGACGAAGGGCAACCACCGTCGTGGCCAGCCGCGCCACCTCGGCGGAGGCATGGCTGACATACAGAATCGGCGCCGAGATTTCGTCGCGCAGCCGTTCGAAATAGGGCAGGATTTCCGCCTTTCGCGCTTCATCGAGGGCGGCCAGCGGTTCGTCCGCCAGGATCAGCTTCGGGGCCGCCAGAAGTGCCCTGCCGATCGCCACGCGCTGCTTTTCACCACCTGACAATGCGCCCGGGCGGCGCGAGAGAAGATGCCCGATCCCGAGCAGGTCAACCACGTGGCTCAGGCTCTCGGTTCGGGCATCGCGCGGGGCGAACCAACGGCCGAACAGCAGGTTCTGCCGCACGGTGAGATGCGGAAACAGCCGCCCTTCCTGAAAGATGTAACCGAGTCTGCGCCGGTGCGGAGGCAGAAACCGGCGTTTTTCAGTGTCGATCAAGACCCAGTCATCGGCGGCAATGCGTCCGCGATCGGGCCGCAAAAGCCCTGCCACGGCGTTTATGACCGTGGTCTTCCCCGAGCCGGACGAGCCGAAAAGAACCGTCACGCCTGGCGGTGCGTCGAAGGATACATCGAGTTCGAAATCCGCGAAACGGTGGTTCAGGTTGATCGACAGCGTCATGTTCCCGACACCAGTTTCGCCACGCGCCGGGCGACGAATTCCGACAACAGCAGGGCCATCATGGCGATGATGACGGCGACGATGACGAGCCGGCTGGCCGCCTCCTGCCCGCCGGGAACTTGCAGGAAGGCATAGATCGCCGATGGGATGGTCTGGGTGTGACCCGGAATGTTCGAAACGAAAGTGATCGTTGCCCCAAATTCGCCCATGGCTTTGGCAAAGGCGAGAATTGACCCCGCGATAATTCCCGGCAGGATCAGCGGCAGCGTGACCGTCGCGAAGACCCACGGCTTCGACGCGCCCAGGGTGGCCGCCGCCGCCTCAAGTTTCGGGTCGACGGCCTCGATCGCCAACCGGATCGCGCGGACCATCAGTGGAAAGGCCATGACGGCGGCGGCTACCGCCGCACCGGTCCAGCGAAATGACAGCACGATGCCGAACCATTCATCCAGGAACACACCCACCGATCCGCGCCGCCCGAAGGTGATCAGCAAGAGATATCCGGTCACCACAGGCGGCAGGATCAGCGGCAGATGTACGATGCCGTTGAGCAATTGCTTGCCGGGAAACGACCAGCGCGCCAGTGCGTAGGCCACGAAAATGCCGATCGGCAGGCTGGCCAATGTTGCCAGGAGAGAAACGCGCAACGACAGGCGAACGGCTTGCCACTCGTCCGGGCCGAGCCACCCCGTCACAGCGTCGCCCATCAAATCAGGTCTCCATCAGTCAAGAACGGTGAAACCGAACTCGGCCCAGATCCGGGCTGCCGTATCGGATCCGAGCCAATCGAGAAAGTCCTCGGCCTCTGCGGCGCTGCTCTGGGCGGTGATGGCGGCGGGATAAGTGATCGGCGTGTGGCTGTCCTCGGGAAAGGTGCCGATGGCGGTGACGGTGTCTTCGACCGCCGCGTCGGTGGCAAATACGATGCCCAGCGGTGCTTCTCCCTGGGCCACGAATGCCAGGGCCGCGCGGACGTTGTCGGATTGCGCCACGAGCGGTGCGACATCGTCCCACAGCCCAAGCGCGGTGAGCGCCTCGCGCCCATAAATTCCGGCGGGCACGGCGTTGACCAGCGCCATGGCCAGCCGTTCGTCGCCCAGCATTCCGGCGAGATCGAGGGTTTCGTCGATGACGACCGGATCGGCATTCGCGCCGTGCGCGACCAGAACCAACCGGTTGCCCAGAACATCGGTTCGCGTTCCGTCGCGCAGATCGCCCGAAGTTTCGACCGCATCCATCCAATCGGCGTTGGCCGAAAAAAAGATGTCGGCGGGCGCGCCTGCCTGAATTTGACGGGCGAGCTGCGACGACCCGGCGAAAGAGACAATAGCGCTGTTGCCGGTCTCGGCCATCCAGGCCTCGGCCACCGCATTGAGGGCGTTGGTGAGACTGGCAGCCGCAAAGACAAGAACCCGATCATCTGCCGCCCGCGCGGGCGTTGCCGCTGCGGTCAGGGAAATTATCGATGCCAGGATGACACGGTGTACGGCGAGGACGGGCATGAAGGTCACTCCCGGGTGGATGTCTTTTGGTTATGTTTGCGTATACATATCGCAGGAGTCGACCTTTGGAGCAAACGTTATCTGTCTTAGAGAGACTCCTTGAGCAGCGCTTGAATCGCGCTCAGACGGTCTGCCCCGGCCTCTGCGGCCTCGGATTCGAAGAGGCGGTAGAGCGACAGGACCTGGCGTCCCGTTTCAGTCAGCAGTGCGCCGCCGCCGCCGGGTCCGCCGCGCGAACTTTCCACCAGCGGGGCGCGGAACATGGCGTTCAGCGTTTCGATCAACATCCAGGCGCGCTTATAGCTCATCCCCATTTCGCGGCCGGCGGCGGCGATTGATCCGCAACGATCGATCCGCTCCAGCAATTCCGCCTTGCCGGGGCCAATCATTCCGGTTTCGTTGAAAACAATGCGGATGTGCAGCCGGGGGCTTGGGGATGTCTCTTCCATAGCGCCACAATCAATCGCCCGACCGCGCCATGCAAGCCGGATTGGCCTTGGGTGGTCAGACGACGATCTCGGCGGATCGCAGGCCGGTCTGGGGCGACCAGTCATGGACGGCGTAGCACACCCGTTCCCCCGCCGCGCGTTGCAGGTCGTCCGTCGTCTGCGCCAATGGCAGGCGATAGGCGGTGGATGGGCCGACCCACGACGACGCCCCGCAAAAGGTCGCGGCCATGGGGCGATGCAGGTGCCCGGAAAGACTGCCGATCAGCCCGCCATGGCGGGCGAGCAGCGCAGCCAGGGCGTCGGTACCCTCGCAAGCGGGTTGGCCGGGCATGATCGTCGGAACGAAGGGCGGGTGGTGCATGGCGATGATGACGGGCCGGTTCGCGGCGTGGGTCAGGCGTTCCCCGACCCAGACCAGCCGTCGGGCACAAAGCCGCCCCTCGGTTGCGCCGTCCACCAGGCTGTCCAGCATGAGCACGACCGGCAGGCCGCCGCCAGGGTCGATCGCCGTCTGAACAAAGTCGGTCGCATTATAGTCGGGGGCGAAACGCCAGTTTTCGGCGAGGCGGCAAAGCGCGGCGCGGTCGTCGTGATTGCCGGGCAGCAGAGCCATCGGCGGCATATCCGCCGGCAGCGCATCGATGATCGCAGCTACGGCCGCGTATTCGTCCGCACGCGCATCATTTGCCAGATCGCCGGTCAGCAGAACCAGGTCGGGCGCGGGGTCGAGGGTACGGCAATGGTCAAGGGCCGCCTTGAACCGCTGTCCGGTATCGATAGCGTCGGCGCGCAAGGTGCCGGTCGCGGTGACATGGGGATCGGTGATCTGAACGACGCGCATTGATAGCCTGCTCTTCCCGACTTTCAGGAATAGAAGTCGCTCGATCAATAAGCATTCAAACTTCTCAGCAGCGTTACAGTGCGATGAAGAAATTGTTAAATCGCGACACCACTCGGGCCCGGCCATGGCGCCGCTCTCGTTTTTGGGCGTGATCTTGCCGGTTAGGGCTGGCGGTTCACCGTGGCGGCCCGGCACGGCACCAGGATCGAGGCGGTGGTGGTCCGGCCGGTCGAGTAGCGCCGGCCGGTTTGACTGCGTCAGTCCCCGAGACTCAGCAGCGAGGCGTTGCCGCCGGCGGCGGTGACGTCGATGGTCAGGACCCTTTCGGTGGCGAAGCGGTGGAGGTAGTGCGGACCGCCGGCTTTCGGGCCGGTGCCGGACAGCCCCTCGCCACCGAAGGGCTGGACGCCGACCACGGCGCCGATCGTGTTGCGGTTGACATAGGTGTTGCCGATCCGCGACCGGGCCTGAATCTGCCGGCCCTTTTCCTCGATCCGGGTCTGGATGCCCATGGTCAGTCCATAGCCTGCGCGTGTGATGTCGTCCACGACCCTGTCCAGATCCTGTGCCCTGAACCGGGCGACATGCAGGATCGGGCCGAAGATTTCGCGGTCGAGCGCGCCGATGCCCTCGACCTCGTAGACATGCGGTCCGAAAAACGTGCCATCGGTTGTGCCCGGCTCCGGGTCGATCTTGTGGATCAGCGTCGCATCGCGCTTCATGCGGCGCACATGCTGATTCAGCATGGTCAGCGCATCGACATCGATCACGGGACCGACATCCGTGGCCAGCAGGGACGGATCGCCGACCCGCAGATCCGCCATTGCGCCCTTGAGCATGGTCAGGAAGGTGTCGGCGATATCCTCCTGCAGATAGAGGATTCTCAGTGCCGAGCAGCGTTGCCCGGCGCTGCCGAAGGCCGACAGCAATACGTCGCGGATGGTCTGTTCCGGCAATGCCGTGGAGTCGACAATCATGGCGTTCAGCCCGCCGGTTTCGGCGATCAGCGGAACGATCGGCCCGGACCGATTGGCCAGCGTCCGGTTGATCGCCTTGGCTGTGTCGAGCGACCCGGTGAACGCCACCCCCGCGACGCGATTGTCCGCCACCAGACGACCGCCGATAGCCGCGCCGGGTCCGGGAACGAGTTGCAGGACGTCGGTCGGAATGCCGCACTGGTGAAAGATGGTCGTGGCGGCGTGGGCGACCAGCACGGTTTGTTCGGCGGGCTTGGCGATGACGGTGTTGCCCGCCGCCAGAGCGGCCGCGATCTGGCCGGTAAAGATCGCCAGCGGGAAATTCCATGGGCTGATGCAGACGAAAACGCCGCGGCCATGCAGTTGCAGTTCGTTGTGCTCGCCGGTCGGGCCGGGCAGAACCGTCGGGGTCGCGAATTCGTCGCGCGCCTGCCGGGCGTAATAGCGCAGGAAGTCGACCGCCTCGCGCACTTCGGCCACGCCGTCGGCCATCGTCTTGCCCGCCTCGCGCGTGCAGACCGCCATCAGGGCCGCGCATTGAGCCTCGAATGCATCGGCGACGGCCTCCAGCCGTGCCGCGCGCTCGATCGCCGGTGTGGCGTCCCAGCGCGGATAGGCGGCGTCGGCGGCGGCCAGCGCCGCGTCGGCGGTCGCGGTATCGGCATCGACGACGCGACCGACCTCGACCCGGTTGTCGGCGGGGCTGAGAACGGCGCGGTCCCCGCTGCCCCTGCCGCCCTTGTAGGCGGCCCCCTCATCAGCGGTTGTATGTCCGTGGACAAGGGGGGCGGCGCGATACGACATGTCAGCCAAACCGGCGAACGCGGCCGCGAGGGCGTCGAGTGCCACCGTGTCGCTGAGATCGATGCCACGGCTGTTGCGCCGTGTCGGCCCGTACAGGTCGCGGGGCAGGGGGATCGCGGGATGGGGTTTTGGGTCGGTATCGGCCAGTTTCTCCACCGGATCGGCGACGATGTCGGCGACCGGCGTCGCATCGTCGGTCAGGCGGTTCACGAAAGATGAATTGGCGCCGTTCTCCAGCAGGCGGCGGACGAGATAGGACAGCAATTCCTTGTGTCCGCCGACCGGGGCATAGATGCGTGTCGGCGTGTGGATGGTCCCGGAAGGAGAGATCACCCGCTCGTACAGGGCCTCGCCCATGCCGTGCAGCCGCTG
Source organism: Fodinicurvata sp. EGI_FJ10296 (assembly GCF_040712075.1). Taxonomy (NCBI): domain Bacteria; kingdom Pseudomonadati; phylum Pseudomonadota; class Alphaproteobacteria; order Rhodospirillales; family Rhodovibrionaceae; genus Fodinicurvata; species Fodinicurvata sp. EGI_FJ10296. The sequence continues at coordinate 245,826 of NZ_JBFCVL010000009.1, forward strand.
GAATTCGAACGGTTTGTTGCCGGCGATTTCCGCGACCGCCGCCACCGTGTGGGCGTTATGGGTCGCGAACATCGGGTAAAAGCAGTCGGGCTTGGCCAGCAGCCGTTTTGCGCAGGCGATATAGGATGTATCCGTCGCCGTCTTGCGGGTGAAGACCGGGTAGCCCTCGAGTCCCTGTTCCTGGCTGCGCTTGATCTCGGTATCCCAGTACGCGCCCTTGACCAGCCGGACCATCATGCGCCGGCCATGGGCCGTGGCCATGTCGGCCAGCATGTCGATGATGGCCGTCGCCCGCTTCTGATAGGCCTGAATTGCCAGCCCGAACCCGTTCCAGCCGGAAAGCGAGGGGTCGCCGGAGACCCGCTCGATGACCTCCAGCGAGAGTTCCAGCCGGTCGGCCTCCTCGGTGTCGACGGTGAAGGAGAGGTTGGCGGTTTTTGCCTGCCGGGCCAGCGCAATGACCAGCGGCGTCAGTTCCTCCAGCACCTGGGCGCGGCGCGCCACCTCGAACCGGGGATGAAGCGCCGACAGCTTGACGGAGATGCCCGGCCGTTCCTCGACACTGTCGCCCCGGGCCGCCTTGCCGATCGCCGCGATCGCGTTCTCGTACGACTTGTAATAGGCCTGAGCGTCGGCGCGCGTTCGCGCGGCCTCGCCCAGCATATCGAACGAGTAGCGATAGTCCTTGTCGGTTCTGTCCAGCGCCTCGTCGATCGTCCGGCCGAGGACGAACTGACGGCCCATGATGTTCATGGCGCGCCGCACGGCGGACCGGATCACCGGTTCGCCACTACGCTTGATCAGGCGGTTCATGGTTGACGACAGGCCCTGGGCGGAGAAAGCGCCCGGCCCGACGATGCGCCCGGAAATCATCAGGCCCAGCGTGGAGGCGTTGACGAAAAGCGAGTCGCTGTGGCCGAGATGCTTGTCCCACTGTGACGTCGAGAGCTTGTCGCGGATCAGGCTGTCGGCGGTATCGGCATCCGGCACGCGAAGGAGCGCCTCGGCCAGACACATCAGAACGATACCCTCGTGCGAGGACAGGTCATATTCGTGCATGAAGGCGTCGATGCCGCCGGGATTGCGCCGTCCCGACCGGACGGCGGTCACCAGATCGCGCGCAAGACCGTCGATCCGCGCCTTGGCGTCCGACACGAACCGTGCCTCGGTAATCAGACGCTCGACCAGGGGGCCCTCGTCGCAGCGGTAGAGGCGGGCGACGGCGTCGCGCCACTCCGGACGGGGAGGATCGGTGATATCATCCAGCATAACGGCCCCCTGCAGGCATTTTATGAGAGTGATTTCATGGTATCGCAGATTGGTCGATACAAGAAGCTAAAAATCAGCGAATATACCACATGTTATTCTGAAATTTTCGGTTATATTCGGTGGTTCAGTCTGTATTGGGCATAGAACGTGGCAGTTTATGCTAAGCACGCCCGATGCATCGCAACGGCAGGATCGGCAACCGGATATCGTCCTTGCGGCGGAGCGTGGCGGGTGAAAGGGTGTCGAAGGCGCCAGCCGCCCCGAACGATGCTCGTGGGGCGGAGGTATTGCCCTGAACGACTTAGGAAGAACCCGCCATGTTCGAGGGATTTCACCGCAGTTTCGTGACGGTCGAGGAAGATATTTCGATTCATGCCATGGTCGGCGGCGAGGGACCGCCGCTGCTGCTGCTGCACGGCTATCCTCAGACCCAGGCGATGTGGCACGCGGTGGTGCCGGAGCTGGCGAAGCATTTTACCGTCGTCTGCGCCGATCTGCGCGGCTATGGCGCGTCTGACAAGCCGTCCGCGCCGGACCCGCATGACAGCGACCACATGCTTTATGCCAAGCGCATCATGGCCGACGACATGGTCTTCATGATGGAGCAACTGGGCTATATGACCTTCGACGTTGCCGGCCACGATCGTGGCGCCAGGGTCGTTCACAGGCTGGCGCTGGATCATCCCGACGCTGTCCAGCGGGCGGCGGTGCTGGACATCGTGCCGACGCCCCATGTCTTTGCGACCGTCGATCAGGCGGTGGCGACGGCCTATTACCACTGGTTTTTCCTGATTCAGCCGGACGGCCTGCCCGAGCATTTCATCGGCAAGGATCCCGAAGGGTATTGTCTGTCTTGCCTCGAACGCTGGTCGAAGGACTCCTCGCGCTTTGAGCCCGCCGCGGTAGAGGCCTATGTGCAGGCGTTCAGCGACCCGGACACCATCCATGCCAGTTGCGAGGATTATCGCGCCGGTGCGAGCGTCGATCTGGACGATCACGCCCGCGACGCCGAGGACGGCAACCGGATCGCGTCGCCGCTGCTGGTTCTGTGGGGTGAAGACGGCTTCGTCGGCTCCCGGTACGACCCCCTGGCGGTTTGGCGCGACTATGCCGACGAGGTGACGGGCCACGCGATCCCCGACAGCGGCCATTTCGTGGCCGAGGAAAACCCCGAAGCCACCGCCGCCGCGCTGTTGGCGTTCTTCAAGCCCTAGCAGGGGCCGAGGTGGTCAGGCGTTCGCGTTCGGCCGCCGGGAGACGAGAACGATCCCCACGGCCAGCAGCGCCAGGCCGGGAACGAATCCGATGCCCGGCGGAATTCCGGCGATGAACCAGTCGGCCATGCCGCCCACCAGGGCGATGACGCCGCCGACCATGCTGAGGACGACCGGCCCGCCGTGCCGCTGAAGCGCGAAAAAGGCAAGATAGGCCAGGACGGAAAAGGCGACCATCGCCGCGGCGGAGGGCAGCGCGCCGGGGCCGGGTACGATGGCGGCCGGATCGGTCGTGAGCAGCACGAGGGCAAGCGGAATGCCGACGCACAGTTTCATGGCGGCGGCGAGTGTCGCGACGGATGCGCCCTCCGGCCATTTGACGGTGCGATAGACATTGCCGAAGGAAAGCGACAGCGCCACCAGCACGAGCACGAGCAGTGCGTAAAGCGGCATTGCGCCTTCGGTTCCGGCACCGGTCAGAAGCGCGACGCCCCCTGTGCCCACGGCCACACCGGCCCAACCCAACCCGCCAAGCGGTTTTCGTTGCCAAGCCCAGGCGATCAGGGCCGTCATGACCGGCGTTGCGGCCAGGGCGGTCGCGACGCGGCCGGCGCTGATCTCCGCCAGCAGCCAGAACAGCATCAGATTGGGAATGGCGATTGCCGTCAGTCCGGAAAGCAGACCATAGGTCAGCAGCGTGCGGTTGACTTGCGGGCGCGACGGCAACGCGATCAGGGCCAGAACGGTGCCGCCGCCGAGCGCCTGCCAGACGACGGTGGCGAGCGTGCCGGCGCCGGCGGACCGGGCGGCGCCGGCCGAGGCCAGCATGCCGGCGATCATGGTGCCGGTGATCACCAGCAGAACAATGGCCCGGATCTGACCGCCGGCAATCGGCATCCCGCCGGTGCTTCGTTGGTTGCGGGTATCGCTACGGGTCACGGATACGCTATTTCTTCGTGCGGAGCGTCGGAAACGCAATAACATCGCGGATCGAATGGCTGTCGGTAACCAGCATGGCCAGACGGTCGATGCCGACGCCCAGCCCTCCGGTCGGCGGCAGCCCGTATTCCAGCGCCGTGACATAATCCATGTCCATCATCTGCGCTTCCTCGTCGCCGGCGTCGCGGGCGTCGGACTGGGCCTTGAAGCGTTCGTACTGGTCCTGGGGGTCGGTCAACTCCGAGAACGCGTTGGCGACTTCCCAGGTATTGATGAAGGTCTCGAACCGCTCGGTCAGGCGGGGATCGCTGCGGTGACCCTTGGCCAGCGGAGAGATGTCGCGCGGCATATCGGTGACGTGGACCGGCTGGATCAGCGTCGGCTCGACCTTTTCCGCGAACACTTCCTCCAGCACCTGACCCCACAGCGCGTTCGGCTCGACCTTGATGCCCATATCCTGCGCTGCCTTGCGCGCCCGGGCCGCATCGTCGAGGGAAAGGAAATCGACCCCGGTCGCGTCGGTGACAAGGTCGATCATGCTGCGCCGGGGGTAAGGGCCGCCCAGACGAATGTCGACGCCGTTGAACGAGACGGTGGTTCCGCCGGTTGCGGCGATCGCGGCTTCGCCGATGATCGCTTCGACCAGATCCATCATGTCGGTATAGTCGCCATAGGCCTGATAGGCCTCCAGCATCGTGAATTCCGGGTTGTGGCGGGTCGACAGCCCCTCGTTGCGGAAATTGCGGTTGATTTCGAACACCCGTTCCGACACGCCGCCGACGACAAGGCGTTTCAGATAGAGTTCCGGGGCGATGCGCAGGTATAGGTCCATTTCCAGCGCATTGTGATGCGTCACGAACGGCTTGGCCGACGCGCCGCCCAGGATCGGGTGCAGCATCGGCGTTTCGACCTCCAGGAAACCGCGTTCGGTCATCATCCGGCGGATCGCCGCCACCAGCAGCGCGCGCTTGCGCAGGGTGTCGCGGCTGCCCTCGTTCATGATCAGGTCGATATAGCGCTGACGATAGCGCGCCTCGACATCGGTCAGGCCGTGATATTTTTCCGGCAGGGGGCGCAGTGTCTTGGCCAGAACGGTGATGGTGCGGGTATCGACCGTCAGTTCGCCGCGCTTGGTGCGGCGGATCTGTCCTTCGACGCCGATCAGGTCACCGAGATCTAGGAAGGCGAGCTTCGCGCGCTCGTCCTCGGTCATGTTGTCCTTGTGGCTGAAGACCTGAATCTTGCCGGTGGCGTCGTGGAGGTCGATGAACATGCCCGAATTGCGCATGGCCCGTATCCGTCCGGCGATCCGAACCGTCGTCTCCGTGTGGGTGTCGTCCGGCAGATCGGCATGGTCCGCCTGCAGCGCGGCGGCATCGGCGGTCTTGTCGAACCGATATGGATACGGGTCGATGCCCGCCGCCTTCAGGCCGCGCAGTTTCTCCAGCCGGGGTGCCTTGATGGCGTCCGTCTCGTCGTGGGGCGGCCGGGGGCCCTGTTCGTGGGCACCGGAGTCGGGCGCGTTTTCGTCTGATTGGCGGGTCATGGAATCCGTCGCGGTTGGCTGGTTCGAAATACGCGATCGCGGCAGTCGTTTCGCCGCAGCGCGCGGACTATAGAGCGCCATGGTCTGAAATTAAAGGCGTTCGGCGGGCATGGCGCCCGTGCGCAGGGCGGGATGCGGCAACCGGATCGACGCCGTGCCGCGATGAGCATGTTTCGATCCGGCGCCGGAGTACCTATAGTGCCGCCATGTCCGATACGCCTTTGCCATCGCCTCCAGAGTCCGCCGCACCGCAATCAGCGAGTAGCGGGCCGCGTCTTCCCGGTACCGATGTCCTCGTTGCCGGGGCGGCGGGACTCGTTCTTCTGACGGCCGAGGGCGAAGTCGAAATGCCAACGCCTGCCGAGGCTCGGACGCGGATTCACGATCGGCCGGTCATGGTCTGTCATGCACGGTCCATGGCCCGCCGGCTGGGCATGGATTCCTTCGCCGCCTATGATGTCCTGGAGTTGTTTGCCTTCGTTCATCCGGCCGTGTTTTGCCGGCCGACGCCGCGCGGCCTGGCGGAGACCCTCGATCTGCCGCCGCCGTCATCGCTGGAAGAAGCGGCATTGAGCCTGTTGCGGTCGGCGGAACGGCTGCTGATCGACCTTCGGGCCCATGATCGAACCGAGGCGTCCGAACCCCTCTCCATGGCGTGGGCCATGGGGCGCGGCGGCTGGCTTTGGGCGCCGGTGGTCCTTGACGCCCTGGGGCATCCGGCCGGGCCGGAAAAGCCGTCGCGTGGCGGCGAAGCGTTCAAGATCTGGGCGCATCTGCCCGAGTGGGAAGCCGAAGCGCCGCGACCGCCGCCTGGCCAGCGCACCGTCATGCCCGAAGATGCCCGCCGGCGGCTCGCCCGGTTGTTGGGCGACGGAGCGGAGCCCCGGCCACAGCAGGCCGACTATGCCTCGGCCGCGGCGGCTGCCTTTGCGCCCAAGGCGTGGGAAGAGCAGCCGACTGTGGTCCTGTCCGAGGCCGGAACCGGCGTTGGCAAGACCCTGGCCTATCTGGCGGCGGCCAGCGTCTGGGCCGAGATCAACGATGGTGCGGTGTGGATCTCTACCTATACCCGCAATCTGCAGCACCAGATCGACGACGAGCTTGACCGACTGCACCCCGATCCGGCCCGCAAGGCGCGAGAGGTCGTGCTGCGCAAGGGCCGGGAAAATTATCTTTGCCTCCTGAATATGGAGGAGGCGGTAAGGATGGTTGAAACCCAGCCCCGCTATGCCGTTGCCCTTGGCCTGATGGCGCGTTGGGCGGCCAAAACCCGCGACGGCGATCTGAGCGGCGGTGACTTCCCGGGATGGCTGCCTGATCTTGTTGGCCGGGGGCGCAGCCAGGGGCTGGCGGATCGGCGCGGCGAGTGCATTCATTCTGCATGCCCCCATTACAACCGGTGCTTCATCGAACGCAGCGTCCGGCGGGCGCGCAAGGCCAGCATCGTGGTGGCCAACCATGCCCTGGTGATGGTTCAGGCGGCCCTTGGCGGCATGGACGACACGCATCTGCCGTCACGCTATGTCTTTGACGAGGGCCACCATCTGTTCGACGCCGCGGACAGTGCGTTTTCGGCGCATCTGACCGGCGGCGAGACGGCGGAATTGCGCCGTTGGCTGGTCGGTGGCGATTCAGGCGGCCGGTCAAGCCGCATGCGAGGTTTGCGCCGCCGGGTCGAGGACCTGCTTTCCGGTGACGAGGCGGCGTCGGAGGCGCTGGACGAAATCGACCGCGCCGCCCGCCGGCTGCCGGCGGACGGATGGGCTGCCCGGCTGTCACGGGGCGAGGAGGAGCCGAAAGGACCGGCGGAGGCATTCCTGTCGCTCGTCCGCCGCCAGGTTCTCACCCATGCCAAGGGCCGCGACGGCCCCTATAGCCTTGAGGCGGAGGCCGTTGCCATCGTGGACGGCCTGCCGGAGGCCGCCAGAACCCTGGCCGCGGAACTGACCCGTCTGGTCGATCCGCTGAAGACACTGGCCGAGAGGCTTCGGGCGCGCCTTGATGACGAGGCCGACAGCCTCGATACCCAGTCGCGCACCCGGCTGGATGCCGCCGCCAGGGCGATCGACCGCAGGGCATTGACCCAGGCCCGCGCATGGTCCGACATGCTGCGCTCGCTGAACGACGAGCCGCCGGAAGGCGCGGTGGATTGGTTCGGTGTCGAAAGAATTCCGCAGGACGCGGGTCTGCCGTCGCGCGAGATCGATGTCGGCTTTTACCGCCACTGGATCGATCCGACATGGCCGTTCGCACGATCGCTGGAAAGCCATGCGCATGGCGTCCTGGTCACGTCGGCAACCCTTACCGATAGCACCGGCGACGTCGAGTCGGACTGGACGGTTGCCGAGGATCGCACCGGCGCCTCGCGCTATCCCAATCCGCCGATTCGTGCGCGGGTGCCGTCGCCGTTCGACTATCCCAAACAGACCAGGGTGATCGTGGTTCGCGACGTCGATCGCGACGATCCCGACCGGGTCGCGGCGGCCTATCGGGCGCTGGTGACGGCATCCGGCGGTGGGGCGCTGGCGCTCTTTACCGCCATTTCGCGCATGAAGGCGGTTCATGGCCGGGTCGCCGGTTCGCTGGAAGAGGCCGGGATTCCGGTATTCGGCCAACATGTCGACGGCCTGGATCTGGCGACCCTGGTCGATATCTTCCGGGGTGAGGAAAATGCCTGTCTGTTCGGAACCGACGCCCTTCGGGATGGCGTGGATGTTCCGGGCCGCTCGTTGCGGCTGATCGTGTTCGACCGCGTTCCCTGGCCGCGTCCGACGATCCTGCACCGTGCCCGGCGCGATGCCTTTGGCCGGGGCCGCTATGACGACATGATCACCCGCTATCGACTGAAGCAGGCTTTCGGCCGTCTTGTCCGGCGCGCCGACGATCATGGAGTCTTCGTGGTGCTCGACAGCCGATTGCCGTCCCGGCTGGATGGCGCTTTTCCCGACGGTGTCGAGATCGAGCGCTGCGGCCTCGCCGAAGCGGTGGAAACGGTCAAGCGCTTCGTCGGCAGCGGCGGGAAACCGCCGCCGATTTCCTGATCAGGAGGTGGTCGGGCTGAACTCGCGAACCATGAGTCGCGCCCATGTCAGGTCCTGCGCATCGAGATCGTCGGCCAGCCGGTCGCGGGCTTCGGCGGCCCGGCCGGCGATGGCGTCATAGCTCTGCGAGGCGAGTTCGAGCCACGTGAAAGCCGCGACCGGGTCGGTGTCGATGGCGTTGTCCCACTCGGCCAGCGCGACGCCTGTCCAGTACTGCCCCACAGGGTCGCCCTGCTCGGCGGCGCGCCGGTACCACGTGTAGGCCTCCGCCAGATCCTGATCGACGCCATGCCCCTCGCGATAGAGTGTCCCCATCATGCGCTGGGATTTGAGATCGCCCTGGTTGGCGGCTTCGGCATACCAATAGGCGGCGCGGTCGAAATTTTCGAACGCGACATTATCAACGCCTTGATAGTAGCGGTCCGCAAGCTGACGCTGCGCCGTCGGATCACCATTTTCGGCGCGCTCAGCCAGCGTTTCGACTGCCGGATCGGCCTCAACCAAACCCTGGATTCCGACCGGGCCTGGGGTGGGCGCACAGGCCGCGAACGCGACCAGTGTAATCGTCAACGCGAAAAATTTGGCTACGCTCGTCATCGCAATCGGTCTCCATTTTACCATTTTTCAGCCCCGTTCCGGACAAGGCGTACGCCAACCTTTGCACCATCAACGCGTTGTATTGTTGAATAGCGGATCGAACAGGTATTTACCATAGCCGGAGTTGGCACGCCGATGCCCGGGTCGATCCAATGACGGCAAGGTCGGGGTTAAGGTCACGTGTGCAATGACAACAGATTGGCCCGTGAAGGGGAATAGGGAATGACGGACGCCCAAGGCGCGCTTGTATACACCATGGTCGTTGCTTCGGCTTGTGACGGTGGTATGTCGGATCGGGAACTCGACAGGCTGGGGGAAATGATTCGGTTTCTGCCGGTGTTCGAGACCTTCGATCCGGCCCGCATCGGTCAACTGACCGATGACTGCATCGCTGCAATGCAGGATGAGGAAGGCCTTGACGGCTTGATGGATCAGATCCTGGTCAGTCTGCCCGAGCATCTGCGTGAGACGGCCTATGCAATTGCTTGCGACGTCGTCGCCGCTGACGGAACGGCCAGCCAGACAGAGCTGCGTTTTCTGGAGATGCTACGCCATCAGCTCATGGTCGACAGACTGACGGCCGCGGCCATCGAGCGCGGCGCCCGGGCCCGGTCTCAGCGCCTGGAGCATTAGGGCCGTGGCTCCGGCTAATGCGTCGGCCCATCGTCGAAAACGGCGCTGAGTGACGGGGCCGTGACCGCGCGCTCCAGCAATGCGTCGAGGTCGTTCGCGGGCGTGGCGCGTACGCGCGTCGCGATCGATGGCGGCACGGATCCGAATCGCAGGTCGAGCGTGCGAAGCACCGAACGTATCAGGGCATCAGAGGCCCCGAGGGCGATTCCTTCGTCCCGGCCTTCCACCCGACCTTCCACCCGACCTTCGTCACGCCATTGTTGCGCCGGTGTTGCCATGAATTCGGCCTCCCTATGCGGTTTGACGCGGCGAATCACGTCGATCAGCGTATCCGCCGGAACATCGTAGGTGTTCCCAATATACTCGAAGATCTGCAATGTGAACACGGCTTCATCCGGCGCGTCCTGAACGATCCGATGGAGAATTTCCACCGATACTGCGCGGTCGAAGACGTAGCGCAGTGCCGCGAGGCCGGACCGGACCGCGTGATCGGCGGAAAGTGTCTCATAGTCGCGCCGTTTGAGGTCCTGGAGCGTGTACCCGAATCCGCTTGCTGCTTTCAGCAATGGTCCTTCTGCTTCGATGCAGCCTGCCAGGGAGGTCGGAACCGTCCAGTCCGCAACACCGTGATAGAGCACAAGAGGCAGGATCGGGGGCAATCGCCCGCCCCCCTCGTTCGACCGGTGCCGCCGCCAGATGCGCAGCATGTATTCCGCGATCTGGAGGGGCGTATTGGCGTCCGGGTGGCTCTTGTGTTCCAGCAGAACATAGATGAACGCCGTGCTGCCGGACCGGGTCGCGGTCCGAAACAGACGGTCGCTTTGCGTGCTGCGCAGCTTTGCATCGATATAGCTGCCGTCGACGGGGTCGGGCGGCGAGTCGGCGAGTAACTCTGCAAGTTCCGGCGGCAAATAATCCCTGATCAGCGCGGCGGCCCGCCCTGCATCGTCAAGAATCGCCCTGAACAGCGCATCGTGAGGATTCGATATATCGGACATTGGCATTCTCGGCAGCGGAACGCGCTACCGTGAATGCATCCAATCGCAGGAAAGTGCAACTCTTACGTGATTTTTACAGGAGGAAGGCCTCGTTGAGCGCGTTCGCCAGATCGTCGCCGAAGCTTTGGCCCTTCCGGATGACGGGGATGCCGTCCGGCAATACGCGGAGCCAATCGGATTCCGCCGGCAGACTGGTAATCAATGCCAACGGGATATTGCGCGTCTCGGGCATGTGACAAAGCCCCATGACCAGATCGATGCCTGAAAGTCCGGGCATCACGGCGGATACGATCATGAAATCCGGTTTCGTCCGCGTCGCATGCGCCAGGGCTTCGAGCGTGCTGGTGATGATGGTGACCCTATACCCGCAGGCCTGGACTTCCCGTTCGATGAAATGGGTCTGGGCATTGTGATGCATGACCAGCATCACTTCCACCTCGCGGATCTCGATGGAGTCCGGCGAGAAAGCGTCGGATACCCGGCCGGGAAGGGTGCGAATCAGTTGTGCGGGATCGGTGTCGCTGCTGATCGTGCCTTCCAGGATATCGGTGGCGGCGTCCAGATAGCGGCGGATATCGGCTTCCCGGCGGCCGTCGATCGTTGTCAGGGCCGAGAGATAGTTCTCGGCCTGGCGGCAGACGACTTCGAGCAGCGGCAGATTGAAGTTGTGAGCCTGGCCCCGGGCCTGAAAGAAGAACTCCCGTATATCGCCGAGATGGTCCGCCAGATCCGTATCAAGCGTCTGGAGCCGTTCCAGTGTTTCGTCCACGAACTCGCGGCGAAGGTTCTCCACCATCTCGGCGGTCGCACCGCTATAGAGGCCGCGTGTCACATGGCCGGAAGACGGCGTATCGCTGTCGTCGGCACCGGAAATCGCGTTGTCGGTCTCGTGGGGCATCATCTAATCCGTCGGACTGTCGTCGAAACCGTCGATCAATGCATGAAGTTCAACAGTTTCGCCACCGAGGTGCGGACCATCAGCCGCCCGTCCAGGCGATAAATGCCCTCGGATATTTCGCGCCATCGAACATCCATGGTCGAGGCGTTCTTTTGCACATCGCGGTCCGGCAGGCTCATGACCTCGCCGATTTCATCGATCAGCAGGCTGTAGAGGTGATCGTTGTACTCGGCAACGATGCTCATCAGATCCTTGCCTTTCTTCTCGGCCGTCGGCAGGCCGAGGCGCCGGCGCAGGTCGACGGCGGTGACGATCTTGCCGCGAATGTTCAGGGCGCCCGCGATTTCAGGCGGTGCCAGAGGGATCGGCGTGATCGACTGCAGGCGGTGGACGTCCTGGACTTCCTCGGTCGGAATGCCGAAAAGCTGGTCCGCGAGCGTCATGGTTACGAACTGAGTGGTCGGACCGCGATCCACAGAGACGTCGCGCGCGGCGCCGATGCTGCCGGCGGCCGGCCGGCTGCCTGAAGTTTGGCCGTTGCTTTTGCTTACTGCCGTACTGTTCGACATGATGTTCCGCCGATTTGGGTGACGCGGGAAATTGTGGCGGCTTTCGCCGCCGAACCCGAAAGGTATGCGCTTTTCGTTACCAAATCGGAAACACCGCACTATCGGTGGGCAAGTGGCCAGCTACTGGGCCAGCTACTGGGCCAGCCACTGGGCCAGTAACTGGACCAGTTACTGGGAGGGTGCCGGCTCAGGCGCCTGAAAGCCGGTCTGGCAGGTCTCGATCACGTCGAGGAACCGGGGATCGGACATGACTTCGGACTCCGAAAGACCGTCGGACTCCCAGAGTTCAGTGTCCTGAAGACCCGTGACCACGCATCGGCAATAGGTCGTGCAGAGATCGCCGCCGCCGGCATCGCGGCAGTTGGTCTCGCACGAGGATAGGAATTGCGTCGTATTCATCGCCTGTCCCGGCGACGTGAGGTCGACGATGGCACCGACCGACCGGCCGTCCGGCCCCCCCGGTCCGGCAAGCGTCGCGACCGCCATCAGCACACCGATCAGCAGCGGCTGGTGGAGCATGTAAATGATCAGGCTCTTCCGGCCCAGCCAGATCAGCGCCCGGCCTGGCAGACGGCGAGGCTCGACTGCAGCTATCGTTTCCGCGATCGCCGTGTGCCGGGACAAAATCTGGCCGGTTGCCATGCCAAGCAGCATCAGCCCCGTCCACGGAAAAACCGGGACGAAATCCGAAGCCGGCGGCGGCGCGGCCTGCAACCCTGTCCATGCCCAGATCGGGTCGCCCAGCGCCGGGAGCGTGACGGTGGTCCCGACCCACAGGACAGCGATGCCGGCCAGCGCTGCCACGGCCCAGGGCAGGCGTGCAAAGAGCAGGCAGATTACGCTGCCCACGGCAATGGAATGCAATATTCCAAAATAGATATAGGTTTCGGGCATGAGAAAGCGCGTCGCGATCGTGATCACGAGAGCACAGACTCCGATCAGCAGGAAGCGCTGCCCGAACGCCAGCAAACGCAGGCGCCGGTGGGTCATCAGGGCAAGGCTGATACCGGACACGGCCAGAAACGTACCGGCCACGCAATAGGCCATCCATTGCCATCCGGCTGACGTGGCGACTGACAATGCCGCCAGACCCAGGAAATCGAGATCCCACGCCGCATGGTAAATGACCATGCCGATGATGGCGATGCCGCGCAGGGCGTCCAGGATCAGCAGGCGCGGGATCGTTCCCGGCTGCCGGGCGACGACAGAGTTGTGTGGCTTGCGATCAGGCACCGGTAAAGGCGAAGTCCCAGTATGCATCGCGGAGGCGTCGATACATCGGGCCGATCTGCAGATCCCGATCTTCGTATCGGGATATGGGCAGGACCTTGGCATGGTTGCCGGTCGAAAAAATCTCGTCGGCGTTCAACAGGTCCTCGTGCGTTATCCGGCATTCGCCGACCTCGATGCCCGCGCCGCGCAACAGGGAAATGCACCGTTGCCGGGTGATGCCGTCAAGGAACGTGCCATTCGGAACCGGCGTTTTCACGACGCCGCCCTTGACCAGAAAAATATTGGCCGTGGCCAGTTCGGCGACATTGCCCAGGGCATCCAGCATGACGGCGTTCTCAAAGCCACGCCGCTTTGCCTCCATCAGCGCCAGGCCTGCCTGAGGATAGAGCGCCGAGGCTTTGGCCGCCGTCGGTGCGCTTTCCGGCGTCGGCCGTCGGCGGGTGGAAAGGCAGACGGCCATGCCTGAAGGGTTGGGCAGGGGGCTCTCGTATACGGTGAGGATAAAGCGCGCCGACTCGGGATCGGGGTCGACCCAACCGTTTTCCGCGTAGATCATGGGCCTGATATAGAGATGCGCGCCCTTGTCGAACCGTTCGACGGTGTCCCGGGCCAGGCCTTCGACCGTCTGCGCCGTTACAGGCGGCTTCAAACCCAGAGCCTTGGCGGAGTCGATCAACCGCGCCGCATGTCGGTCCAGATCGGGCATGACGCCGTCGAAAGCCCGCGCCCCATCGAAAACGATCGATGACATCCAGACCGCGTGGGTCATCGGACCGAGAAGCGGAGGATTGCCTTCAAGCCACTGGCCATCGACATAGGTAAGCGCGCGCCTGTCCATGAATTATCCTCCCCGCCAATGCGTGAACCCGCCCATTGGGCCAGTCCCGTCAGGTCAGCATAACGCGTGGCCGGACGTCACACCACCGTCCGTCATTCGTTAGCGCGCATTCTCTCTATCGCCGCCGCACGAAGTTTGGCAAGCCATTCGGTCATGCGATTCAGGTCGGTGTCGGAATTCGGTTCACTGGCGCCGACCGATTGCCGCCGCTTCGCGATCGACCGACGGCATGCCGCTGCCTGACGGTCGCCGTCGCGCCACTCGACCCGGCGCCGCCACTGCGCTCCGGGATGGTTTCGGTTCAATGTGCCGTCGATCCGCCGGTGCAGATCGTCCAGACCGGCACCGGCACCATCGCTCCCGGTTCGGGTATCTGAAGGGGTCATAAAGGGATCGCCATATGTCGAATAAGAAAATATACCTAATGCACCCTATGGGATATGGCGGCTGAGGGCAAGGGGTCAAAATTGAGGGCTATTGGCTGGCCCAGATGATGCGGGCCATCCATGAGATTTCGTGGACCAGCAGCATGCGGGGTTCGTGGGCCGGATTGAACGACCGCAGTTCCACCCGCGTTGCGCTGCGGCGGGCAAGTTCCTTTGCCATGACCTCGCCACCGACGGTGCGGGCAACGACGCGGTCGCCTCGCCGAATGCTGGATGTCGGACTGACGATGATCGTATCGCCCTCGCGGAACACGGGCTCCATGCTGTCGCCCTGGATTTCCAGCGCGTAGCCGTGAGGATCGTCGATATCAGGGAACAGGACCTCGTCCCAACCGGTGCCGGCGGGAAACCCGGCGTCGTCGAAATACCCGTCGCCGCCGGCCTGGGCGCAGCCGATGATCGGGATGCGCTGTGTTGCGCCCCGGCCGGTGTTCCTCGACGTTCCGTTCTCTCCGCCGCCACCGGACTGCACCAGGCCGACGAAATCCTCCAGCTCGGTATGAGTCGCAGCCAGGATCTTGGCAAGACTCTCGGTCGACGGCCATCGCGTCTTGCCCATCGGGGTGAGCCGCTTGGACGGATTGAAAGCTGTCGCATCGAGGCCGGAGAGGCGGGCGAGGCCGGACGGGGACAGGCCGCATCGTTCCGCGAGCCGATCGATTCCGCGCCACATTTCGCTATGGGTAAACATAAGAATACTGTCTCATAATAAAGGCCCTACGTCTGTAGGAAAATATTCATATTACGGTTGACACCGCAACCCTAAGTAGTCCAAAACTGAATTCGCAGCGGGCGAATTGCGTCCTATGGCGACTGCAGACCGCTCAATCGCCGCTGCATCCGGTCACTGTTGTGGCGGCATTAATCGCCGGCACGACACCGGCCCTTGGTAGAACGCAACCTCGACAACCAGCCGCCGTCGACAGCCAAGGCAATAATTCCTAGTGCCGTCGCCGAGTCCAGTCAACCATCCGGGTGGCCCGGATCATGGTACAGGATCCGTTTCTATGCAATGTTCACGTTATGTTCGAAAACCGCAAGACGAATACGCAACCGTCCCTTTCTCCTCGGCCGAGGAAGTCTGGTTCTGGTTCATTCGTGCTCATGAAGCCAGCGCAGCGGGTGCCCGCGCCAGGGCCGGCATGGCCTTGTATCCAAGGCCGTGTGAACCCGTCGATGTTGCGCGGGTCGTCGACCGTCTCTACCGCCAGCGTCGACTGTTGCGTGATCACTTGTTGGTGCTGGCCCATTATGGCCGCCGCCTGATGGCGCCCAATCCCGACTATCGCCAGGAGATCAAGGCGTCGTCCCTGTGGCGCGAAGCCTTCGACAGGATCGAGCCGGCTTTGCGCAGCAAGGGGATCGTGGCATGAGCGCGGGTGCGACGGCAGGCGCCATGCCGTGTCCGGTTTCCGGCATGGTGTCGGCGACACAGACCGATGAGGATTGGCGGGAGATTCATGTGGTCTTCTGCGGTCAGGCGCAGATCGTCTGGCTTCGATGTTTGCGCCCGGGCTTCCGGCACTGCTTTGTCGTCTTCGGCAACGGCCGGCTCTGGCTGACGCTCGATCCGCTTTCATGCTGGACGGATGTGCGCATCCAGCCCATCGGCGGCGGGTTCGATCTGCCGGCGTGGTATCGGGCACAAGGCATGATCACCATTCCTGTCACTCTGGTAAGGCACCAGCCGCCCACGTCCGCACCCTGGGGGCCGTTTACCTGCGTCGAAGCCGTCAAGCGCGTCGTGGGGCTTCGCGACCGCAGGGTGCTGACGCCGTATCAGCTTTATCGCCGTCTTGGCGACTGCGAGCGGCAGTCAGAGCCGAAGAAGCGGGCTGGACACCGCCCCCCTTTGACGCCGCGGCAAGCCGCCGCTCGATCCTGAATTTCCGGAGGATACATGGGAAATCTGTTCACGCCGCCGAGCCCGAGGCCGACTCAGGTCATCGCAGCGCCGGCTCCGCCGTCGCCGACGCCGGCCCCCGTAACGCCGGCTCCGTCGCCGGTGCAGCCGAAGGCGCAAGCCAAGCCAAAGCCAGAAAGCGCCGAAGATGCCAGCCGGAAAAATGCCGGGTCGGATCGGCCGGAAGAAGAGGATACGGCCAAAGCGGTTCGCGAAGCAGCGCAAAAGTCGCGGCAACGCGGCCGGACGGCCACGGTCGCGACAGGGTGGCGCGGCATTCTGGGTCTGCGCAAGACCGACGCCGACCGCAAATCACTTCTGGGGGAATGAGTGAATGACGTCACGGCCTCGAAACGACCGCCGCCCGCCGGCCGCAATTGCGCCGGACGCGGAGCAAACCGCTGCCGACATCCTAGAGCGATACGCCCGCGCCCGTGGGGTGCGGGCGAATTGGGAGCCCGTCCTTCGTGACTGCTATACTCTGGCACTGCCGCAACGCGGCGATGGCGATAGCAGCGGAGACGCAGGCGGGGCCGGGATTGCCGACGTTTACGACGGCACGGCACCCGATGCCGTCGACCAGCTTGCCGCCAGCCTGCTGTCGCAATTGACGCCGCCGTGGGCCCGCTGGGCCGGATTCGAGGCCGGCGCTGACGTTCCGGATTCTGCCGCCGTCGACGCCGCCGACCTGATCGATACCATGGAGGCAGGCTTCCAGGGGCACATCGATCGCTCCAACTTCATCGTCGAGATCCACCAATGTCTTCTCGACCTGGTTGTTGGCGGAACCGCCTGCCTGTTGATCGAAGAGGCGCCGCCGGGCGAACTCAGCGCGCTGAAATTCACGGCGGTGCCCCTGGCCGAGGCGGTTCTGGAAGAGGGCGGCGACGGTCGTCTGGAAACCGTCTATCGGCGCGTCGACCTGCCTTTGGAGGGACTCAGGCGGCGGTTTCCCGACGCTGCCATTCCGGAGGCGGTCATCGACGCAGGACTGGACGACCCCGGTCGCACGTTCGGCGTTGTGGAAGCGCTGCGGCCGGACCGCCGGACGAGCGGCTACCGGTTCACCGCCGTCCTGAACGAAGATCCGGCGGTCATCCTGAAGGACCGGTTCTATTCGGAATCGCCTTTCGTTGCCTTTCGCTGGCTGAAAGCGCCGGGCGAGGCTTATGGCCGGTCGCCGGTCATGAAGATGCTGCCGGACATTCGCACGGCCAACAAGGTCGTCGAACTCGTGCTGCGCAACGCATCGATCGCTGTGACCGGCATCTGGCAGGCCGACGATGACGGCGTCATCAACCCCTCGACCGTTCGCATCGTGCCCGGCACCATCATTCCCAAGGCGGTCGGCTCGAAAGGGCTGACGCCTCTTGAAGCGCCCGGACGCTTCGATGTCTCGCAACTGGTGCTGGACGATCTGCGCAGCCGCATCCGTCGCGGTCTGCTCGCCGATCAATTGGCCCAGTTGAACGAACCACGCATGACGGCCACCGAAGTCATGGAGCGGTCCGCCCAGATGGCCCGACTGCTCGGCGCGACCTATGGCCGGCTTCAGTCGGAATTGCTGACGCCGCTGGTATCCCGTTGCCACGCAATACTGCGCCGGCGGGGGGAAATCCCCGACCTGCCTCTGGACGGCGAAATCCTGTCGCTCAGATTTCGCTCTCCGCTGGCTCAGGCGCAGGCCCAGCGCGATGTCCAGAGTGCGATGATGTGGGCGGAAAGTGTGGCCGCACTGGGTCCGGCTGCCATGGAGGCGGTCGACGCACCGGCGATGGCGCGGTGGCTGGCGAAACGCTTCGGTGTTCCGACCGAGATCGTCAGGGCCCGGACTGATCCACCCGCCGATCCACCCGCCGATCCACCGGCCGAACCATCCGCCGATATCCCCGACGACGCGCCGGGTCCCGCAATCGAGACTGCGTCAGTCGGGGGCGGCGAGGGAGGCGATGCGCTTGCCGCAGGCGTGCAGGCGGTGGTCGGGGCACTGACGCAGGCGGCGGGCGAACGACCGTTGGCCGATCGATGAAAACTACGGCCACACCAATCACAGGAGCACGACACAATGCCTGATAATCTTCTGGAATCGAAACAGGGTGCGCCTGCCCGGGATGCTGTGGGCGAGCCGGCGGACCGGGCGGCAGACCGAACGTCAAGCGACCCCGACGACCCGTTGGCCGCTTTTCGGACCGGCCCGGACGGCGCGCTGGACCCCCAGGCCCTGGCCGACGCGTATCTGAAATTGAAGGAAGCAGTGACGAACCGGGTCGCACTGCCGGGCCCCGACATGGCCGATGAGGACCGGCGGCGCCTGTACGCCGCTCTGGGCGTGCCGGAATCGCCCGATGGCTATGATGTTGCCTTGTCGCATTCGCTGTTCGAGCGCGATCCGGACATCGAGAAAACACTTCACGAGGCCGGCTTTTCGACCAGCCAGGTCCAACTTGTCTATGATCTCGCCGCCGAACGCATGATGCCGTTCGTCGAGGAGATCGCCGGCGAATTGAAAGCCGAAAACGATCAGAAGCGCCTGATCGATGCTTTCGGTGGCGAGGACCGGTGGCGCGAGGTGTCGCGCCAACTGCTCAAATGGGGGCGCAAGAATCTCTCCGGCGACGTCGTCGAAACGCTTTCGACCTCCTACGAGGGCGTTATGGCCCTGCATCGGATGATGACGGGCGAGGACAAGCCCGGACAAGTGCTGACCGGTGGCGACGGTGCGGACAAGGACGAAGATCTCGACCGAATGATGCGCGACCCGAAATACTGGAAGGAAAAGGACCCGTCTTTCGTCCGCAAGGTCACTGAAGGCTTCAAGCGACTCTATCCCGACGCCTGACCGGGCCCGACGCCTGACCGGGCCACATCGCCCGCCGGACACAATTCCCATATCCGCCCGCTCCCCGTCCGGAGCGGGCTTTTTTTATCTGCCAAAGGAACGATCACCATGCCGACAACCGTCGAACGCGCCTTCGTCAAGCAGTTTGAACGCGAGGTGCACGAGGCCTACCAGCGCGTCGGATCCAAGTTGCGGCCGACTGTCCGGTCCAAGGGCAACGTCAAGGGCGTCAGCACCACCTTCCAGAAGGTGGGCAAGGGAACGGCCGGGACCAAGATCCGGCACGGCGAGGTTCCGGTCATGAACCTGGACCACGAGCCGATGGAATGTGTGCTCTATGATTATTACGCCGGCGAGTGGATCGACAAGCTCGACGAGTTGAAGACCAATCTGGACGAGCGCTCGATCGTGTCGAATGCCGGGGCCTATGCTCTCGGCCGCAAGACCGACGACCTCATCATTGCCGCCATGGAAACCGCTGACCAGATCGTCGGCGACGGTACCGGCGGCCTCGACCGGGACAAGGTGCTGGAGGCGTTCGAGATCCTCGGCGCCAACGATGTGCCGGACGACGGCCAGCGCCATGCGATCGTCGGCTGGCGCCAGTGGTCGGATCTGCTGGCGATCGAGGAATTCGCATCGGCCGACTATGTCGGGGCCGACGACCTGCCCTGGAACGGCACTCAGGCCAAACGCTGGCTGGGGACCCTGTGGATGCCCCATTAATGCCGGCAGATAGTAAATGCCTGAAACTGCTACTTAATTTCACGATATGGGCTGGGGTTGGTGCAGTATCCGGTTGCGTTACGCCCGTCTGTCGAAGGAACTGGCGGCCGCGCTGAGCCACTCCGGGCGGTGGTGCCCGTAGGTCATTTCAATCTGCCGAGTGGTCGTATGGCCAAGATATCGAGCGATCTGCCACCAGGGGACGTCGGCGCGGACCATCCATGTTGCGGCGGTGTGCCGAAGTGTGTGAGGGCATATACCATCAAGGCCCGCCCTTTTGCAGATGAATCTGAATCCTTTCCGCACGTCCTTGATGGGCTTGCCGTTATACTGAATCACGAAGCCTGTTGGTGATGAATGGCGTCTAGCGTAGCGCAAGAACGTCATCAGGCGCCGGGGTATAGGGATCTGCGCTCGCCCCTTCGATGTTGCTTCTCGGCCGGGCGTCCGAAAATCGATCATGCCGCGACCAAAGTCTACCTGAGTCCAGCGAAGCGAGAGAATCGCCTCTTTCCGCGCGGCCGTATAAATCCCCATCAGAATGAACAGCGGCAAATGGCGGCGCCCGTGTTGCCCGTTGCGAGCGGCGCGTATAAGGCTGGCAGCCTCCTGACGAGTCAGCCATCGCTCCCGGCGTTTGCTTGCTGGTGGCATCCAGATGTGGACCAATCGCGTGAGCCGACCTTGCTGAAAATCGTGCCTGATAGCCGCAGCCAAGACGATGATGTCGTTTCGGACGGTTCCTGCGGCGACCGCTTCACCGGTGATAGAGTGGCGACGTTGGCGAACATACCCCCGGCACGTCTGTTCAGTGATCTCAGTGACGACGAGGTGACCCCAGAACGGCAATAGTGCGCGGACAGAATTCGCAATCTGCGCTGGAGAAACAACTTCATGCCCATGTTCGGACATGTAATCCGTCAGGACGTCAGCGATGTACCTCTGAGATGGATCACGGGGGCCGGCGGGCTCTGATTCTATGAGATGTTGCGCGAGCTGGGTCTCAGCTTCGCGGCGGTCTGAAGTGCCCGTTGAACGCGCGCGTCGACGGCCACGATCGAACCATCGAACCTCCCAGACTTTTCTGTCTTGCCGCCAGTTAAGGTGGGCGCCTTTGTTCCGTTTTGGCATGGCACAGTCCGCTCCTTCAGATAGTCGTATACCGCTTCCCGGCTGATGAGGTAGCGCCCTGCGATGCGCGTGTATGCGATCCGACCGACGCGGCATTCATTCTGAACCGTCCTCGCTCGGCAGCGCAAGACGCTCGCCACCTCTGACGGCGTGGCCAGATCTGGGAGGTCCGCAATACGCGAAGGGACCACAGTTTCATTCATGATCACCTCCAGCGCATGACAGCGGTGTCGATATACAGCCAGAATCGTGTGCGGCGCGAAGTTGCGGCTGGAGTAAGCGTCCAATGCTTTGCCCGTCCGGCGAAACGATATGCGCCCGGAACTCAACTTCGGCCGTCGCAACACCGGTGTTGACCGCGTGGAGCTTGGCCTTGATGACGACCGCCAGGACGCGTCGGCGCTGCCGTACGGCCGGTCCGAGGGCGGCATTGGTTTGCTTGCCTGTCCGTGCATTGCTGGGGGGCGAACAAGTTGGATTGCGCCCGGCCGGGTCGAGAATGGCCGTCATTAACAGGACCGGCCCGTCTGCCAACGGAAAGGCAATCAGTGCGTCACGTGCCATCGCGCCTCCATCAGTAACGCCAGGCACCCCCGCGTCGGCGATATGTCGATATCCCTTTACGTTTTGGGCACGAGTCGTCGATCTGGCGCAATTGTTCATTGGGCGAATTCCGTCTACTTCACTCACTCCGGATGAAGTAAGATCGGCATCAGAAATAAAAAAATTGCACGTTGAGTTGAACGCCGCCACCTCCCCCTGAACCAAAACAACCCAGGCGAAGCCTGAACGGGCAGAGCCCGGTATATTCCTTACCTTCTCTAACCTTCCCTAACTTCGGGGCCGATTGACGCTTATATAACAACGACTTACGCCGAAAACCCTGCGAATCTACCAGTGCAAACCTGTGAATCTACCAGTGCAACCCTGCGAATCTACCAGACCCAACGACGAGTGATGCCGGGAATAGGAAGAACGCCCTATGCAACTTGAGTTCTTCACGGTTGAATGGCGGATTATGTGGGAGAAAATGGGGGCGATGGCAGCTTTATTAGGATATTGTTCCTACTTAAGTCTTGATTCGACACATCGTCGGAGCTTTTTCTCAACTTGAAGCTAGCTCTCGACCAATTCCCGTTCCGAGCAGTTCTGCTGGAGCGACACCGCAAAGAAGCTGTACTTTGGTTGATTTCGTGCATAGCGATTTCTATATTGTGGCTGTCAGACCGACCCAGCGTCAGGGATCGCATTGGTTCTTTGCCGAAGCGGTGCCGCAGGAAATTCAGATCGACAGAACGCACAGGGGCCACGGTTCCGAGGCTCGAAATTCTCGAAGAAGATATGCACCGGAGATCTTGAAAATGATTGATGCGGCGGAACGGCAGGTTCTTGCAAAAGGCCTTAGAAGCGTGGCCTTTGCCGGCAAGCCAGATTGTGAAAGCGAGGCGCCGGAACGGTTGTTCAAGCACGGCATCGATCCCTGAATTGGACGAGGTGATTGGTGGAGGGCTCGTACCTGGATCCATCATGGAGATTTACGGTGACGAGGCGGCAGGAAAGAGCGCTCTTGCATTACTCTACGCCAACGACTTTGCCCTGAAATACGGTCCGGGAACCTCTTATATCGAAGACGCCGAAAGGGTCTATTCCGAGCGCGATTTTTCATCCTGCCCGCATATAGGGGGAATGGCCTCTGTTGTTCATCCGGTCAGTCTGGAGAAAACAGGCGCTTTGGTGTCATCCCGTCTGAAAGCGGGGAATCTGGGACTGGTCGACATTGATAGTTGCGCTGCGATGCTGCCGGAGAGTGATATCAAGGGATATCTCGGAGATGGGCGGTTCGATCGCCAGGGTGAGAAAATTGTCCGAACGGTCAAACACTGGAAAACCATTCAAGGTGATGCCCGACTCATACTGGTCAATCAGCGCCGCAACAAAAAGACGAGACACAAGGCGACGGGGGTTTGCGAAGACAACACCTCCGGTGGCGCTGCCCTCTATAGAATCTCCGACATTCGGCTGGATGTCCGGGTTGATGCCCTGATCAAGGATCAGGGAAGCCGGGATATCGTCGGTCAGATCGTCAATTGATGTAATCGCGACGGGTTCACATGCGCCTTAAGGTGGCGCCCGCTAAGAATCCCGCGTCGCATTACTGGTCCTCCAGAGCAGTTATGACGGCCGTCCCAACCAGCTTGGCCAACGCGACCGGCACGGCGTTGCCAAGCTGGCGTACACATTGCGACCAGGAGCCATGGAATCGGTAGTCATCTGGAAACGTCTGGAGCCGCGCGCATTCACGCACCGTGAAATGTCGGACGCTGCCGTCGCGCCGGCGAAGCATGTTTTCTCCGCCCGGGACGCCGTGGACACCCGCTTTCAGCGTCTTTGCCGGTTCGTCGTCGGGGCTACCAGTGTGACCGGGGTAGGATTTCGCGCCAGGCTTGAACGCATGTCCCGACCACGCCGCTGCGGCGTCCGGCTCGGTTTCGGGGTCGGGAAGGTCGGCGAGGGCATCGCGTACTGTCCGCCACGGCAAGGTCACCGGTTCGTCGGCCCCTATAGTCCGGCCTGAGGGTGAATGTCGACCGTCGCGCGCGATCTGATGGCGGTCGAAATAGCTCCCATGGGTCATGTCCCACAGCAATGCCTCGCGCGAATGTGTGGCACGAGGGAATTGAAAATCGACATTTAGATCGTCTCTGAAACCCACGAAAAACACCCGTTCGCGCTTCTGCGGCACGCCGAAATCGGCGGCATTCAAAACCTGCGCCGAAACCCGGTAGCTCAGGCCGCCAGTTTTGCTGTGGCTGTGATGGTTTTCAAGCCGTGACAGATGATCCGCCCAGGTCTCTTCATCCCGACGCGTGAGATCCGGATGCTCGAGCTGTCGCTGGATGTACCGGAAGTAGTCGCTGAAGCTTCGGCGCGTCAGACCTTTGACGTTCTCGAATATGAAGGCACGCGGACGGGTCTGGCGAACGGCTCTGACAGCCTGACCAAACATGTCACGGCGGTCTTCCTGCGCATTGTGTTGTCCGCCGAGCGAGAACGGCTGGCAGGGCGGGCCGCCGGAGACAAGATCAATCCTGTCTCTGTAGGCGGTAAAATCGACGTCGCGGACATCGCCTTGCAACAGCGGCCACGACGAGACCAGCGAGTGGCCAGCGTCCTGATTCCGGCGAATGGTGTCACAGCAATGAGAGTCGAATTCCATGACAGCGTTTGCTTGAAATCCAGACTGGTGAAGGCCAATGCACAGTCCCCCGGCACCGGCGAAGAGTTCCAATGAATTTTTCATGAGGGCGAATTAGGATCGCCCGCAGAAAACTAAAAATGCGCGTCACATTGAATTAGTCGGTTTGCTTGCCCGTTATGCCGTCATAAGAGACAGTAATGAATAACGATCATCCGGATTTTCAGATCAATTATTGAACTGAAAGGGCGCGTATCGATCAGTCATGCGATAGCGTCGTCACATCCGAGTTCTGTTTGCCTGGTTTCCTGGCGATGCCAACACCGGTACCGTAATGATGATCGACATCACCGATGGTCGGTTGTCGGGGCGAAGCACCATTCGCCTCAGCCAAGGCCGGTGCTCAAAATCACGGCCGATATGGCGGGGAGGGATATCCGAGTTGATTTCCGGATCAACTCGGGTATCGTACCGGTGATGGCCCTTTGAGAGGACGCTGGTGATGAACAGACTGCGGGATTTTGCCGATGTCCGCCGGGATATCGAGGATGAGAACCCCGGAGTTCAGTTGGAGCTTCGCCGGACGGCGCAGAAGCGGTCGATCGCGCAGATGCTGGTGCGCATGCGCAAACAGGCCGGTCTGACCCAGACAGCTCTCGCCGTCGAAACCGGGTGGGATAAAGGCTTCGTTTCGCGGCTCGAAGGCGCCTACGGCGGCATGCCTGATACCGGCACAATCGCCCGGTATGCAACGGCTTGCGGCTTTACCTTGCGCCTGGTCGCCGGCAACACCGGCGATGACAGCGGCGCCATCGAGGTCACGCTTCAAGACGACCGGCAGTAACGACAAGCCGGTTCTGATGAACGCCGGAGCGGATGTCCGGACCCTGCGCGGCGGGCAAGGTCCGGACTCCATTGCCGCAGCCCCCGTTTTGACGGTTGATCCGGGCTTTTCTCGAGTTGCTCCGGCGTTTCATCGCTCAATCGATTGCCGCCTGGTACCGCCGTCCTGCCAGGATCTGACTTGCGGTGCGCTGATAGCGGCGTGTCATGTCCGCTGACCTGTGGTCGAGCACCGACTGCGCCGCGATCGGGATTTCGGGGATCCTCTCAACAGCAAACGTCGCCGCCAGATCGCGAAGCCGGTGCGGACTGAGCGATACGCTGAGCTTTTGTGCCGTCATTTTGCGCATTGCGGCATAGAGCGCTGGAGCGCCGGCGGGCCGGCCGCGTTTTCCGATCCAGAATGTATCGTCTTGAGCGCCGTGTGCCGGCAAGATGTCATGAATCCAGGTGCTGAGAAACGGCAGCAATGCTGGCGGCAGAGGATAGTCCGCCGCCGTGGCGGTCTTCCGATCCACCGCTGCAAACCGAACCATCGCGGCCTCCAGATCGATCGCTGGACAACGCAGCGCCGCTAATGCTCGCCGCCGTTCGGGCACGACGATGCCCAGCGCGAGGTAAAGCCCGTCGCGGTACGTTTGCACGCAACGCCATGACCAAACTGTGTGGGGCTGCGGTGCGCTCAGACAATCGGTCATCGTGCCTATTCCAAGCGCCCAGACTTCCTCCGCCGAAACTTGTTTTAGCGTGGCTGATTTTCGCGGTGTGTGGCGCTCCGCTTCCGTTTGAAGGCGTCGGCCGGCAGCAGCGAGCCAGCTAAAATCGTCGTCCGGCGCGATCACGCGGCCAACACGAAAGAGAGCCCAGACATAGCCGACGATCGTGGATAGTCGGCAGCCTCTCATTTGAGCGTCACCGATCAGCGCCCTGACGGTGGCCGGGGAAAGCTCCGGCGACAGGTCTTCGGCGTCGGCGATTGCGAGAAGCCGTGTATAAACGCGGGCGACGGTATACCGCGTGACCGGCTTCCACGAACGGCCGGCGCCGTCGCTGAGCAGGTCGTCAAACTCGTTTCGCACGTCATGCGCCGCGATCCAGGCGGCTTGTTGATGTTCCGGCCAGGTTCGGCACCCCGCCGCGATTGCGGCGGGGCTGGCGTCGATGTGGATATTCATTTTTTGTTCCTTTCGTCTTCGGCTGCGTAGCGTTGGAGCAGCGCGGACTGGTATTGTCGTTGTGCAGTGAGACTTGCGATTTCAGCGTAGTAGCGCAGCGTCGTCTCGAGCCGTTTGTGACCCAGAAGTTTCTGGATAACAGCGCAGTCGACGCCCGCATCCAGCGCGATTTTTGCCGCCAGATGGCGGCTTGCATGGAGATTGAGCTCGAAGCCCAGACGCCTGTTGCGGTCGACGAAATTCATGTTCATCAGTTCCAGTGCCCGATGCTTGGCGCCTTTGGCGGGAAAAACGAACGGGTTCTCGGCACTTGCGCCGACCCGGGACGCGAGCACGGGGCGCAAATGGCGAAGCCAGAACCTCAGCTCCGTCGTTGCTTTCTCTGTCAGTTCGACGGTCAGCGGCTCGTGATTTTTGACTTCTTCCGCTGCGAGCCAGAGCGTTGCCTTTCCCTCGCCGCTTGGCAGCTTCACGTTCTGGTCAGGCCCCCGGAACCGCAACTGACAGAGATTAGCCCGCCGCAGCGGCGCGGACCGGAGGATGAGATGGAGCAAGCCGACCATGGCATCGAGCAGAGACTGCTGATCCGGTTCCCGGCCGGCGGCGGCAGCCGCATGGGCCGGCCTCAACAAAGCCGCCGGAGCCTTCCGCCACGCTTCAAGATACGCCGGATCGGCGAACTTTCTGAGCCGATCGCGATGTCGAGAGCCCATTGCTGATCCGCTCTGCCAAACCGGCTTCACCATACCGTCTGATTGCTTTTGCTCCGAGCGGATATGCGGGTGGACACGCCAGAGCAAGCGCCGGAGCTTCTCCAGCGATGCGTCGTCGACATCGTGAATCTTCGCAACAGTCAGAAGCGCGGAGACGATATTGCGACGCTGTGCCGATCGCTGCTCCGAGGGCTTCCCGTCCTGGCGTTCGGCCCGCCGCGACTGGCGATCACGCGCATGTTTTAGCGCACCGACAGCATGTTCTGGCGTCAGAACCTGGGCAATGTCCCTCAGCTTTGAGGGGGCCTGATCGGCCAGCGCGGCGTATGCGATCGCGGTTTTCCAAGATCGCAGTGTGCCCGGTGCGTACTGGCGGTTCGGTGCGTGCTCGACACCCGCGATCAGGTCGTCGAAATCGTCAAAGACGGATGCGGGATCGAAATCCTCCGCCCCCGGCGCCGTCATGCGTTCAACGAACGCATACCAAGACTGTTTGAATGGCGCCGATAAATCATCGAACCGCAGATTCCAGCGGTCGACACCTGTGCGGTACCGCCGTGCGAGCGATTGACGGGGAAAGCCTTCACAGCTCTTCTGCAGTTCTTCCCACGCATAAACGATTGCGCGAACCGTCTCGTGCGCACCCTTGATCTTTCTTGCGGCGAGATCCGCTTCCAACGCATCGACGGTGCTGTCGTCGACGGCATCGGGCTGGATGTCGCGTTCGTAACAGTATGAGACCAGACGCCACAGCTTCGCGCGTGCCTGGCCGTCTGGCAGGCCGTCAACCAGGCGCCGCCAGGGACCGACCAGAAAATCGGCGCTCAAGCGGCGGTGGCCGTGGCGATCGACCAGCCGAACTGCGCCTAAGAGCATCGACTTGATGTTGTCGAAGCTCTGTTGCCGGACGCCGAAATCGATCGCCGTGAGGCCATCAAAAGACGTTCGGATCCGGCGCTCGACGGCCGGAATTTCCGCCAACTCGCTGTTCAGAACGTCTGCAAACCGCGTCAGAGCGCCCCGAATTCGGATTTTGCGGTCGGGTGCCTGAGTCTGCAGATCGACAGCGACTGATGCATCCGCCAGGGTCGCTGTGTTTGCAGCGACCGCCGCCGTCAGGGCAGCCGGCGCCATGGGAAGAGACTGCAGTTTGCGCATCGCCCGACGTTCTCCGTCGAGCGTCTTCCAGCCGAGGTCCGATGCGCCGACGGCGCGAGCATGAAGGGCTTCAAGTTCGCAAGCCGGAATATCGGTAAGTGCCTTGTCGGCTACTGCATGCGCTCGGGTAATGGCTTTGCGCGCCGCGTGAATGTCCGTCTTGGTCAGGTGCGTAGGCAACAGCGTCGTCAGAATATCGAGATCGTTCAATGTCTTTGTCATCATCATCTTCCTTGGAGATGGGGGGAGCGGGAGGCGTCGTCGCCGAAAGGGCGACGCCTCCGCTTCGACCCATCCCGCCTCCCTCTTTCTTTTCCGGCGTGTCCAAGGGAGGTAAGGCTTCAATGACGATAAAAAAAATTGGTCCGGGGTTGAGTGTCAGCTCGGCCATGTCGAGCGCAAATCCGAGAATAAATGCCTTATTCTCCAAAAATGATGCCCAGATCGGGTGGCCGGCATGAGCAAATAAGGCATTTTCAGGAAATCTTGCCCAATTTCTTGATGGGCGAACGCGTTTCCCTATATTGGGCTGTGTCGCAATAACGCGTCACAACAACGTAAGGAAATGAAAAATGATTTCAATCCGCAACAATAAAAGCCTGATTTCATCAACTAACTATTGGGATTCAATCCCTGCTCAAAACGGGTTGTTCTTCTTGAGTGGGAATGCTGGCGCATGGCGCCTTCTGGTCCCCGACAACCAGAAACACTTCCTTGCGGAGATGGCCACAGCAAAGGCAGTTGAGATTGATCTCGGTGTCAACAACGGTCGGCAGGTGGTCACAATTTGGTTCGAGGATGGGACGGAAACGCCGTTCCAGTTGGGTGTTGAAGATAGCACGATGGACCGTGTGCTCACGCCAAGTGCTACCCCGCAGCCATTGCTGATTTATACGCAGGAGGGGTTGCAGCAGGAGCATCAGATCCGCAAGGTCATGTGACCTCATTGGATTGAGGCCGCTGTTCGGATGTCCAGAGAGAGAGAGAGAGAGAGAGAGAGAGCTTTTCTCACAGATTGGACAGGAACGGTCGATTTGCTCAGGGACGGAAACATCCGGTTCTGTCCGGAGCGACCACGCAACGAGCCCGTCGGCCCCGGCGGATGACTGCCAGGGCTGACGGGCAATGACCCAGCGGATCCCGTAACCAGGTTGCGCAAACTCGGTATCATCCCGCACATCTCGCAGAACGGCTATGATATCGGCGGCCGCAAGGCGCATCATCGCAGCCTGGATCGCATTGGCTGGTAGATAGCGCTGGCAGTCGCTTCCTACAATCTGGAGGGCAGCTCGATCTGTTTGAACAACCTCTGGACTGTCGCACAGTGAATTCCTGTGACCGACTTCCAGCGGCGTGGCTCGGGCTTGTGGGTTTTGGACAAGGTTTGGCTTCAATGCCCAGTCGGTGACCGGCCACGGTCGACGATCCGGCGGGCGTAGACATGTGGCGGCAGCTTCCGGCAAGGTCCGGCAGACAAGCGCGCCGGCGTAAAACGGTGACGCTGAGACAGATCCGATCTCGAAGTCCCCGTTTTACGCCGGAACGGTAACACACTGGAAAACAACGGAAAAATCCGGAAGCTTCCGGCAAACTTTTTGGGGGTGGAACAAGGCTTGCGTTCGCCGATCAGCGAAAGACATCTGCTCGATGAATGGCCCAAAAAAACCGGCACCGCCTTGAACAGCACCGGTTTCGCAAGCGGAGATTCTTCAATCCCAGGTTTCATATCGTGACTCGAGACGTTGGCCAATGCGCACGCTATGCCAGATGTCCGGAACGTCGGCATAGACCGGGTCATGCTCGTGACCGAGATGACGCAGTGCCGGATCGATCGCCCAGAGCTGTCCATCGTCGTCGCGTACGATGCGACTTGCGCGGATGCTATGACGCATCGCGGTGAATTCGCGTCCGAGTTCCTCGACAATCGACGCCGGGCCACGTTTCTGTTCGACAAGAAGCACGTCACCCTGGCGCATGCGCTTGTTGAGACTGTTCATGAGCTGCTTCTGCGTGACGTCGAAGACCCAGCGCTGGGCGGCATGAACCGCATCGCGGGGGTCGTTCGTCATCGCCTTGCGCGATCGGGCGGCGTGATAGCCGACCTCGTGCGCGAACGTCTGTCCCTCGTCGCGTCCACAGATGACGTAATTCTTGCGAGTTTTGGTCCACCGCTTCTGATCGCGATCGTGCAACGACTGTCGGATCTGGATCAACGCCACACCGTTGTCGCCCTGACCGGGATCGAAGCCATAAAAATCAAAGTTGCGTGTTTCAAACCAGCGCCGGCTCTTATAGAGAACGCCACTCTCGGGCAGGCATTCCTTGAATTGATCCAGAAGTTCATAGTAACCAATACCAGATCCCGGAAACGAGATGATTTCTCCATATGCGCCACGTGCACATTGCATCGACGTCGTGGTAAAAGATGCGTTGATCTCCGGATCTTCCGGAAGGCCCTTTTTGATGTATTCCATGATCGTGTCCTTTTTTCAAATTTATCGGCCCTGTGTTGGGTGAATGGGACTTAGTTTCAAAAAACAACTGGTACAAGGCTTAGATGGATATTTTTATTCAAGCAAAGACAAGAATGGCGCAAACACTGTTTTTTCAGGATATTTTAGGTGTTTGGGTGGCGAAGGGGAGAAAATCAAAAAGTTACAAAAAAGGGACGCCGCCGGCAGCGGCGACTTCAAAATCAAACGGGAAAACCGGTTTTTGCAGCGTGTTCAAATTCAAATAGCGGATCCTCAAGGCGCAGCTTCTCGGCGCTCCGCCCCGGAAAACCGCCGTTTTTGAAATTTCCGTCAGGAAGACCTTGAAACTCGGCCTTGATGACCCAGCGCGGAATTTGATTGTTTTTGAAGGCAGGTCGACGCGACGGCTTTGACCGTTTTCAAACTTTGACGCGTTTTCTTTCAAATGACGAACGCACGGCCCCTTGAAGGACGGCCGATTGCCGAGAGGGCAATCGCCGCTCATAATGCCGGCGATGGGGCCTTATTCCGGGGGTCTGCTGGTGTTTTGCACGGCTGAAAGCGTGTCCGGGTCAACGCCGGTCCAGGCGCCGAAGGCGGGAATGGAGACGCGCCACTGGCCGCCGACTTTCGCTGCGCGCAGCTCGCCGCGCTTGATCGCGCTGCGCACGGAGCGTTCCGAGAGATGCGCCAATCGGCAGACTTGGCGTAGTGTCAGAAGCTGTAGTTGTGAAAAATTATCGTCGTCGGACTCACGTTTCTGGCTGTTCATGCTTATCCCCTTGTTCACGAAGTCTGATCTGTGAACTGGGGTTCGCGCCGGATTCATAAAAATTGGGTAGCGCCTTTCCAGGGATGGCAAGCCGCAACGCGGCCGGCACCCCTGATCGTCGACGGGATCCGACGATCGGGAGGTGCCGGCAAAGACATTATTCGGCGGCCTCATTGGGCGCGTCGGGCGCGGCGATCTGCAAGGTCACAGTAATCCTCGTCATCATGTCCGCCGAATCCTCGCTTTGGCGTTGACGCTTTCCCGAAGCCGTTGCTGTCAGTCCGATGCCTTCAAGGGCGTCAACGAAAGCGCGAGCGGCGTTTTCAGCCATCGTCTCGGCATTGGCTTCCTGACGCAAATATCCAAGCCGACCTTCAAAGCGGGGGGCGTGCATATGTGTCAGCCGCATGGCTTCCAGATTATCGGCTATCGGACCGAATTCGTCCGGGAGTTTCCGCACGACATCGTTGTCATCAGCACGAATTCGAACCTGCGGCGGCTCTCCGTACTCGCGCGCATCGGCCACAATGAGGGTTACGATCTTCTCTAAATTCGTCATTTTATCACCAATAGTTCGCGTTATAAGGGTGGCCCAAGCCGCACGAAAGGCGCGGCTTGGCTCCGAAGGAAGGGGCTGATCAGTGAGGGGCGTAGTCGAGGAGGGCGGCAGGATCGATCGGCATGTCGTCAATGAGCAGCGGTTCAAGCACGGCAACAGGATCGTCGACGATCAGAAAAAGACGAAAAACCGCCGCCAGAAACTCGG
Organism: Fodinicurvata sp. EGI_FJ10296; assembly: GCF_040712075.1. Taxonomy (NCBI): domain Bacteria; kingdom Pseudomonadati; phylum Pseudomonadota; class Alphaproteobacteria; order Rhodospirillales; family Rhodovibrionaceae; genus Fodinicurvata; species Fodinicurvata sp. EGI_FJ10296. Next base: position 277,743 of record NZ_JBFCVL010000009.1, read on the forward strand.
CCGCTTCGTCGGCCGGCACTTTTTTGAAACGATCCGCCAAGTCATCGGCATCGGCATTCCATGCGACGGGCAACCGATACTGATTGCGCCGGATGATCTGGAGGGGGCGAATATTCTTTTCGTGACGCGCCCAAGCCAATGCTTCGATGAAGCCGAGAGTTTCAGGCGCGCTCCACGCGTCGGGCAACCAGGTCAGGACCGCGTCGAGGCATTTCGCGGCGTCGCAAAAATCGCCGCCCTCGCCATCGGGCACACTGATGTTGTGACACGCGCGCATGATGGCGTGGGGACCGGAAACCGACTTCCGGCTCGGATTGATGATGATGTTTGATGCAGTGACCGGCGTGGTGTCGTCGGCAACGATGGTGACGGCGGTTAAAAAGGTCATGATGTGGTCTCCGGGGTACAAAAAAGGGTGGTGATTTCAAAAAGGAGGAGGGACGGTCACGGCGCCCGCGGGCGGCAGGGCGTCAAACATTTGAAATTGCCGATCATGGCGTTTGGGGTGTTCATAAAGAATCTACCTTGAGTGGTTGTGCCGAGTATGGTCGGGAGCGCATCGGTCATTGAGTTGGCGTTCATCAATCAGGCATGAACGATGATTGCCTGTGCTTTGTTGTTGGTTCTGTAATGAAGAGGGAAATTGCGAGCGGTTTGTTTCACTCGACCGCCATCTTTTCCTTGAGTTTATTGCGGAGTCGGCTTGCCCGGACTTTTGCCTTACCCGGAAGGTCGCTGCTGGTCTCACCACCGAAGAGAGCGGCAAGGGAGACCGAGCGGTCGATGCGGCTGCTTTCGCGCACGATGCGCCGCAAGCGACAATTGACGATCGCCTGGCGCTCCGGATCCGGCGCTGTTGATGGGAATTCCCCATCGACATCACCGATGGCGACCGTCGCCTTCATCTTCGTCGATGGCTTGGAGTTGCGGCGGTATGCTTTGCTGACATACGCTTTCGGATGCTCGATAGTGCCCGCCGCCAGGCGCTCGAGACTTGCGATCATGGCTTCTTGTAAATGATCCTCAGCGTCGGGATTGGCGGAGTTGCGCGCATGACGCCCGACCGTGCGGTAGATCTCGGTCAGCGTCGTGTTGAGATGATTGTTCATCGTTTGTTCTCCTGAAATGACAAAGAAAAACGACGAAAACGAGGGGAAACTCGAATGGGCTGTTCCTTCGTCGCCGCCGCAAAAGGCGGGCTGGCGACAAGGAACGGCACATGAGTCTGCCCCCTGAAAAAACGCCCTGAACCGCGCTTGAAAAAACCCGGAACGGCGGTAAAAAATCCCCTTTTGGGTTCGGAAAATGCCTTTATCCATGAAATGGCGGATTTGATCGACCGGGAGGGGCAATGCCGGGCGCAAAAGGCTTCAAGGGCAGAAATTCTTTGTCGGATGAACAAAACCGTTTGAAATGGCCCGCCGGATCGCCGGGCGTGGATAAAAGATCACCCCGCCACGCGGACCGTCAGGTGGCGTCCGGCAATGGGGCGATTTGAAACCGGGTCATTGGACGCTTTTTCAGGCCGACTTTTTGAACGCTTTACGGCGCAGTCAAGCGGCCATGCCGGTCGACGGCTTCGGCTGGACCGCAACGGTGTCGGCGGCTGCATAAATCCGGCGCCGGATCGCCTCCTGGCCCAAGGGATGCGTGTTCGAATTGGCCGCGCCGGCGCCGAGATGGGTCATTAATGCCCGCGCAAGTGCTGCACCCTGGCAGTTTCCGGTACGTTCAAGTGCAGATTCAAAATCGCTGCTGCCGCTCAAGGTGCGAGCCGGGATATGGACGGTCTCATGATCCGAGGGACAAAAGCGCAGACAGACTTCTGCGTTGCTCGGCGGCGGTGTCTCGTCTTTATGTCCGATAAATTTCAGAACCTTGCGACCGGCCGCAGGGCTGGTGATATAATCGCTCAGCGCTCGTTCCATCGTTTCGATTAGAAGCCCATGATGCTGCTCTTGAACACGAAAACTATCGTGAATGTTGAGCGCAACAACATTTTTTGAAAGCAACGACTGGATGATCTGAAGCGCGATGTCGGCGTCCTGGCGCTGCAGATAAAGGCCGGCACCAGAACCGAAAAACCGCAAGATCCGGGGATGGCGCTTTTTGATCGCATGGACCAATTTTTGCGGTTTGAGCCCAAATTTTGCGGCGAGTCCGTGGTGAATGGCGCCATACGCGGAGCGCCTTTTTTCCGCATTGATCAGAATGTTGACTGCGATCTTGACCGCGTCGCGCTCAAATCCGCAAATATCGTAGGGATCGCCGTCGGGAACCCCGCCGACAAGGTTGTACAGCATGCCGACGTGCAGAGATGGGAAATCCGCTTCCGAGGTGGCTTCGCCGTCGATGGTGATCGACGGCCGGTTGCCTTTCGGGATGTTCTGAAACCACGGGCCATACAGCCGGCCGCCGGCGTTGAAGGAGCCGTTGAAAATGCGGTGATACTGATTTTTGGCGCGTTGAATTTGTGTCGTGTTCGGGCAGTCGATATCGGCGGCGACGGTCGCGTCGTTGATTTCTTTCAGGATCTTCGTGGCGCGTTCGGTCCAGGTCGTCTCCTGGTACGGGATCAGATTTTTGTTGTGATCTTTCAGCCGCAGCAGGGAAAATGGATGGTAATCGACTGCAAAGCCTTCCGCCGCGATCCGGCTCATGAAGTCATTTGAGGCGCGATAACGACTCTGCCGGCCACGTTCACCGGGGGGCCGACGGTCGTGTTCGATCAAGCCGTTGTCGGCCAAGCGTTGCACGATGCCGGTAACGATGCTGTACGAGTACGGTGTCTTGGCGAAGCGGTCTTTATGCCACCAGGCTTTGGTGCGGCTGTAGCTGATCCAGCGGCCGGGCGTTTCCACGGCGACGCGGTAGATTTGCGCGATGATGGCTTCTGCCGCCTTCTTCTGCTTCTTCGACCACCGCTGATCGATCTGAGCGAGGTCGATTGGGGAGGTGGGGCGCCAGTCGTAAGACAAGGGTTCGTCTCGCGTTTCGCTGTCGATGTTTTCGTTCGTGTCGTTGAAAGAATGCATATCCATTGAAATTGTCCTTGTTGGCCCAGCGGCCTTCAAAAAGTTTCATCAAAATCCAATACAAGCGGTTTCGAACCGGGCATATGCGGGTGAAAATTTCGAGTTCAAGCAATAATTGCAATGATGGTGCTTGAGGAGGCGAGATGTTGTTGCGAGACAAGGGCAATGGATGAAAAAAAGACCGGACAGCGCAACAGGGATGGGTCTTTTTGAAAGTATCGTCTCAAGCAACAGCCCGCTGTCGGATCCGGCGGCTTGTCCTTTTTTTAAATCCGGGAAGGCAAGAAACATCCGACGGACGATGAGTCCGGGCAGGGGAGGTCATTGCCGCCACATTCAAGCTTGGTGCAGTTTGTTTTTTCCTACAATACCCGGTTATGTAGGAAGTTTGCCCTATTTTCGGCTCCATCATCAAGAATTTGACGTTCACAAACAGGTAAAAGGCCGAACTTCGGCCGGGACCCGCACGATGGACGGTTTGGTAGCGACGAGCGATATATTGGGGACCTTGCAGGGACGGACCTTCTCTCTCCCACTATGTAGGGGAGATCCATCATAACATCTTGTTTGTAATGAAAAAAACCTTTGAATCTTGTGTGCTTGCTGACGGCAATCAAGGAAGCCGGTCACCGACAAGGGATGGATTTGAAGGACTATAACCATCGACCGATCGATCGGCCTTGGACCGAGACGATATGGTCGGGACCTTATGGAGGCAGGGCCTCTCTCCCACTATGTAGGGCCGAACTGCGATAACTTATTGATGTTAAAGCAAATTCCTTTAGTTTTTTCATGTTCGCCATCGACGGATTCAAAGACAAGAAAATCAAGAAGATAAAAATCAAGCTGAACCAACGACAGGAGGACGAGAGCCCCCCAAGGCTCACAGACCCCGACCCCTCCAACCCCCATTATGTAGGGCGTTTTTGCGGTAAGGAATTGTTCGTAAACGATAAACTAAAAGAATCCGGCCTCCGGGATACCGACCGTGGAGGAAAGCAAATCTGCTGCTGCCGGGGTTCGAGAAACAGGGATCAAAAAGCGAAACGGCTTTGAAAGTCAGGGAGCCAAGCCAAGGCCGGTTTGCAGAGCCAGTTTTCCGAAGATATTGATTATTGCGGAGAGGGTCACCGCATCGCGCGAGGTGGCGACGGTGCCGCAATTCAAGGTCCTTTGGTGGAAACTAGGATCATCGGCCAGGATGGTTGACGGTCGCGGCGGCCAGTTGCTTGTCGCTGATCAGCCGGGAGCGCCTCTGGAAGCGTCTGCAGCAAATCGGAGTCCATTTTGTCCGCCCTGGCGGCACTCCAGGCTTGGCGCCGACAATCGTCGTTAAAGCCAGGGGGCTTTCTATGCCCTTCAGCCCGGCTATATCCTACTGCCACCTTTCGAGACCTTTACGGACGCCGAACGATATTACGCCACCGCAGCGCATGAATTGGCCCGTTGGACGCGCCACGCATTCATAATGTTTGCAGCTCGGTTCCTGGCGCGAGGCTGCTATCATCGCGCGTCGTCAGTTTCAGCCCGGAGGGCGAGAAGTGCTTTAGCGTGGCTGCGATCATTGAACTTCGCCCTCGTCTGAGTATAGCAGCCGGTCACGAAACCAACCGGCAAGTTCGGCCTCGGTCACGACCCCACCTGCGACATCTTCCATGATACGGATTGCGTCAAGTGGATCGAAATTGAGGCGGTAGCCGTTATCAGCCAGGAACAGGCGTGCCGCGATCCACGCGGTGCGCTTGTTGCCGTCCACAAAGCCATGGTTCTTCGAAAGACCATAGGCATAAGCAGCGGCCAGATCAGCCGCATCGGGTGCACCATAGTGCGCAAGATTGATTGGGCGGGCGAGCGCGCTTTCGATGCCGCCAGCATCGCGAACACCCTCGGAGCCGCCGTGTTCAGCAAGCTGCCGGTCGTGGACGGCGTTAATCACGGCCGGGTTGATCCAGCGCCAGTCTTTCAGGGGCGGCGGATTGGATGGATCGCTCACTTTGCCAGCGCGCGCAGAACTTCACGATCGTCGTGCATGATGTCCTCAGCGAGCGACATCTGCCGCGCGAATTCCGGATTGTAGGGGGTCAGGCGATAACTACCGTCAGCCGCCTCGGTCAGATAGAGTGTATCACCCTTCTTGACTTTCAGATGCGCCATGACCTCCTTGGTCAGGATAACTCCCGACGAGGCCCCCACGGTGGTGACTTTGAGCGTCTGCATATCAGCCTCCAAATATATAATGAATATTATATAACACACAACGCAGAATGCCGCAACTCCGTCGCTTTGGGCTCTTCGCATAGGCCCTTGCGGCGCGAAGTGGACAAAACTCAAGCGTCTCTGTCCCTGTTCAAAACGACCCTTTTTGCGAGTCCGGGGCAGGGGAAGGTCATCGCCGCCACATTCAAACTTGTGCAGGTTGTTTTTCCTGCAATACCCAGTAACGTAGGAAACATATCCTAGATTTGTGTGCATCGTCAAAAATTGGCGTTCACAAACAGGTAGGAGGCCGAAACACGACCATTGGCGGGGGCCGGGACCCTCACCATGGATCATTTGGATAGGGACGAGGCGATATAGGGGCCTCACCAGGTACGGACTTCTCTCTCCCACTATGTAGGGGTGATCCGTCCTAACGTATTGTTTTTATAAAGATTCTAGCTTTGGTGTTTACCGGCGGCAATCAAAGAAGCTGGTCACAAGGGGATGGATTTGGAAGGACTGTCGCGATCGACTGAGCGATCGACCACGGCCGGGACGATATAGGTCGGGGCCTTGTAGGGCAGGGACCCTCTCTCCCACTATGTAGGGCCGAATTGCGATAACCGACTGATTTTATAGGGTAAATTCTTATTGTTTATATGTTTGCCATCGACGGATTGAAAGACAAAAGCTAAAAAGATCAAAGCAAGAGCCGAACCAACAGGCAAAGGTCGAGAGCCACCCAGGTACAGGGCCCCAACCCCCGTTATGTAGGGCGTTTTTGCCATAACAGATTGTTCGTAAACGATAAACTAAAAGAATCCGGCCTCCGGGATATCGACCATCAAGACGATCAAACGATGAAGGGGCGGTCCAGCGCAAAAAAAAAAGCCCGATTGATCACGTGAGGGCATCGGGCCGCGCCTTCGCTGGCGCCATCGATTTGAACGTCTGCGATGTCCGGTTGCGCCAGGCCGGTCTCCGACGGTCAGCTTGTGAATGGCAAATCGGCCGCGCCGTGGGATGTGCACGAGAACGCCCGATCGGTAGAGCCGCAGACGAGACGGTCGCGGCCGGCATCCTTGGCGGCGTAGAGCGCCTGGTCGGCGCGATGGATGAGGGCGTCGGCGCTCTCGCCCGGCTGAAAGACCGCGAGGCCGGCGGAGCAGGTCCGGTCCCGGGGCATGCTTTGGCGCAGGCGTTCGGTCACCTGGCTGCCCGCCTTCATGTCGGTGTCGGGAAGGACGAGGACGAATTCCTCTCCGCCGAAGCGGGCGAGAACGTCGGACGGGCGCAATTCCTCCCGCCAGGCGGTGACCAGATCCTGCAGCAGGGCGTCGCCGGCAGAGTGGCCGTACGTGTCGTTGAAGTCCTTGAAGTGGTCGAGGTCGAGGAAGGCCAGGCTCAAGGGGGCTCCGGTACGTTCGGCACGGGCCATCTCGCGTGCCAGGTCATTGCTCAACTGGCGCCGGTTGGCCGCACCGGTCAGCGGGTCGAGCCGTGTGAGCCTCTCCAGCGCCTCCGACTGGCGGTGGGTTTCTTTCAGCAGACCGTCCATGCGGTGCATCACCAGCATGAACAGCACGATCGAGGCTATGGCGCCGACGCGCACGATTTCCGGGTCCCGCTCCGCCGTCAGCAGCACCATCGCCGGGACCAGAACGGAGGCCACCCCGAGCACGAACAGGCGCCGCCGCGACAACTCGACATTGGAGGTATGGGCAAGAGGCTCCAGCGCGGCAGAGGGATGCCACGCCGCCGCCGTGAAAAGGGCGTAGGCCACCAGCCAGAGCCCGTCCGTGAAGCCGCCGGGCGCGTACCAGCCGACCAGATTGCCGTGGGCGTACAGAAGGTCCGCCGTCAGATAGGCGAGCATGCCGAGCAACAGGAAAAGGTGGGCGAGGATGCGGGTTTGCTGCAGGAACACCAGGTGCAGGACCAGCGGGAGCAGGATCAGGTCGGCAACCGGATAGGCCGCGGAGACGAGCAACTGGCTCAGGTTGAGGCCCGGGTCGTTCATGTAAGGCGTGATCAGCAGCGCCCAACCGATGACGGCCGCCGACGTGCAGACAATGAGAGCGTCGCTCAGGGCACCGTCGTCACGGTTGTTCCGGCAGCGCAGGACCCAGAGCGCGGCAATGAACAGGGGGTAGACGGCCAGATAGAAAATATCGGCGGACGACGGAAACGGTTCGAGGCCGCGCAGGTCGAGCCAGTACCAGATGCCGTGGCCGATGGCGGCCATGGCCAACGCCCCGGCGACCAGCAGCCAGGCGGCCGGCCTGAAAAGCCGTTGCCGGTAATACGCCGCAACCGCGATACCGGCGGCGGCGACGACGGTGGCAACCACGTAGATGATACCGGCCAGGCGCCCATAGGGGAGAGCGACGTACAGAACGGCCAGCGCCAGGCACAGGCCCGGCCACCATTGCCAGCCCCGTTCCGGGCGTGTTGCTGCGGAATCATCGAGGCTCTCGCCCGCGTCGTTTCGGGACCGTGCCGCCTCTTCCCGCATCATAGTCGTCCTCTTGTGTAGGGTAGCCTCGCCGAGGTGGTTGTCCCGGACAAAGCGCGCCCGGAAAGACGGGCCCGAGCCGACGTTCCTCAAATGGCCTGCTGTTTGACGGCAAGATCGGGCGCTGATCAAGTGTCTTGTGGCCCGTCTGGTGCTCTTGCGGTCATTTGAACGCCGGGATGCCGACGCCGACGTGCACGCAGCAGGAATGGCATTACAGCATCGATGCTGGCCGCCCGGAACCAGCAACACCCCGGAGGTCCTTGGCCTCCAGCTCGACGCCGGGGTGGCGGAATACCGGCAGGCATGGAGGACCTTCCAGGATAACGACGCGTGGAGGGGACAGACGTTTGCTGGCACCTGAACGATTTTTGGTTCGAATGAGGCTAATGGCGGTCCTTGAACCCATAAGTGTTTCGTAGCCACCGGATCATGGATCCGTTGACCGACGCCGAGACCCGCCAATGCCCCTTATCGGGACGCCGGTTTGCCACCATCGTCCTTCTCGGACCGCTGGCCGGCAGTCTTGTCTATGCCCTGGTGGCGGTGACCCTTGAGCCCGACCCGCTTGGTTTCGGTGACAGACTGGGTTTCGGGCTGCTGATCGTATTCCTGGGTTATGGCATGGGTCTGGTGCCCGACCTGGTCGGCGCGATCGTCTGGTGGCTCATTCCCCGCCCCCGGACGTGTCTGTCCCGTACCGGACTGGCGGCGCTGGTCGGGGCGCTGGCCGGTGTGGGGGGCATCGCCGTCCTGGTTCCTCTCATGGATCTATCGTGGCCCGATCCCGGCATTCTGGCGCTGATCGCGTTGTGCGGGGCTATTGCCCTCGTTGTTACGGCCATCCCGCGCAGCGGCGAGCGGCAAGGCTGATGCAATACCCGCCGCGTGCAATCCTCGCGCCGTGGGGCGAGATCGCCGCGAAACCGTGCGGCGTGCCAGTTCATTAATATGCAGTTCTCGAGTGATGCCCATCCGTGAATAGGCAATCGCCCTGTGCAGGCATCGCGAACAGAGCGCTGCCGTGTTCCTGCTGGCCTTCGCGGCCAGGCCAGGGCACCACTTTGGCTTGGTGAGGGTATTGTCGGCTATCATGAGGGGTGGGTACGGCGGCAGCCCTACCACAAACACTCCGCCCCGAATGGAACGCCGTCGCTCATCGTGATGCATCGCGGATCGGGGTGCAGCGCGTCCAGTGCTCTGCCGGCTCGTGGAGCTCCGGATGGATACCCTCCCCCTTGTCTCCGTCGACAACATGCTCGGGTACGTTCACCAAAACTCAATAATCGATGATTATGGATGGAAATGAACTGACGCAAAGTTCTGCCTCCGCACCTGAATGCCGGGATCATACATACACGACAAGGCGATTTTTCCATGGAAACAACCGACGGAATCACGACTGAAGCGGCGCGTACCGGCCACGGCGACAAGAAGTGCTTCGTCAGGTTCCGGCTGCCGAAGCGGCCGGTTGGCCGAAGCCGCATGGTGCTACCGGTCGCCGCCGCGATCGCCGCCGGCGCCTCGGCGGCAGAACCGGCCCCTGCCGTCGCGCAGAACGAATGGACGGGCACTGAGTCTACCGACTGGAACAACAAGGATAACTGGTCGGGTGTTTACTGGCCGGACAGTAGTTCGTCGCTTGTTCTAATCGACGTCCCTTCGACTGACGAAAACACCCCGAAAATCGAACACCCGAACTACAAATCCGGTGAAAAACTGCTGATCGGAAGTGAAGCTGACGCCTACGGACGACTCGACATCAGCGATTCAGGCGAGTTGAGTTCGGATCTCGCGCACATCGGAGATAAGGGAACCGGCACGGTTAACGTCACGGGCTCGGGTGCAACCTGGACGCTGAGCGAAAGACTAATCGTCGGCAACTCTGGCACGGGCGACCTGATCGTTTCAGGTGGGGGTACGGTTAGCAGCAAAATCGGTGAAATCGGCAGCGAAGATACCGGTGTAGGCAATGTGATGGTGACGGGGAACGGTTCGACCTGGAACAATGACGGATCCCTCTATGTCGGAAAAAATGGTGAGGGCCACCTGACCGTTGAACACGGGGGCGAGGTCAGCAGCACAGGCGGTGAAATCGGCAGCGAGGATACCGGCGATGGCCATGTGACAGTGACGGGAACCGATTCGACCTGGACAATTTTGGTGGCCAACTTTTCTGTAGGTACTGAAGGCGAGGGCAACCTGGCTGTTGAGAATGGGGGCATGGTCAGCAGTGCCTTCAGCTTTATCGGCGACGAGACTGACAGCGTTGGCAGCGTGACAGTGAGGGGGAGCGGGTCGACATGGACCAGTTCCGACGACCTCGCTGTTGGATGGCGGGGTAAGGGCGACCTGACCGTTTCCGAAGGCGGCGAGGTCGAAAGCACAAGTATTGAAATCGCCACCAACGACAGCAGTACAGGCACCGTGAATATCGGGGCAGCAGTCGGCGATCAGGCTGTGGCGCCAGGGACATTGGTGACGGACGGCGTCGAATTCGGGTCCGGCACCGGCACGCTGGTTTTCAACCACACCGGCAGTGACTATGATTTCGACACGAAGATCGTCAGCGACGCGGATCCGATCCGCAGCACCCTTGACCACCGCATCACGCATTTGGCGGGCGTTACCCGGCTGACCGCCGACAACACCGGCTTTGGCGGGACGACCACGGTCGATGGTGGCACACTGATCGTCGACGACACCCTGGGCGGAGAAGCGATGCTCGTCGAACTCGGCGGAACGCTGGGCGGCACCGGCACCGTCGCCCCCCTGACCCTGAACGGTACCCTGGCGCCCGGCAACCCGGTCGGCACCAGGACGGTCGATACCTTGACGGTCGACGGAAATGCCACGTTCAATAGTGGTTCCACCTATCGGGTTTATGTCGATCGCACCGGCGCCAGCCAAACCGATGTAAAAGGCGACGCGACGATCAATGGCGGCACGGTCGATGTGGTCAGCCTTGAGGATGACGAAGACAATCTCGTGCTTGGCACGTATCCGATCCTGGAGGCCGAAACCATCAATGGCGAATTCGACGACGTCGAGGACAATTTTGCCTTTATCGACCCGTCTCTCGATTACGACGCCACGGGGGTCCATCTGACTTTGGCGGTTACGGATGACCCGGAGAACTCTGACCCGGACATCGGCGATCTGCAGCCGCTGGCATCACCGTTCTCGGGCAATGGCAATCAAAACGCCCTGGTGACGGTCCTGGACACGATGGATCAAGGCGATCCCCGCTATCAGGCGTTCGTCGACGCGTTCCTCGGCCTGAACGAGGACGAGGTCACTGCCGTTCTGGAAGAGCTGAGCGGCAGCCGGTCGGCCGGGACATCGGGCATTTCGGTCTCGTTCTCCACCGCCCTGATGGATTTCGTCCAGATGGCGAATGGGTTCGGGGGAACCGGCGGCGGATTCGGGGGCGGCGCCCAAACCGCGTCGGCCCTGACGCCGGGCACCATCCAGTTCGCCAGCGCCGAACCAATGTCCCGCGACGAATGGGATGAAGTGGCGCAAGCACCGGCACCGACGGGTGCCGGCCGCACGGACGGCCCGGCAAGCTGGGTCCGGGTCGTCGGCCAGACCGGACGTCAGGGCAGCGCCAACGGCATGCCCGGCAGCGACAGCCGGTCGGGTGGCCTGCATGCCGGCATCGACATGCCGGTGAACGACGCCTTCTCGGTTGGCGCGGCAATCGGCTACGAACAGGGCCGGGTTACCTCCGGCGGCATGCTGGGCGTGGATACAGAAAGCTATAGCGGCGCCATCTATGGCCGCTATCAACTGGACGATCTGCGTCTGTCGGGCGCGTTCAGCTATTCCCGGATCGAATACGACAGCAGCCGCACCGTGCCGACCTTCGGCCAGCAATCGGCCGATTACGGCGCCGACGCTTGGAACATCGATGCCCAGGCGGCTTATGATTTCCGGCCCGGCCCCGAGGGATTGACCGTCTCGCCGCTGGTTGGCGTCCGCTATATCGGCATGCGTCAGGAAGGCTATGAGGAAACCGGCGATGCCGGTCTGTCCGTCGGTTCGCTGACCAGCGACAGCCTGCGCGCCAGACTGGGCGCGGAAACGCGCTATGAAACGTCTGTCGATGACGGCATGACCGTCGCCCTGACCGCCCGTGCCGCGTGGAGCCGCGAGATCGGCTCACCGGAAACCGCGCTCCGGGCCTCGCTCTTGGGCAGCGACAGCTTCGCCATCCAGGGTCAGGGGCTGCCACGCGACATCGCCGAGTTGGGCGTCACGCTGGATCTCGGCATCACCGACGACGTCGACCTGTTCGCCGCCTATGACGGCAGCCTCGGCGACAACTACACCGACCATCGCGGCCAGGCGGGCTTGCGCTACGTCTGGTGACGATCGACCGGTCGGCAAGGCGGGTCTCCGCGATTGATCCGCCGCCGGCTTTCGCGGTCTCAAAGGCCGACCATCCCGGGCTCCGTGGGGTTTTCAGGAATGCCCACGGAACCGCCCGGCCGTGCAGACGCCGTTGAGACGTACTCGAAAGATCTGCGTTGCGTGGCAGTCGACATCTCTTTATCTGCCAGGCGACGCCGATACAGCCGGAAGTAGATGCCGTGTTCGGCCCTCATCCGGGTCATTGTATTCATTCTCGACATTGCGGTTGAGCCCTGGACGGATCACTGCGGATTTCGCTGCCATCCGTCTTGACTGCACGGGCAGGGCCAGCGTCACGGTCGTCCCGTCGGAATAGCGCGTGTGGTGGAGAACGGCTCCTTGGCGCGTCGGCACGTGTCGTCGTCCATGCCGGCGGCGTCATCGGCGATCGTGATGACGACCGTGGGGTCGTTGCGGCCTTCAGCGCGCGCTGTCGAAAGGCGCAGCGTACCGCTGTCGGCGACAGCGGCGCGGGCGTTGGCGGTCAGTTCGTCCGGCGTCTCGTCGAACAGCGCCGCGTCGACTTTGACCGTCGCCGCATTGCCGACGCCAGGACCGACGATCGCCCGCATGCTGGCCGGCAGGGACGCGTCAAGCGGACGGTCGGCTGACGCATGAGCTTTGCCCTGCGTTTATCCGGTATGTGGGGTTTTCTAGACGGCGTCGGTCGGAACGCCGACATTTCCGGCGACTTCTTCCGAGTTCTGGCCGATCTTCAACAGCGCGGCAGCGAGCGCCCCTTGGCGAGATGAAAGTTCAGCGCTTTTCTCCGTAGTCCCGTCCGCCGTGAGCCGGCCGGGTCCATGATTTTCTTGTGCGTCCTCCTGGGCCTTGCCTGGTACAATCACCGCCCCGTTGCACCAGCGATCGATGGTAGTCTGCGTCACATCGAACTGGCTGCTGGTCTCAGCTCGTGACAAGCCGCTTCGGACGAGCGCCACGGCACTTTCCTTTCGTGCGGTTCTCTTGTCCCTGTGGATCTTTCCTTGCCTGATTCCGGCCGCCTTGCACCAGTTTTCGATGGTTGCCGTTTCTTCACCAAACTGCTCAGCGACCGTTGAATGTGACAGGCCGCTCTTGACCAGAGCAATGGCCCGATTGACTTCAGGCCGAAACAGCCCTCTTCGAAATCGGCGGTGCCTTTCTGGCCATGGGGGTGACGCGGTTTGTCTACTGATGCAGGGGGCCCCGCTTTTTTGCACCAGGCACTGACTGTTTGCAGCGTCACACCAAACTGCTCAGCTACCTCGGAGCGCGACTTGGCACTCTTGATCAGCGACGCCGCTTCTTCTCTCCGGCGGGCCTTCTGGGCCTTTCCAGCAACGCCAGCCGTCCTGCACCACTGAGAGATCGTATACAGGGATATACCCAAAATTCTGGCAACCTCAGTCTGTGATTGACCACACTTGACTAGCGCCACAGCTTCTTCTCGTTGTGCGGGCTCTTGGGTTTTATCTGATCGAATATTTGCCTCCTGGCACTCGCGAGCGATGGGCTCCGGCAGCTCATCGAAACCGTTGCTGACTTCGGCTCCTGACGATCCATCTTCGATGGGCGCCACAGCGCCTTACTTTCGTGCCGCCTTCTGGGCTGTGGTTGTATTGACCCGGCCGCTTGACATCAGAGACTGATCGCCGAAGGCAATTCATCGAAATGCCTAGTGACGGCCGATTGCGGAATGTCGCCATGAGGAGCGCTACAGCTTCTTCCCCACGCGGCTTTCCGGCCTCGTTGCACCAGCGATCGATGGTTTTTGGCATAACATTGTATTGCTCGGCAATATCAACCCGCGATCGCGATACCTCCGCCAATGTCCCGGCAATCGGCCGGCGCGACGAGATCGGCTCGATGGCCGATGCTGTCCAGGTGTTCAAGGAAAACCTGATTCGCAACCGCGAGATGGAACAGGAAGTCGCGGATCAGAAAATGCAGGCGGAGGAAGAAAAGAGGCGGGCGATGAACGAACTGGCCGACAGCTTCGAAAACTCCGTCGGCGAGCTCGTCCAGATGATCGCTTCCGCCGTTCAGGAACTCGAGGCCGCCGCCCAGACCATGACCTCCTCCGCCGAGGAAACGTCGTCCCAGGCGACCACGGTGTCAGCCGCGGCCCTTCAGGCATCAACGAATGTGCAGACGGTGGCGAGCGCGACCGAAGAAATGGCCGCCTCGATCCGTGAGATCAGCCAGCAGGTCGTCAGTTCCTCCCGCTCCGCCGACAACGCCGTTGCCGGCGCCAACGAAGCCGGTGTTACCGTCAATTCCCTGGCCGAAGCCGCCAATCGGATCGGACAGGTCGTGCAACTGATCCAGGATATTGCAGCTCAGACCAACCTGCTGGCTCTCAACGCCACAATCGAGGCAGCGCGCGCCGGCGAGGCGGGCAAGGGATTCGCGGTTGTCGCGTCAGAGGTCAAGAACCTGGCCAATCAGACGGCCAAGGCGACGGAGAATATCTCCGAACAGATCAATGGCATGCAGGGCGTGACGCAGGATACCGTCAAGGTGATCGAACGCATCAACCAGATGATCACCGAGAGCCGTGAGATCTCGAACTCGATTGCCGCCGCAGTGGAGGAACAGGACTCCGCTACTGGCGAAATCACCCGCAACATCCAGCAGGCCGCCAACGGCACGGGCGAAGTGTCGAGCGCGATCACCGAGGTTAGTCAGGCCGCGGGCGAGGGCGGCGCCGCTGCCAATCAGGTTCTGGCCAGCGCCCGGGAACTGGGAGAAACCGCAGGCAGGCTTCAGACAGGTGTGGCGGATTTCGTCAGGCAGGTTCGGGCGGCCTGACCAACCGCTCCCAGGACGGTAGTGAAACCGATGGTATTGATCTCGACGTTGATTCCGGGGCGTCCGGCCAGGTGGAGATGATGTGAGAGGCCTGGGTGATGGACCCGGAGCGCCATCCCGACGTCGAGCCGATCACGGTTGTGACCTGCCACAGATCTTTCAACCAGCCGCGACCGGAGTCCGGTTACTGTTTACGCCGAACGGCGTGGGTTGAGCAATCGCCTGACGCGCGGAGCTATCATCTGGTGCAGCGGGGCGGGCGATTGCGGTGGTCAGGGCCCGGGCATAGTCAGCCGGGGTTTCATATCCGAGGGCCGAATGTGGGCGCTGCGTATTGTAATCATCTACCCAGGCGGCGATCAGATCGCGGGCATGGGCGAGGTTGCGAAAGGCGGTCTCGTTGAGAAACTCGTCCCGCATGCGACCGTTGAAACTCTCGACGAACCCGTTCTGCATGGGCTTTCCCGGCGCGATGTAATGCCATTCGATCCTGTGCTCGGTGCACCATTTCAGGATGGCATTCGAGGTCAGTTCCGTCCCGTTGTCCGAGACAATCATGCCGGGCCGACCGCGCCGTTCGATCAACGCCGTTAGTTCCCGCGCCACCCGTCTGCCTGATATCGAGGTGTCCGGGATTGCAGCCAGGCATTCGCGGGTGACGTCATCGACGATGTTGAGCACTCGGAACCGCCGCCCGCAGGCGAACTGGTCATGAACGAAATCCAGCGACCATCTGGCATTCGCTCGCGCCTCGACCAAGATCGGGGCACGTGTGCCGAGAGCCTTGCGCCGCGCACGCCGCTTGCCGACGGTCAGCCCTTCCTCGCGGTAGAGTCGATAGATGCGGTTGATCCCGGATGGCTCGCCCTCGCGACGCAGCAGAACGAAAAGGC